>NZ_JARWOP010000365.1 GCF_029868745.1 Nocardia wallacei | reverse complement strand
CCCCGCGGCCCACACGGGTGGCCGCCGCGCCGATCGGCCGCGACAGTGGACAGCGGTGTCGCGGCCGTACCCGGCCGCGGCCTGTCGACATGTGAAGGAGACGTCCGTGCGCTTCGGCATTTTCATCCCGCAGGGCTGGCGGCTGGACCTGGTCGGCATCGACCCCGCGGCGCAGTGGGGAGTGATGCGGGACCTGGCTCAGCGCGTCGACGCGGGAGACGCCTGGGAGTCGCTGTGGGTGTACGACCACTTCCACACGGTGCCGGTGCCGACCGAGGAGGCCACCCACGAGGCGTGGACGCTGATGTCGGCGTTCGCGGCGGTGACCTCCCGGATTCGCCTGGGGCAGATGTGTACCGCGATCAGCTACCGCAATCCGGCCTATCTGGCGAAGGTGGCCGCCACCGTGGACCTCATCTCGGCCGGGCGGGTCGAGATGGGCATCGGCGGCGGCTGGTACGAGCACGAGTGGCGCGCCTACGGATACGGATTCCCTTCCGCCGGTGACCGTTTGGCGCGACTGGACGAGGGTGTGCAGATCTTCCGGCAGGCGTGGACCACCGGCTCGGCCACCCTCGACGGCAAGCACTATCAGGTGAACGGCGCCATCGTGCGCCCGCTGCCCGCGCAACCGGGCGGCATCCCGCTGTGGATCGCCGGCGGCGGCGAGAAGAAGACGCTGCGCATCGCGGCGAAGTACGCCGCCTACACCAACTTCAGCGGCGACCCGGAGGGTTTCGCGCACAAGTCGGAGATCCTGCGCGGGCACTGCGCCGATGTCGGCACCGAGTTCGACGCCATCGTGCGCTCCTCGAACTTCAATGTCGCGATCGGCCGCACC
Source organism: Nocardia wallacei (assembly GCF_029868745.1). Lineage (GTDB taxonomy): Bacteria > Actinomycetota > Actinomycetes > Mycobacteriales > Mycobacteriaceae > Nocardia > Nocardia wallacei_B. Next base: position 11,777 of record NZ_JARWOP010000365.1, on the reverse strand, counting down.
GAGGCCGAGGTGGAGGACCGCCTCGCGGCCCATATCGCCCGCCTGGCCCCGTTCGTCGGCGCCGAGCAGGCCGAGGCTCAGATCAATCAGCTGTTCCGCGGCACCGCGGCGGTCGGGACGCCCGAGCAGATCGTCGAAAACCTCAGTCGCGTCCGCGATCTCGGCCTCGGCTACGCGATCCTGAACTTCCCGGAGGCGGCCTACGACACCACCGGTATCGAACTGTTCGAACGCGAGGTGATTCCGGCGCTGCGCTGACCCGGATTCGGGGCAGGGATTCGTCGAAGGAAGGGAGATCCGTGGCCGAGGACGCCGTGGCCGTGCTGGAGCGCTGGACCGGCTCCGGCGGCATCTGGCGGGTGCTGAGCCGCAGATCCGGGCAGATCGTGGTGGGCCTGTACGACTGCGCCGGTGGCACGGAGGTCGATCGCCTGGTCTCCGCCGACCCGGCCCTGCCGCGCTATCTGGGAGACCGGGCGAGCAGCGAGGACTGAACCCCTACAGCGACCGATCCGGGCCGCCGAACCACCGCGACAGTGCGTCCCCGAGCCCATCGGTCCCGGTATCGGCGGCCCAGGCGACGAACCCGTCCGGCCGCACCAGCAGCGCCGAAAGTTCGCGCGGCTGAGCCGGTTTCGCGGTGACCACCCGTACGCGCGAGGACCAGGGCGCGGCGAGCGCGCGCAGGCCCGGGTCATCGGTGAGGTCGAGCAGCAGCGCGCGGCCGTCGCCGCAATGCTCGCCCAGCCGGGTACCGTCGGACAGTTCGATATCGGGTGCGACCGCGCCGACCAGTTCGTGTCCGCCACCGAGGTCGTAGCGGTGCAGGATGCCGGAGATCTTCTTGAACACCGCCGTCGCGCCGTCGCGGGTGTCCATCATCTCCCGCATCACCTTGCGCATCGCGCGACTGCGATCGTCCGGCCGCATCACCGCGACCTGCGCACGAGTCCACTCCAGCACCCATTCCCCGATCGGATGCCGCTCGGCGGTATAGGTGTCCAGCAGTCCGGCCGGCGCCCAGCCCGCGACCACCGCCGCCAGCTTCCAGCCGAGATTCATCGCGTCGCCGATGCCCAGGTTCAGTCCCTGCCCGCCGAACGGCGAATGCACGTGCGCCGCATCGCCGGCGAGCAGCACCCGCCCGCGGCGGTAGTCGGTGGCCTGGCGGGTGTTGTCGCTGAATCGGGTCGCCGAGCGCAGGGCCGTAATCCGTACCGGGACACCGGATACCTTGTGCAGGCTCGCCTCCAGTTCGGCGGCGGTGACGGGGGCGGTGCGGTCGCGCGGCGGGCCGTCGACCTCGATGGTGAGAAAGCGGCCCGGCATCGGGCCGTAGGCGTAGACGCCGGTGTCGGTCGTGTTCCAGCCGAGGCGCAGGTCCTCGGCGCCGGACATCTCCGCGACCGCCTGATACCCGGTGACGACCGGATCGAGACCGGGGAACTCGAAGCCGGCGAGCTTGCGCACCAGGCTGCGGCCGCCGTCGCAGCCGACCAGCCAGCCGGCGCGAACCACGGTGTCGCCCAGCCAAATCGTGACACAGTCACCGTCGTCGGTGAATCCGGTCAGCTCGACCTGCCGCCGGACCTCGACCCCCAGTTCGGCCGCCCGGCCGCCGAGGATCTCCTCCACATCCTGCTGCGGGACGAACGGCGACCCGTCGACCGGGCCGAGTTCGGCGAAGGCGGGATCGTCGATGTCGATGAGCGAGCCGTCCAGGAACATTCCGGCGAAATGCCCGCCGAAGCGCCGCGGTTGCTCGCCCGCCTTTCCCGGCAGGGGCGGCAGACTCGCGACGTGCGCGGCCCGCCGTTCGTTCAGTCGCGGCAGCAGTCCCCGCCGATAGAACGACTGCACGGTGGGGACGTTGATGCCGCCCGCCTTGAGGGTCTGGTCGATCTCGGCCAGCCGCTCCACCACCAGTACGTCCACTCCCGCCAGCCGCAACTCGCATGCCAGCATCAGTCCCACGGGCCCGGCCCCGGCCACCACCACATCGAATGTCTCGGTCATGGAATCGAGCGTGCCGCGCGCCGATTGCGCCGGACTTGCGCGCGGCTTGCGTCACGCTCGCAAACCGGTCGACCACATACGTTCTCGGTTGTTTGGGGGCGGAATTCTCTGGCAGACTCCGTATGCCCGACTCCACCCGAGCAGTTCCGGCGAAAGGCGGACACGATGACCGGGCCGTCTGCTTACGATGCGTCCGACCACGCGCTGCCGCTGGCCGAGCGGTACGCCGGTGCCGAGGCGGTCGATCTCGACGGCACGCGAGTCCATCCGCTGTATTCCGAACCGCTGGGCGCCGATCCCGTGGCGATCACCCTGACCCTGCATGCCGCCGCTCCCCCGGCCGGGCTGCTCGGTCTGGGCATCGGGTTGTCGGTGCTGGGTGGGCACGTCGCCCTGCAGGGCCGGCGGCTGCGCGGGGTGGATGTGTGGACCGACGCGATGGCCGGCGGCGTCCGGCTGGAGGTGTGCGCTGCCGCTCCGGACGCATCTTTCACCCTGACCCCGGTATGGATGGACGCCGCCGGCGCCACCGAGTCGTGGACCGGCAACTACGGCCTGCTCATCGACCGCACCGCGAGCGGGCATCCGCTGCTGCGCTGCAGCGCGGGCATCGGGCCGCCGGATTTCGGCGAGATGGTGGTGGAGGTCGACACGGTCGCCGCGCCGACCGACCAGAGCCGCTACCGCAGATCGCTCTACGAGCTGGGGGTGGCGATGCACGGCCGCGGCGACGTCGAGCAGGCGTGTGCGCTGTGGAGCCAGGCGGCCGGTTTCGGGCACGCCGGCGCGGCCTACGACCTCGGCGTGGTGCGATTCCGGCAGGGCGATCTCATCGACGCCGAGCGCTGGTGGCGGGCCGCCGCCGACCACGGCGACACCCGTGCCATGGCCGGACTCGCCGAAGTGCTGGACCGGCAAGGCAATTCGGGCGAGGCGCGACGGTGGCGGGACTACGCGGACGGCTCCGCCATCGGCTAGAGAGGCATACCAGGCCGATCGGCTGCGGAGGCGGATCAGGCGGTGTGCAGTTCGGGTAGCGGGCCGAGGAGCAGGCTGCCCCCGGCGACGAGTGCGGCGAGGCACGCGGCCGCGAACACCAGCACCCACAGCAGCGAGGGCAGCTTGGTCAGGTGGGCCAGCTGGTCGGCGTCCGAGCCGTCGCCGCGCACGCGCACGCGCTGCAACTCCACCACGGCGCGCAGCCCGCCGATGAGCAGGAACCACGCGACCGCGTACCCGAACACGCCCTGCCACACCACGGTTCCGTACCAGGACACCGCCAGTGTGACCGCCCCGGTCACCACCACCGCCAGAAAACCGAACAGGTTCCGGATCACCAGCAGCAGCACCACGAGCGCGGCCACCACCAGCCACAGCATCAGCGTCAACCGGCCCATCCCGAGCAGCGCCGCGCAACCCAGCCCGACCACCGACGGCGCGGGATATCCGGCCAGAGTCGTCAGAACCATGCCGAGGCCGTAGGGCTTCCCGCGCGACACCGTCACCCCCGAGGTGTCCGAGTGCAGCCGGATGCCGCGCAGCGTCCGGCCGGTCAGCACCGCCACCACCGCGTGCCCGACCTCGTGGGCGATCGTCACCACGGTCCGCAGCACCCGCCACACCGGCGGATACATCACCAGGACCAGTGCCGCCACCCCGGTCGCCACCACGACCCACAGCGGCGGATGCGGCGAGACATCGCCCAACCGATCCGTCACCGACGACACCGAACTGCTCAACTCCGACAGATCCACCGCCGCAGACTAGCGGCGCACCGGCCCACCCGCACCCCCGGCCGCCCGGCGTTCAGCCGCGGCCCAGTGCCTCGGTGGCCGGTTGGTCCCGCATGTTCTCGATGAACCAGTTCGGGTACACCGGCGCGGGCGGCATGGCGTCGCTCAGGTCGGTGATTTCGTCGGCACTCAGCCGCACGTCGAGGGCGCCGAGATTGTCCTCGAGCTGATGCAGTTTGCTCGCGCCGAGCAGCACACTGGTGACCGCGGGCTGGGCCAGCAGCCACGCCAGCGCGACCTGGGCCACGCTCGCGTTGTGCTTGTCGGCGATCACGCGCATGCGCTCCACCAGCGCGAAGCCCTGTTCCTTGTCGAAGGGCAGGATGTCGAATCCGGCCAGCCGGTTGTCCGGGTCGCGCAGCGACTCCCGGGTGTACTTGCCGCTGAGGAAGCCGGAGGCCAGCGGGCTCCACACCGTCAGGCCCAGGCCGTAGCGGCGCATCATCGGAATCACGTCGCGTTCCACGTCGCGGCCGACGAGCGAGTAGTTCATCTGCCCGTGGGTGAACGGCGCAAATCCGTTGGCGCGCTGGATTTCCGCCGCGGCGGCCACCTTCCACGGCGACCAGTTGGAGAAGCCGAGGTAGCGCGCCTTGCCCGAGCGCACCACGTCGTCGAGCGCGGCCAGGGTCTCCTCGAGCGGCGTGAACGGATCCTCCCGGTGCGCGATGTAGACGTCGACCCAGTCCGTGCCGAGCCGCCGCAGGCTCTGGTCGATGGACCACTGGATGTGCCGCCGCGACAGTCCCGCCTGCGTCAGCGGCTCCCCCGTCCGGAAACCGACCTTGGTCGCGATGACCACCTCGTCGCGGCGCGCACTGAGCGCCCGGCCGAGCAGTACCTCCGACTCGCCGCCCGCGTAGCCGTCGGCGGTGTCGAAGAAGTTGATGCCCGCCTCGAGCGCGCGGCCGACCAATTCGTCCGCGAGCTCGGCACCCACCTTGTACACCGCGTCGATATCGCTGTTGCCCGCGGTGAATGTCATGGCGCCGAACGCCATTCGCGAAACGATCAAACCGGTCTTGCCGAGCGTGCTGAACTCCATGGTGGCAGACATTATCGGGCGCGGATGCGGCAGGCCAGGCGCGAGGCGATCGCTCGTAGCGGAATGGCCGTCACAATGCGCACGGCACCATCAGTAATGCCGTGCTCATCAACGCGATCGCCCCGGCGCCCGCTGCCAGTCCGCGCGGGGCTCCGTCCACCCAGCGGCGCACGGACTGCCACAGTGCCCGCGCTCTCGGACGCAGTCGTCGCCGACCAGCGTCCGGCGCGGATCTCCACCGACGCACCAGAGCGACGAGCGCGATGACCGCGGCTGTGATCAACATGCCCGCCGCCTCACGCCGCGACCGGTTCCCGGCGCGATCCCCGCGGCCGACCGGGATCGTCCACCAGACCGAACTCGATGAGACTCGCGGCGGTATCGAGCAGCGTCTCCTCGATCGGGCGCATGGACCAGCCCAGTTCCCGCCGCGCCTTGTCCGCACTGACCCGCTCGCGGCGGCCCAGATCCCGGGCCGCCGTCCGCGCCGACGCGTCGAAACGGGCCGCCAGCCGCACCAGCAGCCCCGGCATCGTGCGGGTCGACACCCTATACCGGGTGGCGAGCACCCGCGCCATCTCCGTCATCGAAACCTGTTCTCCGGCACAGATATACCGGTTCCCGGCGGCCTCCGGAGTCTCCAGCGCCAGCCGGTGCGCGGCCGCCGCGTCACGCACGTCGACGGTCGCGAACCCGATCGGCGGCACCCCGGGCATGGCCCCCGACAACACCATCTGCACCGCGGCCACCGACGTGCCGACGGCCGGATGCCGCACCGGGCCCAGGATCATGCCCGGATTGATCGCTATCAGTTCGAATCCCCCGGTCTCCCGCGCGAACTCCCAGGCCGCTCGCTCGGCGAGGGTCTTACTCTTCTCGTAGGCGCCGCAGGCCTCGACCTGTGACCAGTCCGCCTCGGTGCACACCCGATCGGGATGACCGACCCGGACCGCGGCGATCGAGGAGGTCAGCACGACACGCTCCACGGTCCCGGCCGCCGCGGCGGCGCGCAGCACTCGCAACGTGCCGTCCACGGCGGGCCGCACCAGCTCGTCTTCGTGGTCGGGCGCGTCGGGCGGGAACGGCGAGGCGGTGTGCACCACGTACCGGCAGCCCGCCACGGCCTGCGCCCAGCCCGCGTCGTCGGCGAGGTCCGCGGCCACCAGCTCCACCCCGGGCAGCCGATCCGCCAGCACGGTGGTGACCGCGCGGGCCGTGCCACGCACCCGGTAGCCGTGCGCGAGCAGGTCCGCGACGACGTGACCCGCCAGGTACCCCGAAACCCCCGTCACCAGAACGCGATCCGGCATGACCTCTCCGATCTAAGCGGTGTTTAGAATGTAATCACTGTATAGATTCCCGGAGGTACTCCTGTCAACCCCGTACGCTCGGCACATGCCGTCGACCAAGGACCGCTACCACCACGGAGCGCTGCGCGAGGAGCTGCTGCGCGCATGCTTGCAGCTGATCGACACCGAGGGACTGGCCGCGGTGAGCCTGCGGCGGGTCGCGCGCGAGGCGGGCGTGAGCCCCGGTGCGCCGTACCACCACTTCGCCGATCGCGCCGCGCTCCTGGCCGCCCTGTCCGCCCGCGGATTCGACCTGCTGACAGCGCAATTGGTGGCCGCGCGGGCCACCGCGCCGACCCCCATCGGCAGTCTCACGGCGCTGGCCGACGCCTACGTGCGCTTCGCGCAGGAGCAGCCCGCATACTTCCGGCTGATGTTCCGGCCCGAGCTGTCGCAACCGGACAAGAATCCCGAGGCGCGCGCCGCCGGTGACGCCGCCTTCGCGGTACTGGCCGACGCCATCGCCGAGATCGTCGCCGACGGCGCGTTCCCCGCCGACGAGGCGGACGCCGTCGCCGTCGCCGTGTGGAGCATGGGGCACGGACTGGCCGCGCTGGCCCTCGACGGCCAGCTCGCCAAGCGCGCCGACCAGCTCGGCACCACCGCCCCCGACCTGGGCAGTCGCATCACCCGCCTGCTCGCCGACCTGATCGACGCACGAGCGCGGGACCGAACCTGATCAGGACCGCGCCGCCGGGCTATTTCTCCACCGTGGGTGGGCGGAGCAGGATCGCCCACCCTCTAGGCTGTGCAGCGCACGCCTTCCACCGCCGGACAGCCCGGCACGACCCCACGAGGAGAAGCCAGATGAAATCCCCGCGATGGCCTGCCGCAGCCGCCGTCGGATTGGCTGTCGCCACAGCGCTTCTCACCGGATGCAGCGATGTCGAGAAGGCACTCAACAAGGGTGGCGACACCTCGTGCAGCGAGTACGTGAAACAGGATCAGAACACCAAGCGCACGACGGTAACGAAGTTCGTCAAGCAGCAGACCGGCGACGAGAACGAGCCGTCGGGCACCCAGGTCGACCTCACGATGGCCGCGGTGGAGTTCCTGTGCGGCAATCAGCGCAACGGCGACACCCCGATCAAGAACGCCGACGTGGCGGGCATCTTCTTCAATAAGTAGGCCCGCCGCGAAAGGCTCGGAACTACTGTGCCAGACCGGGTTCCGAGCCTTCGGCGTCGCGCTGCTGATACCCGCTCGACAGCTTGTGCTGCGCCTCCGGCTCGCGGGCGCCGGGTTCGTCGCTCTCGCCTCCCCCGTGGCGGCAATCGGGTTCGGCCACGGTGTCGGTGACCCGCACCTGCTCCCACTTCAGCCCGACGGCCAGCACCGCCGAAGTCGCACCCAGCACCGCGGCGGCCGCCAGCGCGACACCGGCCAGGGTTCGGCACATACGCACCAAGACACAACTCCTTCGGTCGGGTGGATCGATCGAGCGATCATTTGCGCGCAGCGATAGCAGACAACCATCACCGCGGCTCCGGACCCGGGCAATGCCCTCGGCGTGTCGCGATTGCCGGCGGGCGGCTCAGCGCAGCAGTTCGATCACCTCGGCGAAGCGCTCCATGGCCGGCTCCAGCACGGTGATGTAGTTGAAGCCGTAACGCTTGCGGCGCTCGCGCAACCGGTCGGCCAGTTCGTCGGGCGAGCCGACCAGCAGCACCGGAATATCCTCGAGCAGATCCGACGCGTCGTCGGGCAGGTTGGCCGCGTAGCGTTCGAGGATCGCGCCACGTTCGCTGCCCGGCGCCACGGCCTGGACCAGGATGTTGTACTCGACGCTGTCCGCGCGCTCGCCGAGCAGGTCGCGCACGTACTCGACGCGCCGCGCCGTCGCGTCGGGGGTCGCGACGGTGATGTGCCCGCCGTCGGTGGCCGTGCCGCCCGTGAAGGCGACGATATCGGCGTGCTCGGCGGCCACCCGCAGCAACTTGTCACCCCACCCCGCGATCAGCAGCGGCGGGCCACCGGCCTGCGCGGGCCGCGGCTGATAGTCCGGGTCCGCGTACAGCCGCCGCAGCGTCGCCGCCGCCTCCGCGAGCTGGTCGACCCGGCGGCCCCCGCTGGGGAACGGCAGTCCCGCGGCCTCGAATTCGGCCTGCACGTAACCGGCGCCGAGGCCGAGTTCGATCCGGCCGTCACTGAGCAGGTCTACGGTCGCTACCTCGCGCGCCAGCAGCACCGGGTTGTAGAAGGGCACGTTGAGGACGAAGGTGTTGATCCGAACACGCTCGGTAACCTCCGCGGCCTGCAGCATCGCCGGGAACGGCGCCGGAAATCCGAGGTGGTCGGGTACGCCGAGCACATCGAAGCCGAGTTGTTCTGCCTTGCGGCACTTTTCGACCCACTCGGCCCGGGAGGCGGGGTGGAACAGGTTCACGCCGAAGCGGAAAGGAGCGCTCATGACTCCTGTCTACAAGTATCGGAGCACGGAAATTCCCGCGGGGCGCGGCCCGGTACGCAATCATGAGAGCGCAGGTACATCCCCGATGCGAGGTCGTAGCGATGCCCCAGATTCGCGCCCTGTCCCAGCGGCGCGCCGCCCTGGAACAGGAGTGGGCCCGCTGGGCGCCGGTGCACGCGGTGCCCGCCGGGCAGACCGTGCTCCGCAGTGAGGTCGTGCAGTCGTGGCGGCGTTCGCTGCCCACCGTGGACCCCGCCTGCCTCGCCGCGCCTGCCGACGACGGCGAACTGGGCTCTCGCTGGTCGCAGTCGCCGCTGCGCATCCCCGTCACCGAGCTGGCCGACGAATTGCGCAGCATCGCTGACGATTCCGGCTTCGTCGCCGCGGTCACCGACGAACGCGGCACCATCCTGTGGTCGTGCGGCGGGCGCGTGATGCGCCGGCGCGCCGAGCAGGTCAACTTCGCCCCCGGCGGCCGCTGGGACGAGACGCACATGGGTACCAACGCCCTGTCCCTGGCGCTGCGCACCGGCGAACCGAGCGTCGTGTTCTCCGCCGAGCACCTGGTCGCCGCCCTGCACGGCTGGGTCTGCTACTGCGCCCCCATCCACGCCCCCGACGGCCGCCGTCTCGGCGTGCTCGACCTGTCCACCACCTGGGACCGATCGCATCCGCTGGCCATGTCGACGGTGCGGGCGCTGGTGTCCGCGATCGAATCCCGGCTACCGGCCGCACCCGGCGACGCCGCACCACCGGAGCTGCGGCTGCGATGCCTCGGCGGGGCCGCACTCACCCGCTCGGGGACGGCGATCCGCTTGCGGCCCAGGCAGCTCGAGATCCTGGCGCTGCTCGCCCTGGAACCCGACGGCTATACGCCGCAGCGCCTGCACGCGGCCGTCTACGGTGACCGCCCGGTCTCGGCATCGACACTGAAGGCCGATGTCTCCCATCTGCGCAATGCCACCGGCGGCGACATCACCAGCCGCCGCTACGCGCTGGCCCGCCCGATCTCCTGCGACGCGGTCGATCTGCTCGCCGCCGTCGCCGCCGGAGACGTCGCCACCGCGCTGCGACTCTATCGAGGTCCACTGCTGCCCGGCTCCGACACCCCCGGCATCGCGCAGTGGCGCGAATACCTCGACGTCAGCCTGCGCACCGCCGTCCTGAACAGCCGAACCGCCACGCACGCAGTCGAATTCGGCGCCCGTTGCCCCGAAGACGCCCAACTCCACGAACACGCCCTGCGCCTCCTCTCACCGGACGACCCCCGCCGCGCCCTCGTAACCGCCCGCCTGCACGCCGCCCTGCACAGCTGAGCAGGGCAGGCCGCCGGCGGGGCAGCAGGTTGCGCGCGTGCTCACCGCGCCAATCTCGCGCCAACCGGACGGCCGCATAGTGAGTCCTGTCACCACGGATCAGTCGGCGGCACGAGCCTCGTCGCCCGCGGGCATCGATGCTCGGTGTGCCGGGACGGACAGCTCGTCCGCCGACCGCACAGGAAGCGAGCATCATGATCTACGCCAAGCCCGGCACGGACGGCAGCCTCGTCGACTTCGCCCGGCGCTACGACAACTTCATCGGTGGGGACTGGAAGGCTCCGGTCGAGGGACGGTACTTCGACAATCCGTCACCCGTCGACGGCGAAACATTCTGCGAGGTAGCCCGTTCCACGGCCGCCGACATCGATCTCGCGCTCGACGCCGCGCACGCCGCCGCCGACCGCTGGGGCGCCACCGCCCCGACCGAGCGCGCCAACCTGCTCAACAAGATCGCCGACCGCATCGAGGCCAACCTGGAGCGGCTGGCCGTCGCCGAGACCTGGGAGAACGGCAAACCGGTCCGCGAGACCCTGGCCGCCGACATCCCGCTGGCCGTGGACCACTTCCGCTATTTCGCGGGCGCCATCCGCGCGCAGGAAGGCGGGCTGTCCGAACTCGACGCCGACACGGTGGCCTACCACTTCCACGAGCCGCTCGGCGTGGTCGGCCAGATCATCCCCTGGAACTTCCCGATCCTCATGGCCGCGTGGAAACTCGCGCCCGCGCTGGCGGCGGGCAACTGCGTGATCATCAAGCCGGCCGAGCAGACCCCGGCGTCGCTGCTGCTGGTGGTGGAGCTGATCGCCGACCTGCTGCCGCCCGGAGTTCTCAACGTGGTCAACGGATTCGGCGTGGAGGCCGGCAAGCCACTGGCCTCCAGTCCCCGGGTGGCGAAGGTGGCGTTCACCGGCGAGACCACCACCGGCCGCCTGATCATGCAGTACGCCAGCGAGAACATCATCCCGGTGACCCTGGAGCTGGGCGGCAAGAGCCCCAATATCTTCCTGCCCGACGTCACCGCCGCCGACGACGAGTTCCTCGACAAGGCGGTCGAGGGTTTCGTGATGTTCGCGCTGAACCAGGGCGAGGTGTGCACCTGTCCGTCGCGGGCGCTCGTGCACGCCGAGATCTACGACGAGTTCATGGCCCGCTGCGTCGAGCGCACCCGCAACATCAAGGGCGGCAACCCGCTCGACGAGGCCACCATGATCGGCGCCCAGGCCAGTAACGACCAGTACGAGAAGATCCGCTCCTACATCGACATCGGCCGGAAGGAAGGGGCGCGAGTACTCACCGGCGGCGAGATACGCAAGGTCGACGGCTACCCCAACGGCTACTACGTCGAGCCGACGATCTTCGAGGGCCGCAACGACATGCGCATCTTCCAGGAGGAGATCTTCGGGCCGGTGGTCTCGGTGACCAAGTTCGAATCCGTGCCGGAGGCGATCGGCATCGCCAACGACACGCTGTACGGGCTCGGCGCCGGCGTGTGGACCCGGGACATGAACACCGCCTACCGGCTCGGCCGCGCCATCAAGGCCGGACGGGTGTGGACCAACTGCTATCACGCCTACCCCGCGCACGCCGCGTTCGGCGGCTACAAGAAGTCCGGCATCGGCCGGGAGAACCACAAGATGATGCTCGACCACTACCAGAGCACCAAGAACCTGCTGGTCAGCTACTCGCCCAAGAAGCTCGGGTTCTTCTGATGACCGACCGCCCCGCGCGCATCGGGATCACCGAGGCGGCGTCGCTGCTGCAAGACCCGCGGGTGCCGCAGCCCCCGCCCGTGTTGTTAAACCACGACGGCGGGTGCGGCGACGGCCGTTAGCCGCTGTGTTAACC
>NZ_JARWOP010000364.1 GCF_029868745.1 Nocardia wallacei | reverse complement strand
CCCCCCCCCCCCCCCCGCGCGGGGGGGGGGGGGGTGTGTTGGGGGGGGGGGGCGGCCCGCCCCCCCCCGCCCCCCCCCCCGCCGCACCGGCGCCGTCGGCCGCCCGGGCGCGCGCCTCGCGCACCCCGAGCGTCGCGGCGCCACTGTCGATCGCCTCCAACTGCTCCTTGATCACCTTCAACGGCAGGTACTGGTCGCGCTGCGCCGTGAGGACGAACCTCAGGCGCTCGACATCGGCGACGGAGAACCTGCGATAGCCCGAGGGCGTGCGCTCCGGGCTGACCAGCCCCTCGGATTCGAGGAAGCGGATCTTCGAGATGGTGATGTCCGGGAAATCCGGACGCAGCAGGTCCAGCACGGAGCCGATCGACATCCCTCCGCGGGTCCACTGCGCTGCGCCTGTCATGTCTGCGACCGACCCCGCTAGAGCGCGCCCGCGGAATCGTTCTGGGCGGGACGTGGTCCGGTCAGGAACACCAGCCGGAACTTGCCGATCTGCACCTCGTCGCCGTTCTGCAACTCCGAGGAGTCCACCGGCTCCCGGTTGACGTAGGTGCCGTTCAGGCTGCCCACGTCGACCACCTGGAAGGTGTCGTCGTCCTGGCGGAACTCCGCGTGGCGGCGGGAGACGGTGACATCGTCGAGAAAGATGTCGCTGTCGGGGTGGCGCCCAGCCGAGGTGGTGGGCTGATCCAGCAGGAACCGCGAGCCCGCGTTCGGTCCACGCTTGACTACCAGAAGGGCGGCGCCCGGAGGCAGGCCCTCGACCCCTTGCACCGGCTGGTCGCCGGTTTGCTCACCGGAGCGCGACGCGTCGACCTCGTTGAGGAAATCAGCGCGGAACACCGATGTGGTCTCGGCCGCGCTCTCCCCGTAACCCGGGTCTTTGTTCTCGCTCACCCTTGCTCTCCTCCTCGAACCGATTATCCGTACCGGCATCGCGATGCCGTCCCTGCCGTCACCCAACGCGACCGGCTGTCGCGCCCTTGGAGATTCCGGCACCGGCCGCCGGCACTTCTGTTGGCATTGACCGTACCCTGCCAGGGCGATCCCGTGCAGGTAGAACTGTGAAGGCCGCTTCAGCCCCCGATAACTCCTTGATAACCTGCGGCATCGAGCAGTTCGGCGAGCGTCGCGTCCAGCTTCGCGGCGTCACCGACCTCGAGTTCGAACATCCAGCCGTCCCCGTACGGATCGCTGTTGAGCGTCTCCGGCGTGGAGTCCAGATCTTCGTTCACCGCAACGACTTTCGCGCCCAGCGGGGCGTAGATGTCGGACACGCTCTTGGTCGACTCCACCTCCGCGATCCCGTCGCCCGCCGCGACCTCGCTGTCGACCGCGGGCAGCTGCACGAAGACGACGTCACCGAGCTGTGATTGGGCGTAGTCGGTGATGCCCACCCGCACCCGGGTAGGGCCGACCCGCAGCACCCATTCGTGCTCCTCGGTGTACCGCAAATCCTCGGGAAGGTCGGTCACAGGTGCAGTCCTTTCACGGGCGTCCTCTCTCCGGCGTCGTGATCACTGTATCGGCTCGTGCGTTCCCTGCCGCACCGCCGGTATCGACCGGGACACCGCCAGTGCCTTGCCGAGGTACAGCATCCCGGTCCAGAGGTAGACCGCCGTACCCCAGATCAACAGTGCCCACCCGAAGGCCCGGCTGAAACCTGCGGCCGCCCAATCCATCTGTCCGGCCAGCAGCCACGGCAGCGCCGACATCAGCGCGAAGGTGGCAGCCTTGCCGAGATAGATCACCTCGGGCGGGGGCAGCCCGCGGCGGCGGTAGATCGGCAGCACCGCGGCCAGCACCAGATCCCGACCGATCAGCAGCACGACGAACGGCCACGGCAGGATTCCGCGCACCAGCAGCCCCAGCACGGTGGCGACCAGATACAGCCGGTCCACGAACGGGTCCAGCAACGCGCCCAGCCGCGAGTACTGGTCCAGCAGCCGCGCGAGCTTGCCGTCCAGGAAATCGGTGAAGCCGCTGACCACCAGCAGCACGAACGCCCAGCCGTCGGCATGTTCGACCAGCAGCAGCCACAGCAGCACCGGGACGCCGATCAGCCGCAGCACGCTCAGCACGTTCGGCACGGTGAGAATCCGGTCCGCGCGGGCGTCGGCCTGGGGGTCCGGGGGTTCGCTCGTCACAGCTGTTGCTTACCCGAAACGGCACAACAGCGCCATACGGGCACGCCAGGGCCGCCGGGCGGGCAGGATATGTTCCGGGGCATCTCCGACAGGTGAAAGAATGAGTCGGCAATCGTTTCATTGCGGTGTGGTGGATTGAGAGGAAGACATGCCCGACTTCGACTACGACGTGGTGGTGATCGGCTCCGGATTCGGCGGGAGCGTGAGCGCGCTGCGGCTGACCGAGAAGGGCTACCGGGTGGCGGTGCTCGAATCCGGCCGCCGCTGGCCGGCCGAGGCCATTCCCAAGACGAATTGGAATGTGCGCAAGTCGATCTGGGCGCCGCGGCTGGGTCTGACCGGGCCGCAGCGGATCAGCCTGCTCGGCAAGTGCGCCGTGTTCTCCGCCTCCGGGGTGGGCGGCGGATCGCTGATCTACGGCAACACCCTCTACGAGCCGCTCCCCGCGTTCTACCGCGACCGGCAGTGGGCCCACATCACCGACTGGAAATCCGAGCTGGCGCCGTACTACGACCAGGCCCAGCGCATGCTCGGGGTGGCGCCCAACCCGCGGATGACGCCCGCCGACGAGGTGATCCGCTCGATCGCCGACGACATGGGCGTACTCGACACCTTCCACGCCACCAACGTCGGCGTGTTCTTCAACGAGCCCGACCCGGGCACCGAGGTCGACGACCCGTACTTCGGCGGCGTCGGCCCGCGCCGCAGCGGCTGCATCCACTGCGCGCGCTGCTTCACCGGCTGCCCGCACAACGCCAAGAACACCACCCCCACCAACTACCTCTACCTCGCCGAGCAGGCCGGGGCGAAGGTGTTCGAGCTGACCACCGCCACCAAGGTGCGGCCCATGCTCGGCGGCGGCTACGCCATCGAGACCAAGCGCTCGGATCGCTGGGTTCGCAAGCAGCGCAAGACCTTCACCGCCGAACAGGTGGTGTTCGCGGCCGCGGCGCTGGGCACCCAGAAGCTGCTGCACAAGATGCGTGACGAGAAGGTGCTGCCGAATCTGTCGCCGCGGCTGGGCGAGCTGACCCGCAGTAACTCCGAGGCCATCCTGAACGTGGTGAGCCGGGAACGGACGGACTTCGCGGAGGGCATCGCCATCACCTCCTCCATCCATCCCGAACCCGACACCCACGTCGAGGTTTGCCACTACGGCAAGGGCCAGAACGCGCTGTTCCCGCTGTCGGCGCCGATCGTCGATGGCGGCGCGTTCCGGTTCCTGCGGTTCCTGCTGGCGATGGTGACCCAGCCGGCGGTGTTCCTGCGCAGCCTCAATGCCCGGCGGGCGTCGGAGAAGTCGGTGATCCTGCTGGTGATGCAGTCGCTGGACAACTCGCTCACCTCGTTCCGGCGCTGGGGGCAGCTGAAGACGAAACAGGGTATGGGACAACCGAATCCGACCTGGATCCCGCTGGCACACGAGGTGGGCCGCCGCTTCGGCGAGAAGGTGAACGGCGATGTGCAGGGGCTGGTGATGGACGTGTTCAACATCCCGGCGACGGCGCACTACATCGGCGGCTGCGTGATCGGCGAGACCCCGGAGACCGGCGTGGTCGACCCGTACCAGCGCGTCTTCGGCCATCCCGGGTTGCATGTCGCCGACGGCTCGGCGGTGACGGCGAACCTGGGCGTGAACCCGTCGCTGACCATCACCGCGCAGGCCGAGCGCGCGATGGCGTTCTGGCCCAACAAGGGTGCGGCCGATCCGCGCCCCCGGCTGGGTTCGCCGTACCGCCGGATTCGGCCCGTGGCCCCGGTGCAGCCGACCGTTCCCGACTGGGCGCCCGGGGCGCTGCGGCTGCCGATCACTCCGGCCGGTCCGGCGGTGCCCACGGCCTGACGCGTACCGGCGGCGGACCGGGCCGCCGATATGCCCACACGCGGTGACGGTTCCCCACCGATCCGGCGCGGGCCCTTATGCTTTCGGAGACAAGTGTCGACGGGAAGGGCTGATCGCCAATGCTCGTGCGAGTGCAGAATGCCGCCGGCACCTTGGCCGAGCGGACGCTGGTCGATTGGCTGCGTACCTGGAAGGGCCCGGGTGATCCGCACGGCGTGGCCACGGTGAACTGCAGCCTGTTCCATGCCGATCGGCTCCATCAGTTCGACGCGGTGATCTGGACGCCGACCAGCTGCGTGATCATCGAGGCCGAGGCACTCGCCGAGCAGGCCGGGGGCGAGCTGGAGGTGCCGCTGAACGGCCCCTGGCGGGTGGGCAATCAGATCGTGACGCTCGAGGGCGGGGACCGCCGCCCGCCGCTGGACAAGTCGCGCGACCACACCTACGCGCTGCAGAACTGGCTGGCCGAGCGCGGCCTCGGCCAGCGGGTGGTGAGCGGGGTGGTGCTGGTGGTCCCGCCGAACGGCTCGGATCTGCGGATCCGGCAGCTGTGGAGCGATCCCAGCTTCGAGGTGGTGCTCGGCGACGATCCCCGCCGCCTGGCCGATTACCTGCACACGCTCGCGTCGCAGGGCCGCGCACAGTGGACACCCACCGATATCGCGATGACCTTCCGCGGGCTGGGCCTGCTGCCGTATCTGCCTGCACCGCAGGACCTCGAGCACGAGGGTTTCGGCGGTCCGGTGGACATCACGCTCTGGTACGGCGGCCCGCAGCAGGCCCAGGCCGAGGCCTATATGGAGGAGAAGACGCAGGCCGAGCAGGCCTACGCCGGGCCGCTCGCGATCACGATGCCCTGGTACAGCCCGTGGAAGCTGTATCCGAAGGAGGCCGAGCGGGTCGATTTCGGGCGCGGGTTCCTGCGCATCGCCCTGGCCATCGGCATGCTGATCGCGTTCGCCTGGGTGCTGTGGTTCGTGATCTCGCTGGTGCTCACCTACGGTCCCGGCTGAGCGGTCCCAGCGCCGCGTACATCGCCGTGACCAGGGCGATCGCCGCCGCCGTCCCGCCGAGGATGTCGGTGGGATAGTGATAGCCGAGCCCGACCATGCCCACGGCCACACCCACGAGCAGCACCGCGGACACCGTGAGCTGCGCGGTCCGGAGGCGACGATCCTCGGCGAGCAGCACGAAAGCCGTTGCGATGGCGACGAAGTGGACGGTGTGGCCGCTCGGGTACGCCAGGTAGTCCTGTAATGGCCGGTCCCACAGCGGTTTCAGCACCCAGGTGTTGATCGCTACCGCGAGTTCCGGTGCCACGAGCAGGAATCCGGCCCTCCACCACTCTCGCCGCACCGCGTACCCGACCGTCCCGATCACCAGCAGCGGCAGGAGAACATAAGCGTTGCTGGGAACCACCAGCACATCGAAGACCCCGGGATGCGCCCCCAGCGCCGACCGCACCCACTCCCCCACGACACGGTCGAACGCCGTAGGCCCACCACCACTCGGAAAGGTCAGCGGCAACACCACGGCGACAAGCACACCGAGCGCGACGGTCGCGGGCAGCGCGACCCGCCGCGGCAGGGCAACGAGCGGACGATTCACCGCTCGACGATAACCGGACCAGCGCTCAGGCGCCCTGGTGGACGCTGGCGTCGTCGAGCATGGCGGCGTGGAGGAGGGAGTCGGGGACCCCGAGGGCCTCGACCAGGGTGGCGGAGTGGGGGCGGAGGCGGTCGACGAGTTCGTTGACGCCGCGGCGGACCGCCTTGGCGCGCTCCACCGACATGAAGCGGTGCATGATGTACCACGCCTGGTTCTGTTCGAGCGAGGAGTAGACGAACAGGTCGCAGACCGTCTCGGCGAGATCGCGGGCGTCCGGGTCATCGATGCCCGCGATGCCCTCGATGAACGCCTCCAGCACCAGCCGGTCGATATGCGCCTCGCCCGCGGCGAGGATGTGGTCCTGGGCGTTGTTGAACGCCTCGAACGGCCCGGTCTCCTTGGCGCGAGCCTGCAGCCGGTGCGCGGCCGTGCGGACCAGGTAGTCCTCGCGGTCGGCGAACAGCTGCAGCTGCACCGAGCGGCGGGCCAGATCGCCGTCGTCCACGCCGGTGTCGGAGCGGTCGCGCAGGCGCTGGATGAGCTGCCGCACGCCGGTGCCCTGGCGTACCACGTCGCGGCCCATGGTCGCGGCGAACCGCACCCAGCCCAGCGCGTCCAGATCGCGGACCTCGTCGGCGTAGGCGGTGAGCAGTTCCTTGGCCACCAACTGGGTGAGCACCACGTTGTCGCCCTCGAAGGTGGTGAATACGTCGGTGTCGGCCTTCAGTGTCACCAGCCGGTTCTCGGTGAGATACCCTGCGCCGCCGCAACATTCGCGGCACTCCTGGATGGCCCGGGTGGCGTGCCGGGTCTGCGCGACCTTCAGGCCCGCCGCGCGCTTCTCCAGCGCCCGCTGCGAACTGGGGTTGAGATCCTGCCCGGTCTGGACCGCGTGCATCCGCCGCACCAGGTCGTTCTGCGCGAACGACAGCGCGAACGCCCGCGCCACGTGCGGCAGCAGCCGCCGCTGATGGCTGCGGTAGTCCAGCAGCAGGACCTCCTCGCCGCTGTCGGGATCGTCGAACTGGCGGCGGCGGTCGGCGTAGCGCAGGGCGATGCTCAAGGCCACCCGCGCGCCCGCCGCGGCCGCGCCCCCGACACTGATCCGGCCGCGCACCAGGGTGCCGAGCGTGGTGAAGAAGCGGCGGCTGGGGTTGTCGATCTCGGAGTCGTAGGTGCCGTCGGGCGCGACGTCGGCGTAGCGGTTCAGCAGGTTCTCCCGCGGGATCCGCACGTGGTCGAAGACGATCCGGCCGTTGTCGACACCGGGCAGGCCGCCCTTGAGCCCGCAGTCGGAGGTCGTGACGCCGGGCAGGTCACGGCCCTGCTCGTCACGGATCGGCACCAGGAAGCAGTGCACGCCCTTGCTCTCGCCGCCGGTGATCAGCTGGGCGAACACCGCGGCCATCCGGGCATGCTCGGCGGCGCCGCCGATGTAGTCCTTGCGCGCGGAATCGGTGGGGCTGTGCACCACGAATTCCTGCGTCGACGGGTCGTAGGTGGCGGTGGTCTCGAGGTTTGCCACGTCGCTGCCGTGCCCGGACTCCGTCATCGCGAAGCAGCCCAGCAGATCCAGCGACAGCAGCCGCTTCACGACGTCACGATGGCGGTCGGTGCCGAGGTTCTCCACCGCGCCACCGAACAGCCCCCACTGCACGCCCGCCTTCACCCACAGCGACAGATCGGTGTAGGCGAGCATCTCCAGACCGGTCACCGCGCCGCCCGGGTCACCGGAACCGCCGTTCTCGAGCCGGAAACCCTTTTCCGCCAAGCCGAATTCGGCGACCAGCCGCATCTGCTCGAGGACCCGCGCGCGGGCGGCGCGATAGTCGAGATACGGATCGCCGAACAGGCGGTCGTCGCCCAGCTGCCGGCGCGCCTGCTCGCGAATGTCGCGCCAAGGTCCGTCGAGGGCCGCTCGTAGCTGGTCCGCGGTCGAGTTCTCAGTGCCCATAACCCGACGATAGCCGCCCGCGCCCGGCTTAATCCGAACCGTAACCCACGACACCCCGAGCGCTCGCCGCACACTGCTCCCCGCTACCGCGTACGGGTCCGGCCGATACCGCCGAAAGCGAACTCCGCCAATGCCTTTTGCCGTCTCGATGCCGGACCGGCGGCCTGCCGGGCCGTGCGCCCTCGGGTGGCGGGGTGATGGGCGGGATCGGGAGTGAGACGGCCATGTAATGCCGAATGCGCCACACCTCGGGCCGGGCCGTTATCGGAGTTCGGTCGGGCGGACCGGCCCCGACCTGCGAATTCGCCCGCAGCGGCGGTCACCTTGTGTCCGGACCGTGATCACCGGTGCGCACGACGGAGGCTGACGGATTGCGGGGCAGCATCTACCTTGCAGTGTGTGAGCGAAGAGGTCGATACGGAAATCATCCGTGACGCGCCGCCGCATCCGCGGTCGTCGGGCGTCCGACGCGCGCTGACCAAGTTCGCCGGCAGACTGGTCGCGGAGCGCCAGGCCACCGTCGACGCGGTGGTGCAGGCGCCCGCGCCGCTGCAGCCCATCGATCTCACCGACGACGCCCGCGTGACCCAGGTCCTGGACCTGGCCGAACGCGTGGGCGAGGTGGTGCTGGCGTCGGGCACCGGTGTCACCGACACCATGACGCAGGTCGAGTTCATCGCCGCCACATACGGTTTGGCGCAGTGCGATATCGACGTCACCTACAACTCGATCCGTATCTCCGCCGACCGCGGGCCCACCCTGCCGCCGGCCAGCACCATGCGAATCGTGAACTACCGCTCGCTGGACTTCACCCGGCTGGCGGCGGTCGACCGGCTCACCCGCCGCATCCGCCGCGAGCTGGTGCCGCCAGGAGAGGCGCTGGCGGCGCTCGAGGAGATCACGACCGCGCCGCACCCCTACAACCGCTGGGTCGCGACGTTCGGGTGGTCGCTCATGGCGGCCTCGATCGCGCTGCTGCTCGGCGGCGGCGCCCTGCTCGCCTCCATCAGTTTCCTCGCCACCGCGACCATCGACCGAACCAATCGCTGGCTGAACCGGCGCGGGCTGCCGTTCTTCTTCCAGCACATGATGGGCGGCGCCATCGCCACCGTGCCGGCCATCCTGCTGAACACCTTCGGCAGCCGGATCGAGGCGAATTCGTCGCTGATCGTGGCGGCCGGTATCACCGTGCTGCTCAGTGGGCTGAGTCTGGTCGGTTCCGTCGAGGACGCCATCACCGGCGCGCCCATCACCGCCGCGGCGCGCATGCTCGAACTGCTCGTCATGACGGGCGGCATCATCGCGGGTGTGGCGCTCGCGCTGCGCGCCGCGGAGTTGCTCAACGCCTCCTCGCCCCATATCGATATGTCGTCGTCGTCCTACGACATCACCAATCTCCCGGTGAAACTCATCGCCGGCGCCATGGCCTCGCTGGCCTTCGCGCTGGCCTGCTACGCCGAGCGGCGCGCGCTCGCCGCCGCGGCGCTCAGCGGTATGGCGGCCACGGTCTGCTACCTGTTCGTGCAGTACGCCGACTTCGGCCCGGTGGTGTCCTCCGGCGTGGCCGCGACCGTCGTCGGTCTCGCCGGTGGTCTGATGGCCCGCCGCGCACTCACCCCGCCCTTGGTCGTAGCGGTCGCCGGGATCACGCCCCTCCTACCGGGTCTCAAGGTCTACCGCGGCCTCGCCGCCCTCCTCAACGACCAGCAACTCCTCGGCCTCAACCAGATGCTCGCCGCCCTCGGCGTCGCCTGCGCCCTCGCCGCAGGCGTCACCCTCGGCGAATGGATGGCCCGCTTCCTCCGCCAACCCCGAATCCTGCGGCGATTCCAGGGCATCCGGCGTCCGGTAATCGACACGATGAACTGAGCACGGCTTCCACGGGACCCGTGATGCTGGCGTGCGTCCGGGTCCTGCGGACTCAGGCGGCGGTGAGGCCTATGGTGCGGGCGAGGTCGGCGAGGGTGGCGTCGAAGAGGGCGTCCGAATCTCGGACGGGGATGGGGTAGTTGCCGAAGACCTCGAGGGTGACGTGGCCGTAGAGGCGGGCCCAGAACGTGATCATGAGGTAGGTGACGCCGAGGTCGAGTTTCTCGGCGGGGAACTTCTGGCCCGATTCGGCGAGTACCGCGAGAAGTTCGGTCTGGAAGCCGATCAGGTCCTCGCGCAGTGCGTCGGGGATGACATCGGTTGCGGGGGTGACGATGTCGTAGGTGGTGAGCAGCCGCCCGGCCGCCTCCAGGAAGATGCGGCCGAACGGCTCGTCGAATTGCCGCATCGCGCTGGGCACGTCACCGGCCGGCGAGGCGAACACCAGGGTGAACTCCCTGGCGTGCGCCAGCGCCCAGTGCCGGAAACCCTTGCAGATCGCGAACAACTGGACCACGCCGTCGTCGGGCAGCGCCGCCACCTGGGTGGCGAGTTCGGCGGCGAGGTCGGCGCAGATGTCGCTGCGCAGGGCCGCGACCAGATCGTCGCGCGAGGAGTAGTACCGGTACAGCGCCGGCGCGGTGATACCCAGATCACGAGCGATAGCGCGCAGAGTCACCGCCTCCGGACCCTGTTCCACCAGTAGCCTTCTGGCCACCCGCCGGATGTCGGCGTCGCTCACCGCGGGCATCCGGCCGCGGCGTGCGGGTTGCTTCATGTCCTACCCCTCGACGAATGATGGGGCCCGGCACGGCGACCGCCGCGTCCGGGCCCGGCCGGTCATTCGTATGCGACCTGCCAGCTCTTGATTCCGTTCAACCAGCCCGAGCGTAGCCGCACCGGCTCGGAGACCTCACGCAGGTTGGGCATCACATCAGCGATCGCGTTGAAGATCAGGTCCAGTTGCAGCCGCGCCAGATTGGCCCCGACACAGTAGTGCGTGCCGGTGCCGCCGAATCCCACGTGCGGGTTGGGGTTTCGCATCACGTCGAAATCGAACGGCTTGTCGAAGTGCTCCTCGTCGAAGTTGGCCGAGGCGTAGAACAGGCCGACCCGCTGCCCCTTCTTGATCGGCTGGCCGCCGATCTCGGTGTCCTGCAGGGTGGTTCGCTGGAAGGCGATGACCGGAGTGGCCCAGCGCACGATCTCGTCCGGCGCGGTGCGCGGCCGCTCGGCCTTGTACAGCTCCCACTGCTCGGGGAAGTCGATGAACGCCTTCATACCGTGCGTGGTGGCGTTGCGGGTGGTCTCGTTACCCGCGACCGCCAGCAGGATCACGAACCACGCGAACTCCTCGGAGCCCAGCGCCTCCCCGTCGACGTCGGCGGTGACGAGCTGGCTGACGATGTCGTCGGCCGGGCACTTCCGGCGTTCCTCCGACAGATTCCAGGCGTAACCCATCACCTCGGCGTTGGCCATCCGGTAGGTGTCCTGGTACTGCGGGTCGTCGTAACCCATCATCTGGTTGGACCAGTCGAACAGCTTGCCGCGGTCCTCCTGCGGCACGCCGAGCAGTTCCGCGATCGCCTGCAGCGGCAGTTCGGCCGCCACCTGCTGGACGAAGTCGCCGCCGCCGGTCTTCTTGGCCTCGTGGACGATTCGCTCGGCCCGCTCGACCAGCGCCTCGCGCAGGGTCTGCACGGCGCGCGGGGTGAAGCCGCGGGAGATGATGCGCCGCAGCTTGTCGTGCGCGGGCGGATCGGTGTTCACCAGCATCGCGCGCTGGATCTCGATCTCCTCGCGGGTGATGTCGCCGTTGAAGCGGATCACCGCGGTGTTCTCGTGGGTCGAGTACACCTCGGAGTTCTTGGAGATCTCCTTGATGTGGTCGAGCTTGCTGACGACCCAATAGCCGCCGTCGTCGAACCCGCTCACGCCGGCGGGCTGGTCCACCCACCAGACGGGCGCGGCCCGGCGCAGCTCTGCCCACTCCTCCACGGGCAGGCGCGTGGACAGCAGGTCGGGATCGGTGAAGTCGAAGTCGTGCGAGATGGACGGGGCTGACACGGTACCTCCTTTGGAACACGTTCCACAGGAGTGAACCACACCACACTCGTTTTGTGAACACCTTTTACTAAATGATGTTCACTCAACCGTTCAATAGGCGCCGTCGCCGCGGGTCACCGCACCGATCGTACGGGTGATGAGCAGCAGGTCCAGCACCATCGACCAGTTCTCCACGTAGGACAGGTCCAGCCGCATGGCGTCCTCGACCGACAGGTCGGACCGGCCACTGACCTGCCACAGTCCCGTCACCCCCGGCTTCACCAGCAACCGGCGGCGCATCATGCCGTCGTAGCTCTCGACCTCGCGCCGCACCTGCGGACGCGGGCCGACCACGCTCATGTGGCCGCGCAGCACGTTGAAGAACTGCGGGAGTTCGTCGAGCGAATACTTGCGGATCAACCGGCCCACCGGCGTGACCCGCGGGTCGTCGCGCAGCTTGAACAGCAGCGGGTTGCCGCCGGCGGCCGCGATCAGGTCGGCCACGTGCGCGTCGGCGTCGACGTACATGCTCCGGAACTTGATCATCCGGAACGGTTCGCCGTCGCGGCCGATGCGCTCGGAGCGATAGAACACCGGACCCGGGCTGGTGAGCTTCACCGCGCAGGCGATGGCGAGCAACACCGGCGCGACAGCGAGCAGCGCGCTCCCCGCGAAGCAGACGTCGAACACGGCTTTGCCGATCGACTTGGCCCGGTCGTACTGCGGCTTCTCCACGTGCAGCATCGGCATATCGGCGACGAGCCGGTGCGTCAGCCGGGTACCGGCGATGTCGACCAGTCCGGGCGCGACGATCAACTCCACGCCCAGCGGGTGCAGTTCCCAGGCCAAATGCCGGAAGTCGGCCGGGCCGAGGTTGTCCGTCGCGGTGATGGCGACCGTGTCGGCGCCGGCGGACCGGACCGCCTCCAGCACCGAACGATCATCTCCCACAACGGGAATCGTGCGGCCGCCGACCTCGATGCCGGGGTCCGCAGGAGCGGGAACGCCATCCGGGGTGCAGACCCCGACCACCTGGTAGCCCGATCGCGGATCACGCCCGAACGCCGCGACCATCGCCGCCGCGGCGTCGCGGCTGCCCACCACCAGTACGCGAATGCCGCAGCGCCCGGCCATCCGGTGTTCGGCGACCCAGCGCCGCCACAGCCGCCGCTGCAGTATCAGCCCCGCCAGGCCCAGCGGCAGCGCGATCGCGAGATAGCCCCGCGCGATATCGAATCCGAACAGCAGCGACAGGATGGCGACCAGACCGAACAGCCGCAGCGTCGCGGCCACGAGTCGGCGGTATTCCTCTGTGCCGCTGCCGATTACGCGCGGCGACCGGGTACCCGCGGCGGCCAGGAACGCCGTCCACACCAGCCCCAGCAACACCGAGACCGCCGTGTAGCCGACCTGCACCGGCAGCGTGGTGGCCAGGAGTGGATCGATGGGACCGCCGAAGCGGACCAGTTGCGCGGCGGCGACCGCGAGACCGACCACGAGCAGGTCACCGACCCAGAGCCGGCGCGCGTAGTCCGCTTGCCAGCGCTCGCGTTCGGAGCGCGCCGGCACCGGCGCACGAGCGACCGCACCGTAACGTAGTTCGAAACTCATGAACGAATACACCTCCCGCATGGGAGAACTCGGCTTCGATCCCCACTGACCGATCCCCCAGCGGCCGCATACCGTGACACCGATGGGTACGACGGTGTGTCGCCGGCCTGATGGGGAATGTTACTGGTTCGATCTTCGACACGCGCTCCCTGATTTTCTGCGCGACACGGTATCCCGGTAATAGCGAGAAACAAGGCAACCGGTACTTTTTGCGATTCCCCTGCCGCCCTAACGGTCCCGATATCGCCTGATAGAAATGCCGTGGCGCGGAATATCTTCGGTGCGGTCCCTCGATGTGCATGGTTCGTGCGGATTTGCGTGATAGCTCCCCGAATACTGTTTCCCGCCGGGGTGTAAAACCGACCGAAAATCACTTCCAGAGGTCCCTCGCTACCGCCCGGAAATGCGGGAATCCTGTTGTAACGTAAGGAACGTCGACGCCGACTGATGGTTGTCCCGGCACATTTGCCGGAGACCCGGTCCCGGCGAGAGGTGGGGAATACGTCGTGCGTTGCCGCCTGTGTGATTCCGGTCGGCTGGTCAGCGTGCTCGATCTGGGCGCCACACCGCCGTGTGAGAAGTTCCTGACCGCCGCGGAATTGGACCTACCCGAACCGACCTATCCCCTGCATCTGCGCCTGTGCGAGGACTGCCTGCTGCTACAGATCCCGGCGCTGATCACCCCGGCGGAGACGTTCACCGAGTACGCCTACTTCTCCTCCTACTCCGACAGCTGGGTGCGGCATGCCGAACTCTTTGTCGCGCAGGCGATTACGTCTCTCGGTCTGAGTCCGGAGTCGCTCGTCGTCGAGGTCGCCAGCAATGACGGCTACCTGCTGCGGCACGCGGTCGCCGCCGGCGTGGGCTGCGTGGGCATCGAGCCGTCGGTCAATGTCGGCGCCGCCGCGCGGGAACGAGACGTGCCGACGATCACCGCCTTCCTGGACGAGGAACTCGCGGCGAAGGTGCGCGCCGAATACGGCCCGGCGGACTTGGTGGTCGCCAACAACGTCTACGCGCACGTGCCGGACCTGCTGGGCTTCACCCGCGCGCTGCGCGGCCTGCTCGCCGACGACGGCTGGCTGTCGATCGAGGTGCACCACGCGCTGAACCTGGTGCGCCACGGGCAGTTCGACACCATCTACCACGAGCATTTCCAGTACTACACGCTGCTGTCGGCCCAGCACGCGCTGGCGACAGCGGGCCTGGCGGTCGCCGACGTGGAACTGCTGCGCACGCACGGCGGCTCGCTGCGACTATGGGTGCGCCCCACGGCGGTCGCCGTACCCACCGAGCGGGTAGCGCACCTGCTCGCCACCGAACGAGAGGCCGGATTACACAGCGTCGCAGGCTATTCCGCGCTGCGCACCCGCGCCGAACAGGTCCGTCACGACCTGTTGCGGTTTCTGCTGGACTGCCGCCGGTCGGGGCGCAGCGTCGTCGGCTACGGCGCCCCGGGCAAAGGAAACACGCTGCTGAACTACTGCGGCATCCGCCCGGATCTGTTGTCCTACACCGTCGATCGCAATCCGTACAAGCACGGCCGCTACACCCCCGGGACCCGGATACCGAT
Source organism: Nocardia wallacei (assembly GCF_029868745.1). Lineage (GTDB taxonomy): Bacteria > Actinomycetota > Actinomycetes > Mycobacteriales > Mycobacteriaceae > Nocardia > Nocardia wallacei_B. The sequence continues at coordinate 18,344 of NZ_JARWOP010000364.1, read as the reverse complement.
CCATCCGCCGGAGCGGATCGACACCGACCGGCCCGATGTGGTGCTGGCGCTGCCGTGGAATCTGGAGGCCGAGATCACCGCGCAGCTGCGCCATCTCGGCGATCGGGGGGCGGAACTGGTGTATCCGCTGCCCACCCTGCATCACGCCGATTTTTCCGGGGGCCGGTCATGAAGGTCGTTCTGTTCTGTGGCGGTTACGGCATGCGCATGCGCGGCGGCACCGGGGATCCCGTGCCCAAGCCCATGCAGATGGTCGGGCCGCGACCGCTGATCTGGCACGTCATGCGCTACTACGCGCATTTCGGGCACAAGGATTTCATCCTCTGCCTCGGTTACGGCGCCAGCCACATCAAGAACTACTTCCTCACCTACGAGGAGTCGGCGTCCAACGACTTCGTCATCCGCGGCGGGCAAGTGGAATTGCTTGCCTCCGACATCAGCGACTGGACCATCACGTTCGCCGACACGGGAGTGGATTCCGCGATCGGCGAGCGGCTGCGCCGGGTGCGTGCGCACCTCGCGGGCGAACGGTACTTCCTGGCCAATTACGCCGACGTGCTCACCGACGCGCCGCTGGACGAGATGATCGACAAGTGTGTGACGTCGGGCGCCGCCGCCTCGATGATGATCGTGCCGCCGCAATCGTCGTTCCACTGCGTCGACGTCGACGCCGGCGGTTCCGTGGAGCGGATCACCCCGGTCTCGCGCCTGCCGATCTGGGAGAACGGCGGCTATTTCGTGCTGAGCCAGGAGGTGCTGGACCTGTTGCCGCCCGGCGGCGACCTGGTGGAGGACGCATGCGGCGCACTCGCCGCGCAGGGCCGCCTGCTCGGCTACCAGCACCACGGCTTCTGGAAGCCCGCCGACACGTTCAAGGAGCGCGCCGAACTCGACGCCGCCTACCACGGCGGTGACCGGCCCTGGATGGTGTGGGAGCGGAGCCTGGCGTGTTGAGGCTCGCCGCGCGGCGGGTGCGGGAGATCGCACTGCTCGGCGCGCACTGCGACGATCTCGCCATCGGGGCCGGGGGCACCCTGCTCACCCTCGCCGAATCCATTGCGGGACTGCGGGTCCGGGCGCTGGTGCTGTGCGGGGGCAGCGGCGGGCGGGCCGCCGAGGAGCGCGCCGCGCTGGCCTCGTTCTGTCCGGGCGCGGACCTCGAGGTGACCGTGCTGGACCTGCCCGACGGCCGCACTCCGGCACACTGGGAGGCGGCGAAGGCGGCCGTCGCCCGGCTGCGCCGCGGTGGCGAGCCGGATCTCGTGTTCGCGCCCCAACCCGGGGACGCGCATCAGGATCACCGGTTACTGGCCGAGCTGGCCCCCACCGAATTCCGCGATCATCTGGTGCTCGGTTACGAGATCCTCAAGTGGGAGACCGACACCCCGCGCCCGACCATGTTCGTCCCGCTGACGGCCGGGCTGGCCCGGCGCAAGGCGAAACTGCTCATCGAACACTATCCCTCCCAACGGAATCGGGAATGGTTCGACGAGCAGGCGTTCCTCGGGCTGTCCCGGCTGCGCGGCGTGCAGTGCCGCGCCGCGCACGCCGAGGCGTTCGTCATCGACAAGGCCACGGTCGTATTCGGAGGTGTGTGACCCATGCGCGTGCTCGTCACCGGACATCAGGGGTATCTCGGCACGGTCATGGTGCCGATCCTGCGAGCGGAGGGCCACGATGTCGTCGGGCTGGACATCGGGTACTACGCCGACTGCCTGCTCGGCCCGGCCGCGGCCGATCCGCCGGGCATCGTGGCGGATCTGCGCGAGGTGACCGCCGACCAGCTCGCCGGGTTCGACGCGGTGATCCACCTGGCGGCGCTGTCCAACGATCCGCTGGGCGCGCTGGCGCCGCGGATCACCTACGACATCAACCTGCACGCCTCCGTGCGGCTCGCGGAGCTGGCCAAGGCCGCCGGAGTCCGCCGCTTCCTCTATGCCTCGACCTGCTCGGTCTACGGCGCGGCCGGTGCGGAACTGGTCGGGGAGGACGCCACGCTGCACCCCCTGACGCCATACGCCCAGAGCAAGGTGCAGGTGGAGGCCGCCGTCGCCGCGCTCGCCGACGCCGGGTTCTGCCCGGTGTTCCTGCGCAATGCCACGGCCTTCGGGTTCTCGCCGCGACTGCGGGCCGACATCGTGCTGAACAATCTCGCCGGGTACGCGGTGCTGACCGGGGAGGTGCGGGTGCTCTCCGACGGCACGCCGTGGCGGCCGCTGGTGCACGCCGCCGATATCGCGCACGCGTTCGCCGCCTGCCTGACCGCGCCCGCCGAGCGAATCTCCGCCCGCGCCTACAACATCGGCGACGAGGCCAACAACCTCACCGTCGCCGACATCGCCGCCGCCGTGGTCGACGCCGTGCCCGGCTCCCGGCTGGTGATCACGGGTGAGACGGGCGCCGATCCGCGTTCCTACCGGGTCGACTTCCGCAGGGCGCGAACGGAACTGGGCTTCGCCGCGCGCTGGAGCGTCGCCGACGGCGCGGCGGAACTGGTGCGCGAGTACGTCGCCCGCGGTCTCACCGCCGCCGACTTCACCGGCCGTTTCACCCGGCTGGCCCGGCTGCGAGCGCTACGGGACGCGGGCGTACTGGACGACAGCCTGCGCCGGGTCCGGATCGGGGCCTGAGGCGTGCGTATCGAATCCGCCGCACTCGCGGATGTGCTGATCCTCGTCCCGGAACCGCATCGTGACAACCGCGGGCTGTTCACCCGCACCTTCGACGCCGCCGAGTTCGACGACCGCCTCGGCGTGCGCGGCGCGGCGGCGGCCTTCGTGCAGGACTCGCAGTCGCGCTCGCGGCGCGGCGTGGTGCGCGGATTGCACGGGCGGTCCGGTCGCGGCGAGGCCAAGCTGGTGCGGTGCGCGCACGGGGCCGTCTACGACGTGCTGGTCGATATCCGGCCCGGCTCGCCGACCTTCGGCCGATGGCAGGCTTTCCGACTGGACGACAACGACTTTCGCAGCCTGTATGTGCCCCCGGGGTTCCTGCACGGGTTCCAGTCGCTGACCGAGACCGCCGACGTGTGTTACCGCATCGACCGCTCGCACGATCCCGCCGAGGACCTCGCGGTCGCACACGACGACCCGGACCTGGATATTCCGTGGCCCGAACCGGTGACGGTGGTGTCGGCCCGCGACCGCGCCGCGGGAAACTGGGCGGCACTGCGGTCGGCGCCGGTGGACCCGGTGTCATGAGCGCCCACGGCTGCCGCGCGTGCGGCTCCTCGAATCCGGTCCTGGTCCTGGATCTCGGAAAGATGCCCGCCGCCAACCACTTTCCGGAGGCGGACGAGCCGGTGCGGGCCGACCGCACCCACCCGCTGGCGATGCGGCTGTGCCGCACCTGCGGACTGGCACAGCTCGCCGACGACGACACCCCGGCCGCCGAACCGCGCGGCTTGGAGCCTCAGGCGCTGCGCGACCAAGCGGCGGCGGCGGTGACCGAGGTCGCCGCCGCCGGGTGGCTGCGCGGCGGCAGCGTGCGAGAGTTCGGCAGTCCGCACGGCGGCACCTGGCTGCCACTGCTCGCGGACCGTGGGTTTGCCGGAACATATTCTCGCCCAGCGGATGTCGTGCTGGACAGCTTCGGTCTCATGCACGCGGCGGACCAGCGCGCCGCGATGGCCGACCGGGCCGCCGCCACCGATCGCGACGGGGTGCTGCTGTTGCAGTTCCACTCGCTGCGCACCATCGTCACCCAGCGACAGTGGAACGCGCTGCGGCACGGACATTTCGCGTACTACTCCCTCACCGCGCTGCGGTGGCTGCTGGGCACGGCGGGCCTGTATCCGGCCACCGCGTGGGAGTTCGATCTGTACGGCGGCACGGTGCTCGTCGCCGCCGTGCCACGCCCCGTCGATCCCGACGAGTCGGTCCGGCGCATTCTCGCCGCCGAGACCGGTCTCACCGAGCCGCGGGCGCTGGCACCGCTGCAAGCGGCCGCCGACGAGCAGACTCACGAACTGCGACGGTGGCTGGAAGCCGAAGCGGCACAGAACAATCGGGTCTACGCCTACGGGGCGGCGTCGCGCGCGGTCGCGCTGTTCGCACGCGCCGGGTTGCGTCGCGACCACCTCGCCGGAGTGGCCGACGTCTCGCCCGCCAAACACCGGCGGCGCATGCCGGGCACGGACATCCCGATCATCTCCCCGAACGACCTCGTCGCCGCCCGGCCGGACCGGGTGCTGCTCACGGTGCCCGATCTGCTGCCGGAGGTGCGATCCCGGCTGCCCGAGCTGGAGGGCAGGTGGGTGACCCGGATTCCGCGGCCGCCGTGAGCCCGCCACGATTTCCAGGGGGAAATCGACTGCGCCCGTGACGCTTACGGCGCACACCTGATGACGGAAGCAGGGGAACCAGAATGCGGGAGAACACCTCACGCGCGGTCACGCGCGCCATCTCGGCGGCGGCCGCGGTCGCCATCGGAGTGGCGCTCACGGGCGGTACCGCGGGCGCCGACATCGACAGCGCCAGCAGCATCGTCGACCACGCCAATCGCACCGTGGAGGCCATCCAGTCCGACACCCGGATCGATTTCGTCGCGCCGATGGACGGTAATCCGTTGACCCGGGAGTGGTTTCACCAGGGTCGCGCCGGATTCCGGGTGGACGGCCCGGAGGCAGCGGATTGGCGCGGGCACATCACCATCGGTTATATGGTGGGCTATCCGGCCACGCTCAACGGCAAGATCCGCTTCCAGTACTACACTCCGGGACTCGGCACGGAACTGAGCCAGCAGCCGAGACTGCAACTGTTCGACCTGGTTCCGCAGTTGGGCGTGGAGATCGATGTCGGCACCGGGCCCGGCATCCAGACCGTCGAATGCGCCGGGGGCGATATCTCGGGCAGTGACGGCTTCATTCGGATGTCGGGGTTCCACGGCACCGTGACGGGGGTCATCGGCCAGACCTCGATCCGTCCCTACGTCAAGGTGGTCGGCGCCGACGGTGACACCGTGTTCACCTACGGCCCGCTCTGGACGAACTGAGGTCAGCGCAGCAGGTCCGGGCGGCGGCGCAGCGTCGCCACCGTCCGGACTCGCACCCGCTCCCCGGCCTGCCCGACCAGCCGCAGATCTCCGGCCAGCACGTCGGACCGGGTCACCAGGTCCGGGTATTCGCGCGCCAGCCGGTGGTGGAAGCGCGCCATCTCGGTCAGCTTGGACACCGTCGAACTGCGGCTGCACAGGTTGAACGACGAATTGCGCCAGGCGGCAAGGATTTCCGGCATTCCGTAGAACGCGCCGTACTCGCTCACGCGGGCGAACAGGTCGACGTCCATCGGGAATACGAGATCGCCGCGGAAGCCGCCGACGCGTTCGAAGTCGGTGCGCCGGAACACCGCCGCCGCGGTGGGGCCGAAGTCGGCCGGGCCGCGACGCACGATGGTGCGCATCAGCGTGCGCGCCGGCTGCGCGCCGAGCAGGCCGGGCAGGCCCAGGTCGGTGTCCTCGACGGCGCCCGCCTCGTCGATCACCTCGAATTTGGCCGAGCAGATCGCGATTCCGGGATCGGCCATGATGTCTCGTTGCGCCTCGAGCGCACCCGGGAGCAGGATGTCGTCGGCGCACACCACCTTCACCAGTTCGCCCTGCGATACCGCGACGGCCTTGTTCCAGTTCTCGCCGATCGGCAGGACGGACTCGTTGCGGTGCAGGCGAATCCGGCGATCGGCGAAGGATCGCGCGATCGACGCGGTGGCGTCGGTGCTGGCGTTGTCGAGCACGGACAGTTCGAAATCGACGTCCTGGTCCAACACCGAGCGCAGGGTGGTCTCCAAGGTGCGCGCGGCATTGTAGGCGGGCACGCAGACCGACAGTGTGCTCATTACTCTCCCTGTGCCGCGACGGCGGTGCGCTCACCCTCGACCAGCTCGAACACCCGGGCCAGTCCGGCGCGGGCGGCGTCGATCTGCTCGACGGCCTTGTGCTGTAGCGGATCTCGCATGTCGGGGGCCGACTCCCACAGCTCCCGCACCGCGGCGGTCAATGTGCCGCGCAGATCCGGGTCACCGACGTGGACGACACGCAACCCGGTGCCGAACATCTCGGCCAGGCCGTGGAACTTGTCGTCGTAGTACCGCGACGCGGTGATGCCGACGGCCGGAATGCCCTGTGACAGAGCGAAAACCGCGAGATGATAGGCGCTGGTGACCACCACGCGGCAGCGCGACACCTGGCGGACCACATCCTCGGCGCCCGCGCCGCGGCCGACCGGGCGGCGGGTGTGCGCGGCGCCCGCCAGCAGCTGCCGGGTGCAGTTGCGGTCCTCACCGTCGTATTCGGAGATGATCAGCGGCCGCAGCGCCGCGCCGTGGTCGGCGGCGCACGAGCGGATCACCTCACCGAGCACGTCCCGGGCGGCCGCGCCGACCTGAGCGTAGTAGGTGATCCGCAGGCAGACCCCCAGATCTCCGCCGATCTCGGCGCGCCGCAGCCGGTAGGCCAGCTCGACCGCGTCGTCGCCGGTCACCATGACCCGCTCCGGCGCGACGCCGAGGTCGGCGAGCAGCTTCGGGCCGCGCCGACCCTCGCGCAACGCGATGAATCCGACACCGGGCAGCACTCGCGCGGCGCGCTCCAGCAGTAGCGGATCCTCGAGGGGACCGAAGCCCTGACCGATCATGGCGGTCGGAATGCCCTGCGACTGTGCGTATTCGAGCAGATTGAGGGTGCGATTGGCCTGGTACCGGTCGACATCGGTCATATAGCCGCCGCCCTGGGCGAGCACCAGGCCCGCCGCGGCGATCGCCGCGGGCAGTGGCGGTTCGGGTGGCTCAACGTGCTGATCGTCATTGCCGCGCAACGCTTTCCGGAGGCCCCGTACGCGTGACTTCGGCCCGTCGGTGGCGGCGCGCCAGCGCAGAGCCGTCACCGCGCCCAGCCGATCGAGCCGAGGCGGTGGCTCCCACCGGCCGCCGGTGTCCAGGCGGATCGGATCGGCCCCCGGCACCAGCGCGCGCAGCACCCTCGGCTGATCGGTGAGCATGCCGATCCGCGCCGCGGGCCAGCGCTCCCGCAAGCGTTGCACGGTGACAGCCATCATCGCGATATCGCCACGATTGCGCAGCCAGTACTCGCCGTTCTCGACCAGTACCCGGATGTCGTCGGCACCCGCCCCCGCGCCGAACTTCCCCACGCGTTGTCCTTCCGCAAGCCGGGCATCCACCCGGATCATGGGTTCGGAGAAGCAGCACTGCCGCTCGCGAATGTATCGCACTCCGTGGCGATTTCGCTACGCGTCAGGCGCCGGACCCCGCGTTGCGGACCGCGTCGGCCAGCCGTTCGAGCAGTGGCGCGACGCCCGCGTAGGAGAACCGGTACACCGGGCTCCACGGCGCCAGCGCGCCGGCGCGCACGGCGGGCAGCGTGCGCCACAGAGGTTTTCCGGCCAGCGCGTCGGGTTGCACGGCGGCGGAGCGGTTGTCGAGCAGGATGAGATCGGCCGGGTACCTGTCGGCGTTCTCCCAGCTGAGGCTCTCGTAGAAGCCCTGACTGTCCACCCGCTCGGGAACGACCAGCCGCACGCCGAGTTCGCGGAAGTAGCTCAGATCGGCCGAGGCGCGCGGGTCCGACACGTAGAAGGTATCCGGGGCCGCGGAGGCGGCCAGCACCCGCAGCTCCGGCTTCGCCGCGGCCGCGTCCCGCACCGCCTGCGCCGCCGTGTCGAATCGGGCCCGGGCCCGCGCGACGGGCGGCGCGGCGGGGTCGGCGCCGAGCGCCACGGCAAGTTGCTCGTAGCGGCCGATCGTCGTGGGCAGCGGCTGCTTCGCGACCGAGATCGCGGCGATGTTCGGATTGATCGATTCGATCTGCGAACGACTCTCGTCCGGCACGTACCACAACCCGTCCGGCACGTACATGTCCGTGATCAGCAGGTCGGGTTCGAGTGCGGCATACCTCTCCACATCGAACTCACCCCAGCTGTTGCCCAGCACGGTGAGCCGGTTCGGATCGAGATCACCGGCCAGTTCGGAGGTCGCGCCGCTGCCCGCCCGCACCTCGCCGAAGATTCCGGCGAGCCGATCGCCCAGCCCGTAGTCCGCCAGGGTCGCGGCGGACCCGGTGAAGGCCACCACGCGCGACGGAATGCCTTGGGCGTGCGCGGTTTTCCCGCGATCGTCGGTGAAGGACCAGGTATCCGGCCCGGCCGCGTCGTCGTCCGGCGCGCGGCCGCAGCCCGCGAGTGCGGCGAGGACCGCGGCCCCCGCCGCGAACAAACCGCGACGGTTCAGCCGGGTGCGTTCGGCTGCGAGAGCAGGTCCCATACGATCCTCAGCTCGACGGTGGGCATCGGAGTTACCGATCAGCTACATAGGCTAGCCTAACTCAGGCGCGGAGGGCCGCGGGGTTCAGCCGTGGAACGGGTCGGCGACGGTGCCCGGGAGCCAGGAATTGCCGGGGCGGGTCCAGTCGCGCTGTTTGATCATCTTGCGGGCCGCGCGCTGATTACGGCCGATGAGGCGGGACAGATACAGCCGCCCGGCGAGGTGGTCGGTCTCGTGCTGGAGGCAGCGGGCCAGATAGCCGGTGCCCGCCACGGTGACCGGCTGCCCGTCCGCGTCCACACCGGTCACCTCGGCCCAGTGCGCGCGGCCGGTCGGGAACCACTCGCCCGGCACGGACAGGCACCCCTCGCCGTCGTCGGGGTCGGGCATCGTCTCGGGGATCTCCGAGGTCTTCAGCACCGGATTGACCACGTAGCCGCGCTGCCGCACGCCGCGGTCGATCAGGTCGTAGACGAAGACCGCGCGCGGATCACCGATCTGGTTGGCGGCCAAGCCCGCGCCGTTGGCGGCGGTATTCGTCTCGAACAGGGTGTCGACGAACGCGGCCAGCTCGGCGCCGAACTCGGTGACGGGAACGGCCGGGGTGGTGAGCCGGGGGTCGCCGGCGATGAGAATCGGTCGTACAGCCATGCCCGCGAGACTACTCAAATACGAGTAGTCATGTCAGACTCACGGGGTGAACGAGACCCGGTTGTTCGTCCTCGCCGCCCTGGCCAAGCGCGGTCCCATGCACGGCCACCAGCTGCGCCGCGACGCCCGGCTGGACCGCGCCGACCTGTGGTCGCGGGTGAAGCCGGGCTCGCTGTACGGGGCGCTGCACCGCATGAGCGACGAGGGCCTGATCCGGCCGCTGCGCACCGAGCAGCCCGGCGCGCTGCCCGCCCGGACGGTCTACGAGATCACCGAGGAGGGCCTGCGGGAACTGCGGGCCCTGCGCGACGAGGCCCTCACCGATGTCGCCATCCGGCCCGATCCGGTGGATCTCGCACTGGCCGTGAGCACCGACCTCGATCCGGAGTTGTTGCGCGGCTATCTCACCGACCGCATCGCCGCGCTGCGCGCGCATCTCGTACGCATCGAACACCAGCTCGAGCGGCGCTGGCCGGACCAGGGGACGGTGGACGATCTCGTCGTCGACCACGCCAGGATGCGCATCCAGGCCGAGATCGACTGGCACGGCAAGGTTCTCGCCGACGTCGACAAGCTGGACGAACGCCGCTGACGCTGTAACGCCCACACCGCTCACAGCGAATTCCCCCGGGATGGGCCGTCCTTCGCGCACTGCGGGACGGCCGAATGCGCCTAGACTCTCATCCAGGGGATGGAGGCGATCACGACCGTGATCGTCCCGGTGAACAATGCGCGGGGGTTCGGCGTGGGTCCACTTCCACTACGGGTACACATGACCGGATCGGAGTGGTTCGCGGCGGCCCCCGGCGGGCTGAACCGGTACTTCACCGATCTGCACAGCGCCCTGCGCGCGTGCCCTGAGACAGCGGTCACCGCAACGGCTTTCGGCGACGCCCCCGACGGCGGCCGCACGTGGGGCCCGACCGGCGGCGGCGCCGCGCGCCGTGCCGCGCGAGCGTTCCTCGACCTCTCCCCCGCCGCCACGATCGTGGACCGGCATTTCTGCCTCTACGGTCCCCCTACGACCGGACCGCTGGTCGTCCACTTCCACGGCCCCTGGGCCGCGGAGAGCCGCACGGCCGGGGCGAGTGACGGAGCGGTGCGTACCAAGTACCTGCTCGAACGCCTCCGCTACGCACGAGCAGACCGTTTCGTCGTGCTGTCGAACCACTTTCGCGACCTGCTGACGACCGACTACCGGGTGCGCGCGGACCGGATCACCGTGATCGCGCCGGGCGTGGACCTGGATCGGTTCGCCGCCACCGACATCCCGACCGACGCGCCACGGGTGCTGTGCGTGCGCCGACTGGAACGTCGCATGGGCATCGGCACCCTGATCGACTGCTGGCCCGCGGTCCTCGACCGGCACCCCGGCGCGCGCTTGACCATCGTCGGAACCGGCTCCGCCGCAGCGGAACTCCGCGCCGCGGCCGCCGGGCAACCGACCATCGAATTCACCGGCCGCGTCCCAGACGACCGGCTGTCCGACCTCTACGCGCGGGCCTGGTGCACCGTGGTGCCCTCCCATACGCTCGAGGGCTTCGGTCTGATCGCTCTCGAATCGCTCGCCGCCGGCCGCGCGCCCATCGTCTCCGGCTGTGGCGGGCTGCCCGATTCGGTCCGGGGCCTGGATCCCACGCTCATCGTCGCGCCGGGCGATCCCGAGGCACTCGCCGACCGGCTCACCGAGGCCCTCGACGGCGGCGTCCCCACCGCGAAACAGTGCCGCGCACACGCCGAATCGTTCTCGTGGGACACCGCGGCCCGCCGCCACATCGACCTCTATCGGGAACTGGCCGCGCCGTGAAGGCGGTGTTCGTCGCGCACACCGCGGCACCGTCCGGCGCCGAACTGGCCATGCTCCGGCTGGCCGCGGCCCTGCGCGAGCGGTGCGACACCGCCGTCGTCTACACCGCGGACGGGCCGATGGTCGAGCGCACGCGCGCCCGCGGTATCGAAACCCGCTTGCTGCGCAACGACTTCGACAGCCGCGCGGTGACCATCGCGACGGCGGGCCCGCGCCGCCTGCTCGCCGGTGCGATCGCCCTGGTGCGAGTGGGCTGGGAGTTGGGCGCCACCGCGCGGCGGCTGGAGGCGTCGGTGCTGATCGCGCAGAGCACCAAGGCGCTGCTCATGGGCGCTGTGGCGGCCCGGCGCGCCCGGATACCGCTGATCTGGCAGGTACACGACCGGATCACCCCGGATTATTTCGGCCGGCGGCTCGCCCCGCTGCTGCGCCTGCTCGGCCGCCTCGCCGCGCACGGCTACCTCGCGAACAGCCGCACGACACTCGAATCCCTGTGTACCGGGCGCAAACCGGCCGTCGTCGCCTACCCCGGTCTCGAGCCGCGCGCGCCCGAGGCCCGCGCCGCGCCGCGCCCGCCGCCGGAGACCGTCGTCGCCGTGGTCGGGCGGCTGGCCCCGTGGAAGGGGCAGGACGTCTTCCTGCGCGCCGTCGCCCGGACCCGCATTCGCCCCGCCCGCATCCTGCTGATCGGCGGCGCCTTCTTCGACGAGGAGCCCTACCGGGCCGGACTGGAACGGCTGGCCGCCGCACTGGATCTACCGGTGACCTCCACCGGGCACGTCGAGGACCCGGAAAGCCTACTGGCACAGGCGGATATCCTGGTCCATTGCTCTGTGCTGCCGGAGCCGTTCGGGCAGGTCGTCGTCGAGGGGATGCGGGCCGGCTGCGCCGTGATCGCCACCCGGCCCGGCGGCCCGGCGGAGATAATCGAATCCGGCGTGAACGGACTGCTGGTCGCCGCCGGCGACGAGCGCGCGCTGACCGCCGCGCTGGACCGGCTCATCGAAGACACCGAATTGCGCGCGAAACTCGCCGACGCCGCCCGGATTCGCGCGCAGCGATTCGACATCACCGAGACCGCCCGCGTCGTCGCGGGGCTGCTGACCTCGGTGACAGAACAGCGAGGGCGACGTGACTGAATCCGACCCCGGCGACCCGGCGCGCCGCCCTCCCAAACCCGTGAAGCACGGGCTGGGCGCGGTGCTGCGCGATATCGGTTACGTCAGTTTCGGCAAGTACGGCCAGTACCTGATCACGGTGGTGACGCTGCCGCTCATCTCGCGGCTGCTCGGGCCGCACGGTGTCGGCCTGCTGGCCATCGGCATGTCGGCGTATTTCATCGGCTCGCTCGCCGTCGATCTGGGCATCACCTCGTTCCTGGCCGCGAAAGTGCATGACACACCGGGCGAATCGAACGACATCGGTCGTCTGCGCGGCACCTATCTCGTCATCCGCGTCATCACGCTGAGCCTGTTGGGACTGGCGTTGGTCGGCGGTCTGGTCCTCGGTGTGCCCGCGGCGCTGCACATGATCCTGCTGGGGCTGTTCACCGGTGGGTTCTGGTCGATCTCGGAGGATTGGCTGCTGATCGGGCAGGGCCGGTTCGGCGCGTCCACGCTGTACCAGGGGGCGGGGCGGATCGGCTATCTGGTGCTGCTGATCGCGCTGCTCCCGCACTTTCCCAACGCGTCGGTGGCGCTGTTGTGCCTGCTGGTGTCGTCGGTGCTGACGGTGGCGCTGACATGGTGGGATGCCCTGCGCTGCTACGGGATTCCGGGGCGACCCGGCGATGTGCGGCGCATCCTCCGGACGGGCGCACCCGTGCTGACCTCCCGAGCCCTGGTGACCAGCTACGGCCAGGGTTCCGCGGCGGTGTACTCGGCGGTGCTCGACGCCGCGTCGCTGGGCCTGTACTCCGCCGGGGACCGGCTCGTCCGCGCCATCCAGTCCTTACTGGACCCGATCGGCTTCGCGCTGCTGCCCCGGATGGCGCGGCGCAGCGGGGAGAAGGTGTTCTGGCACAACGCCATTCGATCGTTGGTCGCCTGCCTGAGCGTCGCCGTAGTGGCGATGCTCGCCGTCTGGGCGCTGGCGCCGATGCTGGTGCACGTGATGTTCGGCAGCGAGTTCGCCGACGCGGTGCCGCTGCTGCGGGTGGAGGTGCTCATCCTGCCCGCCACCACGATCACCTCGCTGGTGACGACCGCGGTGCTGCCGGTGCGGCAGGACACCGCCGGGGTGTTGATCGGCGCGATTATCGGAACCTGCGTCGCGGCCGGGGCGCTCGTCGTGGCCGTGCGGACCGAATCGGTCTGGACGCTGGTATACGGCACGGTCGGCGCCGAGGTGACGGTCGCGCTGTGGTACCTCGTCCGGGTGCGGTGGCTGATCGTCCGGGAACGCGGCGCGCGGCAAGGCGACACCGCACCGGTCCCGGTGCCCACCGGCGAGGGAGAACGACGATGAGAATCCTGTACGTGGGCGACGACTGGGTGGGCAGCAACGCGCGCTCGCTGGCCGACGGCTTCCGCCGGGCCGGGCACGAGGTGGTGGTCGTGGACACCACGGCGGTCACGCTGCCGGGCCGGCTGTCGCCGCCGTGGGTGTACGCCAAGCTGGCGCGGCGGCGCGCGCCCTGGACCGTATCGGGCGTGCACGACGAGATCGACGCGCTCGCCGCGGATTTCGTGCCGGACCTGCTGTTCGCCTTCAAGGCCGTACATCTCGATCAAGCCCGGCTGCTGTCGGTCCCCGCAGCCTTGCGCGTGCATTACAGCCCCGACGACGTCGCCAATCCCGAGAACATCAGCGCCGATTACCTCCGGTACGAAGCGGAATGGGATCTCGTGGTCACCACCAAACGGCACAATGTGGGCGAAATGCGCGAGCGCGGCGCCCGGGCCGTCACCTACGTCGCCAGCGCCTACGACCCGGCCTGGCATCGCCCGTGCGCACGGCGCGGACCGGACCGGTTCCTGGCCGGATTCATCGGCGCCCGCCGCCCCGACCGCACCGGACTGCTGAGCGCTCTCGCCCGCGATTACGGTGCGGCACTGGCGATCTACGGCCCCGGCTGGCGCCGCGTGCCGGGCTTGTGGCGCAGCGGGGCCACCGTGCGCGGCCCGGTCTACGGTGAGCACTTCTCGGCGGCCGTCGCGGCGGTGACCGCGAATCTGGTGCTGCTCAACTCGGCCAACCGGGATACCCATACCTGCCGCAGCTTCGAGATTCCCGCCGCCGGTGGGCTTTTCGTCGGTGAACGGACCGACGAGCATGCCCGGCTGCTGACCGAAGAGTCGGAATGTTTCCTGTTCTCCTCGCCCGCCGAACTGCGCGCGATCCTGGAACGCTGTGCGCGCCATCCGGGCCAGGCCGCGAAGGTGGCCGAGGCCGGCCACCGCCGCATCACGGCCGGACACAACCGTTACGCCGACCGAGCCGCCGAGATCATCGAGGCGATCGGGTAACGGCGCGGCCGCGCACGCGACATACGGGTGATGAAGGACATGGGGTGATTGGCGCGACGCCGCTCGAAGTATCCCTCGTCGCAGGGGCATTGGCGAGCATCGTGGTCGCCGGGATGTGGCTGCCCGGTCCGATCCGCGTCTTCCTCGTCGCACAGGCCGCGCAGTGGGCACTGTCCTACGTGGCGCGGCCGGTGGTGCTGCTGTGGGTGCAACCCGATCCGCACTACGGCGACAACGTTCCCGATCCGCGCCTGGCCGTGCTGGGGTATGACCACGGCATCGCCCTGGTGCTGCGCCCGGTGGTGTTCGGTCTGTGGCTGTACGCGGGACTGGTTGTGGCGTACGCGATCTGGACGCGCCGTCGCCGGAGTCGCGAACCGTCCGCGTCGGATTCGGGCACGGGGGAAGCATTTTTCGCACGCGACCCGGCATTCATCCAGACCATGTGCGTGCTCTATGTCCTCGGGACGCTGGGCAGGCTGGCCGCCGTGACGACCGGGAACAACGGCCGCGCGGGCGAATTGGAGAGCCCCAACCCGATCATCAATCTCGTCACCATCCTCGCCACGCTCGGCGCCGTCGGAATCATCGTGTACGCGCGGCCCGCCAACCCCCGCACCACAGTGCTGATCATCGGCGCGCTCACCCTCGGCGAACTGCTGTGGACCGTCGCCGTGCAGTCGAAGACCCCGATCATGGGCGCCGCGCTGGCCATCGCCGTCCGCTGCGCGATGACCGGATGGACCCGGCTGAAGGTGGCGGCGGTGCTGGCGATCACGGTGCTGGGCATCGGCGCGTTCGGCTGGTTGCAAGGGTTGAAGGCCACACCGGCGACGAAAGCCGACGCCGCCGTCACCGATTCGAGCTATCCCGAGGCGATTCGCCCGCTGCTCAGCCTGCTGCGCCGCTTCGACGGACTGGAGGCCGCCACCGACGCCTACTACGCCGGTCCGCACTCGTGGCTGACCCCGACCGAGGTGGCACAGCACGCCGTGCAGAGCCTGATCCCGTCCCAGTTGCTCGGCGCCGAGAAGTTCCGTTCCGGGGCGGCGTGGGCCGAGCAGGTGCGCGGCGGATCGGTGGACATGGGCAAGGTGTCGGTGTCGCTGGCGGAGGGCAATATCAGCGAAGGCTACGTGCTGGGCGGGTACGGCGGTGTGGCACTGGGGGTTTCGATCACCTTCGCGCTGTTGCTGATCTGGTCCCGCTGCCTCTACAGCCGGCACGTGCCGCTGCCGGTCTTCGGTCTCGCGGTGATCGAGGTGCCCGTACTGTTCGAGCGCGGCATGCTCGGCACCGTCGAGACACTCGGCAAGTACCTCCAGGCCATGGTGCTGGTCTGGGTCACCTATGTATTGATCGCCGAATATCGACGGCAGACCGCGACCCGCATCGGGCTCGCCGCGCTGCCTGCCGCCGGGAAAACGAGGGCAGGGCAATGGGTTTGACCGATATCTGGCGAATCACCCGGCGGCGCTGGCCGATCCTGCTGGTCGCGCTGGTGCTGTGCACCGCCGCCGCCTACGGCTATCAGCGGACCCAGCCCGTCACCTATACCGCGTCCAGCACGTGCTATGTCTCGATGGCGACGGGGACCTCCGTCAACGACTCCTATCAGGGCGGCCTGGCCGCACAGCAGCGGGTGCGGTCCTATCTCGAGCTGGCGGGCAGCGAGACGGTGGCGCAGCGGGTCAAGGATCAACTCGGGTTGCGCGAGTCCACCGCGTCGCTGCGCGGCCGGATCGGCGCGGCCTCCCCACCGGCGACGACGGTCATCGTGGTGACCGCGCGCGACAGCACCGCCGAGGGAGCCCGGATCCTGGCCGACGAGGTCGTGTCACAGTTCCGGCACCTGATCGCTCAGCTGGAGACCATCCAGGTCGACGCCGCGCCCGCCGCCCGCGTCGCGGTGGTCGACACGGCGCGGACGCCCGGCGGGCCCAGTTCGCCGCAGGCCGGCCGGACCGTGCTGCTGGGTGTGCTCGCCGGGCTCGCCCTCGGGTTCGGCGCCGCGTTCGTCCGCGACCGGCTGGACCGCAGGCTGCGCGGCTCCGGCGATCTCGCGGCGATCCTGCCCGCGCCGATCCTCGGCATCATCGACGACGGCCGCCCGGGCGCGCCCGGCGAGTTGCGGCGGCTGCGCACCCGTCTCGGTACCGACACCACCAGCGTCCTGCTCACCTCGCTGTCGGACCGGTCGCAACCCACGGTGACCGCGAATCTCGCTCGCACCCTTGCCGATACCGGCGACCGGGTGGTGCTGGTCGACGCCGATACCACCGGGCAGGGCAACTCCGGCCTCGTGCCGGTGCGGGCCGCGGCGGGCCTGGCCGAATTGCTGCGCGGCTCCGCCCCGCTCGACGACGCGATCGCCGCGTGGCCGGACGCGGGGATCAGCGTGCTGCCGATCGGCGTGATCGATTCCCGCACACCGGATTTGCTGGCCTCCGAGCGATTCGCCGAGATCATGTCCAAGCTGCACAGCGAATTCGACCGCATCGTCGTGGAGGCCGCTCCGATCACCGCGGCGGCCGACGCCATCGCGCTGGCCCGCCACTGCGATGCCACGCTCGGCGTGGTGGAACTCGGGCGGACTACCGCACCGCAGGTGCGCGGCGCGCTGGCCACGCTCGGCTCCGGAGCGGCACAACTGACCGGCGCGGTGGCGTTCACGCCGGCGGGCAGCGCGACGCGAAACATCCTGGTGCGCTTGGGGAGACGGGCGTGAACCGGCCCGAGGACGACGGCGTCCGGCGACGCCGACTGCTCGCGGTCACCCTGGGCGCCGCCGCGGCCGGGTCGCTCGCCGCCTGCGCCTCCGGCGACGACACCGCCTCCGGATTCCGTTCGCCGCACGTCACCGACGCACCGGCGGCGCGCAATGTCCGCGACTTCGGCGCGGTCGGCGACGGCCGGGCCGACGACACCGCCGCACTGGCCGCGGCCGCCGCCGTCGGCGACCGCCCCCTGGTGATGTACCTGCCCGCCGGGCAATACCGCGTGTCCCGCTGGCCCGAGCTACCCGATTTCGCGACCGTCCTCGGCGACGGCGCCGACGTCACCACGATCGTGCACGAGGGCGACGGGACGCTGATCACGCTGCGCCGCAAGCACCGCGTGCGCTTCTCCCGCCTGGGCTTCTTTCTCTCCGGCGAGTCCGGTACCGCGATCCAGCTGTCCGAATGCTTCCGCTGCACCTTCGACGCGGTCGTGTTCCGCGGCAATCACCTCGCCGAGAACTTCCCCCGGTACACCCGGCAGCGCGGAGTGGTGCTGGACGCCAACACCGGCGGCACGGCATTCGTGAACTGCGACATCAACAACTTCGGGTACGGGCTGGTCACCTCCTGCATCCAGAACTACGTCACCTCATCGAAATTCACGAGCAACCGGGTGTCGGTGCTCGGCACGGGCGGCGACCACAACGCCGGATTAGCGCTGAGCAATGTCGAATTCGTGTCCGACGAGGATCCGCGCACCACCGACCGTCACGTCGTCGTCGACGGCGCCGCCAACGACTGGTGGTTCACCAACGTCTGGTTCGAGGGGGCAGACACCGCCCTGGCGATCGGCGGCAGTAGTGGTGGGCCGGCGCAGTTCGGCATGGTCAACTGCAAGGTCGCGGCGCGGCGCACCTGCCTGGAACTGACCCGCTGCCGTCAGCCGTACCTGGCGAACGTGCAGTTCGATCCGGATCTCGACACCGCGCCGACAGAGCTGCGGATCGACCCGGCCGGCTGCCCGGAAGGCACGGCGATCAATCTGATCTCCGGATCGCACGACGACATCGACCCCCACGTCTTTCCCGACGGCTGGCACGTCATCGGGCGGGGCCGGGTGCACGGGGCGCGCTTCGCCGGGACGGTGGTCGCGCAGGCCGCCCGTCCCGATGTCGATGTGCTACAGATCCAGGATCCCGACGGCACCGTCGGTGCGGCCGTATTACCCGGCGGCGCTTGGCTTTCCGAGCGGGCCGGGGGGGGGGGGGGGGGGGGCGGCCCCCCCCCGGGGGACGTGCGGACAATGCCGCGACGGCCGCGACGGTGCGGTGCTCGAAGATGTCCTGCACCCGTAGTTCGTCGCCCAGTTCTCGCAGGATGCGGGCGCGCAGCCGGACGGCGCTCAGCGAGTCGCCGCCCATCCGGAAGA
>NZ_JARWOP010000363.1 GCF_029868745.1 Nocardia wallacei | reverse complement strand
CCCCACCTCACACCCGGACAATCCCCGCGGCAAGGGGATCTATTGGGGGCCTCTCGCGGCCGCCGTGGGGCTGCTGCGGTTGACGGGGGGGCCGGGGGCGCCGGTGGTCGAGCAGCCGGCGCGGGCGCTCGGCGCGGTCGTCGTCGGGGAGGGCCCCGAGGACGCGGCGCTGCGTGCCTGGCTGGGTGAACGCTTGCCCCGCTACATGATTCCCCGTCTCTTCCTCCGCAGGACGGGACTGCCGATCACTCGCAACGGCAAGATCGACCGCGCCGCCGTCCAGGCCGCACTCGTCGCGGCAGACGTCGGCGCTGCCGGAACCGGCTCTACGGCAACGGAAGAACCAGCACGCGGCGGAGTGCCGTCGGGACGGGCCGAGCGCCTGGTGGCCGAGGCGTGGGCCGCGCTGCTGGACTCCGGCGAGATCCGGCGTGACGACGACTTCTTCGCACTCGGCGGGGACAGCCTGCTCGCCACCCGGCTGATCCGGCGACTCGCCGCCGACGGTGTGGCGGGCGCCGACTTGGCGGCGCTGTTCGCCAACCCCACGCTCGCCGCGTTCGCCGCGACCCTGACATTCGGCACAGCCGCGACAACTCCGGCTCTCGCCTCCGATCCCGAACATCGGTACGAACCGTTCCCGCTCACCGATATTCAGACCGCGTATTGGCTGGGCCGGTCGGAGGATTTCGACCTGGGCGGTATCGGCGCGCATCTGTATATCGAGTACGACTGGCCCGATCTGGATCCGGAGCGGTTGGAGCGCGCCTGGAACCGGCTGATCGACCGGCACGCCATGCTGCGTGCGGTGGTCGGCGGCGACGGCATGCAGCGGGTGCTGGAAGAGGTTCCCGCATACCGGATTCCGGTGGTCGAGGGGGATGTGGCCGCCGTGCGGGACGAGCTCTCGGACAGCGTCCTCGACGCCGGCACCTGGCCGTTGTTCGATATCCGGGTCGTTCGCGACGGGCCGAATACCCGCGTCTGCGCGGTGTTCGACACGCTGATCGCCGACGGCCTGAGCGCCGTGGTGCTCCTGTCCGAGTGGACGCGGCTCTACGCGGACCCGGACAGCGAGTTGCCCGCGTTGGGTCTGGAGTTTCGCGATTACGTCATCGGCAGCGCCCCTTCGGAAGAACAGATTCAGGCGGCTTCGGCGTATTGGCGTTCGCGGTCCGCGGAGCTGCCGCCGGGGCCACAGCTGCCGTTGCGGGTTGCTCCGGCCGCGGTGCGGCGTCCTCGGTTCACTCGTCGGGAAGTACGAGTGGATCCAGCGGTCTGGCATCGAATCATGCAGCGGGCCAGAGGTTTCGGTGTGACGCCGAGTGTGGCGCTGCTGGCGTGTTACACGTGGGTGCTGGGCGCGTGGAGCGCCCAGCGTGACCTGACCGTCACGCTGACCCGTTTCGACCGGCGTGAGGTGCATCCCGACATCATGCGGGTGGTGGGGGATTTCAGTTCGCTGCTGCTGGTGGCGGATCGCCCGGTCGCCCAGGAGAGCTGGCTCGGGCGGGCGCGGCGGTTGCAGCGGCAATTGTGGAGTGACCTGGACCATCAGCAGGTTTCGGCGGTGCGGGTGCTGCGGGAACTGGCCCGGGAGAACGAGGCGGTCGCCGAGCCGGTCCCGGTGGTTTTCACGTCGATGCTGGGTGTGGACGACGAGCTGGCTCGCTCGGTGCGGTGGCCGGACTACACGCGGACCCAGACTCCGCAGGTGTGGCTGGACCATCAAGTCATCGAATTGCCGGAAGGCCTTGTGCTGAGCTGGGATTCGGTGGACGAGCTGTTCCCGGCGGGGATGGTCGACGATATGTTCGCCACCTACCACCGGCTCGTCCGCCAGTTGGGTGAGGCGGAGTGGGAACGGCCGCTGAGCGAGGCGTTGTCGCTGCTGCCGCCCCATCAGCGGGCCGTCCGCGATCAGGTCAACGACACCGCCGGGCCGGACGATCTTCCTGTCGGCGGGTTGCTGCATACGGCGATGTTCGATGTCGCGGCGGCAGACCCGGATCGAGTGGCGGTCATCGATGGGGACACTGTTGTCGGCTTCGGTGAATTGGCCGATCACAGTAGGCGGGTCGCGGCGCTGTTGATCGCGCACGGGGTGCGTCCCGGGGACGCGGTGGCGGTGTCGGTGGCCCGGGGCGCGGGGCAGGCGGCGGCGTTGTACGGCGTTCTCGCCGCGGGTGCGGCGTATGTTCCGGTCGCCAAAGACCAACCGGCGCAGCGTCGTCACGCGATTCTCGAGCAGGCGGGGGTGGCGGTCGTGCTGACCGACGACATTGCTTGCGACGCCGATGCCGAAGAATCCGCACCACCTCTTCGCCACCTGTCGGTGGTGGCGATCGGTGATGCTCGAGGCCACGACCCTGCCACGGTGTATCGGGGTGTGGCAACCGATCTCGCGTATGTCATTTTCACCTCCGGTTCGACGGGAGTGCCGAAGGGAGTCGAAATCGAGCACGGCAGTGCGGTGAATACACTCGTTGATTTGTGTTCCCGCTATGGGATCGGTGCGGGGGATCGTGTGTTGGCTGTTGCGGCAGTCGATTTCGATTTGTCGGTGTTCGACTTGTTCGGTGTGTTGGGT
>NZ_JARWOP010000362.1 GCF_029868745.1 Nocardia wallacei | reverse complement strand
CGGCGGCGACCTGGACGAACTGGACGCCCTCGACCTCGACACCGACCTGGACGACGCCGTGGTGGTGGTCGAATGGGGCCTCGGCGTGGGGGGCGGCCCGCCCCCCGTTTTTTTTGGGCCCGGGGTGCCGGGGGCCCGGGGGGGGGGGGGGGGGGGGGGGCGGCGGGGGGGGTCTGGTCGGCGGCTATGGCCGCGAGCAGGCGGGTGCGGAGGGTGGCGGGGGGCGGGGTGGCCGACGCCGAGGCGAACACGGTGAGAGCTTCTCTGGTCTGTTGCACTTCGCTGTCGAAGTCCGCGCGCAGCGCCGCGTCGCCCGAATCGAGCACATCGTGCACGGCGCGCCGGTCCTCGTCGCCGATCGATCCGAGCGCGACCGCATGCGCGAGATCGATCTGGCTTTCGTTCATCTCACGTCACTCCCAAACTCTTCTTCAATCGTGTCAATCCATCGCGGATGCGGGACTTCACGGTCGGTAAACCGACGCCGAGGTACTCCGCTACTTCCGCATACGTCCGCCCGCCGAAGTAGGCCAGCGAGATGGCTTCCCGCTGTGTCTCCGTCAGGGTGGACAGGCTTTCCAAGACCGCCTGCTGATCGAGCCTTCGTCCTACTTCTTCGGTGACCTCGTCGAATTCGTTACCGAGAGAGCTTGCGCCGTAGGCGACTTCGCGCTGGGCGTGGGCCTGCTCGGCGCGGACGCGATCGACCGCCCGGCGGTGGGCGAGCGTCATCAGCCAGGTGACCGCGGATCCCCTGGACGAGTCGAAGTTGGCCGCGGTGCGCCAGATCTGGAGGTAGACCTCCTGCGTGGTCTCCTCCGCGTAGCCGGGGTCGTGTAGGACACGCAGGACCAGGCCGAACACCCGGGCGCACGTTCGGTCGTACAGCTCGGCGAAGGCCTCCTGGTCGGATCGGCCGCAGCGTTCGAGAAGCGCGGCTAGTTCGAGGCTTTCGGCTGCGCGCGCCGTCACCGCAGAGTCTCCGCGGGGTGTTTCCACCCGCTCGTCCCGGATAGCTTGTTGGAACGAGTCGCCCTCTGCGGCCGGCGGCCGCGTTGTCACAACGCTCCATTCTGTGTCATCGGCCACTACCGTAGCGTGCCGCTATGACCTCCTCTCGGGTGGGGGTATCGGCAAACTGACTGCGGCTCAGCGGTTTTCGGACATTGCCCGACACGCCGAGGCAGTCTTCGGTAAGACACGCCGGAAATTGTGTGGATCGCTGTGTTCGATTCGGACGTACCCGGCATCGCGGCGACAAGGCGGGCGGCGACAGGGGTGGGCAAGGCTTCTGGCCATCTTGCGGCAGGCGGTCGGCGGTGACCGAAGGAGCCTGCGCGCCTGTGTCGGCGTCACCGGCCGGTAGCGCAATGGCCGGGCGTTTGCCAGGCATTCGGCGCGCCGAGCGTTCCGGATGGGAGAAAATTCGAGGGCGCGAGAATCAGACCGTCACGCGGCGGCGGTTGCGCCGCGCGTGCATCTCGCGCTCGGTCTCCGACATCCCGCCCCAGATGCCGTACGGCTCGCTGACCTTCAGCGCGTGGCTGCGGCACTGCATGAGCACCGGGCAGGTGCGGCAGATCTCCTTGGCGCGCAGCTCACGCTGCGCGCGGGCGCGGCCGCGCTCGCCGTCGGGATGGAAGAACACGGAGGAGTCCACACCGCGGCAGGAACCGCGCATCTGCCAATCCCAGATGTCGGCATTGGGCCCGGGGAGGTGGGTGGGCATGGGCATCGTGAACTCCTAGTGGTGCGAGCTCGTCGGCGTTGTCGAGCGGTGCTTGTCAGCAGCGGTCTGTCCGAACCTCGAGGCGCGGTCGGATGAGACCTCGCCGAGATCGGGCTCGGACCGTGTCGCCGGAGTTCCGGCGATCGCAGTTCGTGGTCGCCGCAATTTCACACGGCGCCGACGACGGCGATGTCGTACGTTAGGACGCATAGCGAAATCCAGTCAATAGTTTCTCTGGCGACGATTCCAAAGGGAGCGGTTCCGAGATTTAACCTTCCTGCTATTTACATCCGGGCCACCGATAGCGATACTGATCGGTTGGCCAGTTCGGGGCCTGTCCGTTGCTGTCTTGTGATAGGCCATAAACGGCCAGGTCATGGCCCTTTTCATCGAAAGAAAGACGCGGTTGTTCCATCGCCGGCGTAGCTTGTGGTATGTGGCGGACGCCACCGATCGGGCGAATGTGGGCGATGGTCAGATGGCCGCTCCGAGGCGCGCAGGTTAATTATCCGAAAAGCATACAAATTCCTAACATACGTGCTGGGCGATTGCCCGTCGTTGTTTTACGAGATCGAAACATCTGCGGCGCTTTCCTCTTGCTGAATGGTTGCTCGCGGTTCGAAACGGGTTCGCGCGGGGGCGTGCGGGTCGCCGGATAAGGTGCGGCGGTGAATCACTTCTCCGCGCTGCCCGACCCCCTCGCGAACCCGCGGCACGCGATATTCGTCGAGGCCGCGTTCGGCGCCCGTCCGGGCATCCCCGCGGCCGAATTGCCCGCCGCCGCCGACGCCGTCGAATCTTGGCTGCGCGCGGTCGTTCTGGGTGGCCAGGGCCGCTATGCCGCCGCCCGGGCCGAACTGCACCGCGCGTACCGCGGCGGCGCCGACCCGGCGCTGCGCTCGCTGATCACCAGCACCCGCGCCTCGCTGCTGCGGCAACTCGGCCGGCACGCGCGCGCCGCCGTACTCGACGGCCGGGCGCTCGCACTGGTGCTCCCGGAGGCGCCCACCGCCGGCGCGGCCGGGCCGGCGGCCTGGCGCGAAGCGGTTTGCGACGCGTTGACCGGCCTGGCCGCCGATGCGCTGGGGACCGCCCGGCCGGAGCTGTCGGCGCGGCTGCTGAAACGTTGCCAGAACTTTCTCGGCGATTTTCCCGATTCCGCCGCCGACGACGGGACGCGCGCTCGGCTGCGTTGGCACTGGGTGGCGGCCGAGACCGCGCTGGCCGCGCCGGACCGCGGGCTGGTTGCCGGCTCCGCGCTGCGGTACGCCGAAACCGCGCTCGCACTCGCGGAGCGTGGCCCGTCGGTGCGCCATCGCGTCAAGTCCCGTCTACTCGTCGCCGCCGCGGCGGCCGCCGCCGGCGATGTCGAACAGTCTCGGGCATCCGCCGCGCTGGTCTCCTCCCAGAGCCGGGAAAACGGTCTGCTTCCGCTCCGGTGGGCCTGCGCGATGTTGCGGGCGGGGGTCGACGAGGGCGCCGATGCGGCCCGAGCAGCGGCCGAAGCGCGCGCATGTGCGCAGGACCTGGCCGGTCATGGCGGTGTATTGCGTTCGGACGATGAGGTTCTCGGTAGTGGCTGATCCCAGGTGTTGCCCGTCACGGGTTGTGAAGCCGCTATTGTTGGAGCCGTTCCGCCGATCGGCGGAAGCACTGGTCAACAACCGACCGTGCCACTTGTAACGCCAGGAATATCTCTGACGATGACGCACACGGGCGAGGAGTTGGACGCCGCCGTCGCTGCCGCAGCGCAGGGCGATCGTTCGGCTTTAGCCCAGGTACTGGAGATCATCCGTCCACTGGTAGTTCGCTACTGCCGTGCGCGGATCGGATCCGCGGAGCGTGGGCAGCTCTCCGCGGACGACGTTGCGCAGGAGGTCTGTCTGGCCGTGATGACCGCCCTGCCGCGTTATCAGGACCAAGGGCGGCCGTTCATGGCCTTCGTGTATGGAATCGCTTCGCACAAGGTCGCCGATGCTCATCGCAACGCCGCCCGTAACAAGGCGGACGCGATGGCCGAAGTACCAGATGTCATATCCACCGACCAGGGGCCGGAGCAGCGCGCTCTCGATTCCGAAACGAGCCGGCAGATGAACAGTCTGCTGGCGACGCTTCCGGAGAAGCATCGAGAGATCCTGATCCTGCGATTGGTCATGGGTCTGTCAGCAGAAGAAACTGCTGCCGCCGTGGGCAGTACGGCGGGAGCTATACGAGTGGCCCAGCACCGGGCGCTCGCGAAACTGAAGTCACAAGTGGCGAGGGCAGGTGAAATGTATGGCTAGGGATGGCGAGCGCGGTCGGGGCGACTGGAAGGCGCGGCTTGGATCGCACAACAGCGATCCCTACGCCGAGGCATCCGGGGACAACGGCCCGGTCGACATTGCCGCGGTGCGCCGCGACGATGCCTTGATCGACGCCATCGCCGGTGACGGACCCGTGACGACCGACAGCTCCGAGGAGTATCAGCTCGCGACATTGCTCGCGAACTGGCGGGCGGAGATCGTCGAGGAGCCGTTGCCGGGCGGGCCGGATCTGGATGCTGTTGTCGCGGCGGTCAATCAGGAAATCGGTGCGCGGCAGACGAGAGTTAACGTCGCGCGGCGAAGTCATTTACGGCTGGTACGTCCCCTCATGGGTGCGGCCGCCGCGGTGGCCTTGATCTTCGGCGGTATGACGGCGTTCTCTTACAGTGCGCAGCCCGGCGATCCGCTGTGGCGAGTGAAGGAAGTGGTGTTCAGCCAGCAGGCACAGACCACCATCGCCCAGCGCGCCGACAACGCATTGAGCGAGGCGCAGACTCTGCTCGAGCAGAAGCGGCCGGAAGAGGCCAAGGCGCTGCTGGCGAGTTCCCGCAATACCGCGACCCAGGTCGACGACCAGAAGCGTCGCAACGAGCTGGAAGAACGCTGGAACCAGCTGTGGGCACAGCTGAAAATCGACGCACCGGACATCGCCGCATCGCTGACGCCGATCAGCCCGCCGAAGTCCACGGGCCGTCCGCAGGTGCCGTCCACCGGGTCGACGATCACCCAGCAGCCGGCCGACAGCCCGAGCAAGCCCACCAGCACCTTCGATCCACGCACCCTCGGCACCGATCCCGGCGTGGACAACCCCGGCGGCCCGAGCACCAAGCCCACGCTGCCGACGACGCCGTCGCTGCCGACCGAACTGCCCACCGTGCAACCCACGGTGCCGCAGGAACCGCCGACCATCCCGCAGGAACCGCCCACCGGCGCGCCGACCACCATCGGCTCGACGGGGGCGCCCGCGTTCCCGCCGCGGCCGGGTGGGCAGACCATCGAGCCCACCGGTCGTCCCAGCGTCCCGTCGATCGGGGTGCCGACACCGGTCAAGCCGCCGGCGGGATCGTTGCCGGGCGGGTCGCTGCCGGGTGGAATCGGCGGATAGCGGACACGGTCGCAGAGCAGCACATCAACCGATCGCCGACAGGTGGTCGGCTTTGCTGTGCGCGCGGCATGTCGTGGTGACATTGTCCTCGTGACATTGCCGTGTACATTCCCGTCCGGTGTACGTTGCCCGGACGAAGGCACAGAGCATCGAATGTATGTCGGATGCGGCCTGCCCGGCACGCATCCGATCAGCGCGAAATCAGGCGTCGAAGCCCTCGAACCCGTCGCCGTGCAGCGCCTCGTTCATCGACGCGTCGGCGTAACCGCGGCAGTAGTCCCACGTGACATAGGCCTCGGGGGTCGGGTCGTACGCGGGCTCGTGCGGGCGCACCGTGCCGTCCACCAGCAGTTGAAGCAGGTTCGCGCGCAACATGTCCCAGTCGTGATAATGATCCTGCCGGCAGTCCTCACAACTGACCACGAGCCCACGGATACCGCGGTGGGCCAGCAGCGCCTCGTAGACAGCGAGGTCGGCGAGATCTTCCTCGACCGCTAGGCGCTCGTGAGGATCCAGCGGCTCCCCCGGCTCGATGGCATCGAGCGCGGCCGACGGGTCGGAGGGGTCTCCGGCGAACGGATCCGGCGGCAGGCCAGGTGGTAGATGGTCACGCACAATCCCACGGTACGCAGAACAGGGGTACCTGCGCCAGCGCTGCGGGGAAGTTTTGCTGGGTCTGATGGCGCCGCCTGCGGTGTCGCGGGGTTTCGGCGGGTGTGGGGTTGGGTTGGGTGGGGAGCGCTGCTGTGTTTTTGGCCTTCGCTTCGCTTCGGCGGGTTTTCGGCGCCCATGGTATACGGGTTTTTGGGTGGGGGGGGGGGGGGGAGGGGGGACGATGTTCACGCGCCCCCCAAAACCCAC
>NZ_JARWOP010000361.1 GCF_029868745.1 Nocardia wallacei | reverse complement strand
CCCCCACCCCCCCCCCCCCCGGGGGGGGGGGGCGGGGGGGGGGCGCCCCCCCCCACCCCGCGCCCCGGCGGGGGGGGTTCCGGCCGGGGGCGCGGGGGGGGGGGCCCCCCCCGCGCGCCCGGACCCGCTGTCGCCGCACGGTGCTGCCGTGCAGCAGCAGCTCGGTGACGCGCACCCGCCCGGCCAGCAGCCGCCGCAGCCGCTCGGCCCCCGCGTCGACGCCGAACGCGCCCACCAGCACCACCTCGGGCGTCGCGGCCGCCGCGAGCAGGGCGGCGAGACCCGCGCCGCCGGGCCGGGTTCGGCGCGAGACGAAATCCACCACCGGCACCGCGGCGCCGGGTCCGGCGCGGTCGGCCCGGCCCGTGATGTCGATGTCGAGCAGGACGTCCCCGACCACCACCAGTGGTCCGGATCGGGTCATGGCCTACCTCCTTGACGAAACCACCAGTGGCGCAACGGAAAACGGCTGTCACCCCGGCGCTCCGGACGAGATCGGCGGGGTTTCTCGCCGATCACGACGGCGCTCCTGTGCTCGGCATGCCCCCGGTACCCCGATCGAAACTGCCGGTGAATCGCCGGGTGTGAGAGGCGCGGACCCGGGTACGGCCCGAGTGGGAACCGATCCCCGAGACGAGGAGTGATCCGACCATGCCCACCGAGCAACAGGACGTCGTGGAACTGCTGAAGGCCCAGCACAACCAGATCAGGCAACTGATCGACCAGGTGCGCGCGGCCGACGGCGCGGGCAAACGGGAGCCGTTCGAGGACCTCGTGCGGTTGCTCGCGGTGCACGAGAGCGCCGAGGAGGAGGTCATCCATCCGGCGGCGCGCCGGGTGTACGTCGCCGACCACGTCGTGGAAAGTCGGCTGCGCGAGGAGGAAAAGGCCAAGCAGGCCCTCGCCGAACTGCACGACCTCGGGGTCGAGCACCGCGACTTCGACGCGAAGTTCGACGCCTTCGCCACGGCCGTCATCGATCATGCCGAGCACGAGGAGCGGGAGGAGTTCGAGCGGTTGCGCGAGGACTCGTCCGCGGCCGAGCGGGCGGGCCTGGCGACCGCCGTGCAGATGGCCGAGGCGACCGCGCCCACCCGGCCGCATCCGGCCGCGGGCTCGTCGGGGCCCGCCAACCTGCTGGCCGGCCCGCCGCTGGCGATCTTCGATCGCGTGCGCGACACCGTGCGCGACTGGGTGCGCAAGACCCGCGGCTGATCGGTCACGGGAACGGAGGTGAGGAGTGGTTGCGGTGGCGAACGCGAATGATCTCGAGGCCGTCGACGCGTGGTGGCGGGCGGCGAACTACCTGTCGGCCGGACAGCTGTATCTGCTGGACAATCCGCTCCTCACCGAGCCCTTGCGACCCGAGCACCTGAAGCGTCGCCTCCTCGGGCACTGGGGCACCGTGCCGGGGCTGACCCTGACCTACGCGCACCTGAACCGGCTGATCCTGCGGGACGACCGGTCGGTCCTGTTCGTCGCAGGCCCGGGGCACGGCGCGGCCGGACTGAACGCGGCCGCCTGGCTCGAGGGCAGCTACGGAGCCCGGCATCCGGGCGCGGCGCGCGACGCGGCGGGGATGCGCGAGCTGTTCCGGCAGTTCTCCTTCCCCGGCGGCGTGCCCAGCCATGCCTCGCCGCACCTGCCGGGCTCCATCCACGAGGGCGGCGAGCTGGGCTATTCGCTGGCCCACGCGACCGGTGCGGTGCTGGACAATCCGAATCTCACCGCGGTCTGCGTGATCGGCGACGGCGAGGCCGAGACGGGCCCGCTGGCGACGAGCTGGAACGCCCCGGCCTTCCTGCATCCGACCCAGGACGGCGCGGTGCTGCCGATCCTGCATCTCAACGGATACAAGATCGCCAACCCGACCGTGCTCGGCCGGATGCGCCGCGACGACGTCACGGCGTTGCTGCGCGCGCACGGCTGGGCGCCGACCGTGGTGGCCGGCGACCATCCGGTCAAGGTGCACGAACAGTACGCGGCCGCGCTGGAGTCGGCCTTCGAGCGCATCGACGACATCCGTGCGGGCGCGCGTACCGAGCGGCCCGCGATCATCCTGGAGACGCCGAAGGGCTGGACGTGCCCGGCCCGGGTGAACGGGGTCGCGGTGGAGGGCACCGCGCGCTCACACCAGATCCCGCTGGACGCGGTGCACGACAATCCGTATCGCCGTGCGCTGCTGGAGGAATGGCTGCGCTCCTACCATCCGGAGGAGCTGTTCGGCGCGGACGGCGCGCCGGTGGCGGCGGTGCGGAAGCTGTGCCCGGAGGGGGAACTGCGGATGAGCGCGAACCCGGTCGCGCACGCCCGCGACAGCGTGGACCTGCGGCTGCCCGACGTGGCCGCGCACACCGTGGACGTGGGCGCGCCCGCGACCCGGCACGCGGAGGCGACAAAGGTGCTGGGCCGGTACCTGCGCGACACCCTGACCGCCAATCCCCGCCGGATGCTGTTCTTCTCGCCCGATGAGCACGCCTCCAACCGCCTGGACGCGGTGCTCGAAGTGACCGGGCGGCGCTGGCAGCTCGAGCCCGGACCCGCCGACGAGCAGCTGGCGCCCGACGGCCGGGTGTTCGAGGTGCTGTCGGAGCACCTGTGCCAGGGCTGGCTGGAGGGATATCTGCTGACCGGCCGCCACGGGGTGTTCTCCACCTACGAAGCCTTCGCCCACATCGTCGACTCGATGGTGGTGCAGCATGCCAAATGGCTGCGCGAGGCCTCCCGATATCATTGGCGCACAACGATTCCCAGCCTCAACTACCTGGTGACCTCGCACGTGTGGCGCCAGGACCACAACGGCGCCTCGCATCAGGATCCCGGCTTCATCGACCATGTGCTGAGCAAGCGCCCGGAGGTGGGCCGGGTGTATCTGCCGCCCGACGCCAACTGCCTGCTGCACGTCTTCGACCACTGCCTGCGCGGGCGCGGCCGGGTCAATGTGGTGGTGGCAGGGAAACAGCCTGCGCTGCAATATCTTTCCGACGAACGCGCCGCCGAGCACGTGGCCCACGGACTGGGCGTGTGGAATTGGGCGAGCACCGACGGCGCCGGTGAGCCGGACGCGGTGCTCGCCTGCGCCGGCGACGTGCCCACCCAGGAGGCCCTCGCCGCGGCCGCGCTACTGCGAGAGCTGGTGCCGGACTTGGCCGTTCGCTTCGTCAATGTGGTCGATCTGGCCCGGCTGTTCCCGCCGGACCGGCACCCGCACGGCATCCCCGATCGGCAGTACGCCGAGCTGTTCACCGCGACCCGGCCGGTGGTGTTCGCCTTCCACGGCTATCCCTGGCTGATCCACCAGCTCACCTATCGCCGACCCGGGCACGACCAACTGCACGTGCACGGGTTCCACGACAACGGCACCACCACGACCCCGTTCCAGATGTGCGCGATGAACGGCATCGATCGCTATCAGCTGGCGCTGGCGGTGCTGGAGCAGGTGCCGCGGCTCGCCGACCGGCTCGGGCGCCTGCGAGAGCACCTGCTGCATCTGCTGCACGCCAACACCGTGCACGCCGAGCGCGTGGGCGCCGACCTGCCCGAGATCACCGACTGGACCTGGCCCGGAGACCCGGATCACCATTGAAACCGGTTTCATACGCGTGTATATCTGCCTGAGAGAGCAAGATCAGTCGCCGTGGCGACCGGACCGGGCAGGATGACGCGGTGAGTGAATCGTACGGATACTTCGATGCCGAGGGCGCGACGTTCACGCCCCGGCCACTCGCGGCCAGTCAGTGGTCGGCGCAGCAGATCGTGGGCCCGGCGCTGTGCGGCCTGCTGGCCCGGTCGTTGGAGAACGAGTACAGCACCGACGGATTCGTGCCGGTCCGGCTGACCGTGGATCTGTTCAAGCCCGCCCGCATGCGTGCGCTGTCGGTGACGACCGCGTCGGTACGCGACGGCAAGCGCATTCGCGTGGCCGACGCGGTGGTGCAGCAGGACGGCGCACCGGCGGCGCGGGCGTCGCTGGTACTCCTGCAGCCCTCGCAGGAGCCGCCCGGCCGGATCTGGAAGCGGGACGGTCACCCCGCGCCGCCGCCGGTCGAGTTGGCGCCGCCCGCGAGCGGCCCGGCCGCGCCGCTGTGGCGCAGTGACGGGTCGAACGGCTGGTCGCGCACCTTTTCCGAACACGAGAACGCCGGCCGCAAGCGCAGCTGGCAGCGCCCGATGCCGGTGCTCGCCGGGGAGGCGCTCTCGCCGTTCGTGCTGGCGGCGATGGCCGCGGAGCAGACCAGCATGGTGACCAACTGGTCCGACGCGGGCGTCGGCTTCATCAATACCGATCTGACCGTCGCGCTGTCGCGCCTGCCCCTGGGCGCCGAGGTCGGCCTGGAGGCCGACAACCACCTCAGCGAACAGGGGATCGCGGTCGGCGCCGCGACGCTGTTCGACCGGCACGGCGCGTTCGGCACCGCGCTGATCACCGCGGTCGCCAACGCGCAGCGGCAGATCACCGCCGGTCGTCTCGACGAGGTGATCGCGGCGAGCGGGGGCGGCGCGGTGGTGCGCTGACCGGGCGCCGATCGGTCAGATCGCCCGGCGGTACGCGGCCCAGCGCCGGGCGGCGTCGCGCAGGCCGTGGGTCCAGAAGTTGGGGTTGCGGGTCGCGGTGGCGGTCCATTCGGCGGCCAGCGCCGTCGCGAACGCTCGCAGATCGGCCGCGCCGGCGCGGTGCCAGGCCGGTACCCGGGCGGCCCAGCGCGCGGCGGCGGCCGGTTCGTGACCGGCGAAGATCAGCCAGACCATCCAGCATCCCGGGTCGATCCAGGACGCGCCGCGAGTGGCCCACGGCCAGTCGACCAGCCGGGCCCCGGCCTCGCCGACCAGCACATTGCTGTAATTCCAGTCGGTATGCAGCAGCGTCACGCCGGCGAACCGGGCGCCCTCGCCGGGATCCTCGAGATAGGCGCCCCAGCGCACCTCGGCGTCCTTCAGTTCGAGGTCGGGGGGACAGGGCAGGCGCCCCAGCGCGGCCATCGCCGCGGCGGCGGCGGCGAGGTCGCTGTCCACCCGGTAGTCGGCGAAATGCCCTGCGACATACTCGAATCCGAGCAGATCCCAGCCGCCGGCCGCGATCTGCCAGTGCAGCCGGGGCCCGATCGGGCCGACGTGCGGGCCGAGCACGGCCTCGCGGTGCTGGGTCCACACCTCCGGGTCGTCGATGCGCATGCCCTTCACGAAGGTCCGCCCGGCGTCGGTCTCGATCACCGCGGCGAGATGGCTGCTGAACCCGGCGATGATCGACTCGGCGCGCCGGACCGGCCCCGTCAGCGCCTCCACCGCGGCCCGGGTGACCTCGGGTAGCTGTTCCCAACTGC
This sequence comes from Nocardia wallacei, assembly GCF_029868745.1. Classification (GTDB taxonomy): domain Bacteria; phylum Actinomycetota; class Actinomycetes; order Mycobacteriales; family Mycobacteriaceae; genus Nocardia; species Nocardia wallacei_B. The sequence continues at coordinate 12,040 of NZ_JARWOP010000361.1, read as the reverse complement.
GCCGCTGCGCCGAGAACTGCGCCCGATCGACTGTCACCCCGAACATCTACCGCGAAACGGCCACGCTAGCAAGCGAACTCGAATACCGAGACGAAGCTGTTCGTGCAGGTGAGCGTGCATAGTGCAAGCGCACCGCCCGCCTCGGCGGGCGGGCGGAGGCGGGCCGCCGCGCGGGGTGGTTTACGGCTCGGCGTGCGTGCAAATGCGGGAACGAGAACGATTGCCTCCGGACATCGCCCGATGGCTGGACGGATAACGGAATGGGATATGCCGCAAGGATATTCGTGAAAATCGCGTGGAGGCCGATCACGCCGGTGAGTGATTCGTCGCGCCGTGGCGGTGACAGCGCGCGCATAGCGTGGCAGACTGTAGCCAGGTTGAGACTACAGCCGACCCCGGTTCGCACGCGGAGGCCGTTCGCGTGAGCCGGCGACAGACGGTCAGTAGGAACACCGGCTGTTTCCGGCCCGCTCGGGTCATGATCTCCACGTCGGACAGGGCAAGCCCATTGCACGGGAGGCTCTAGTTATGTCTGCGATTGCCGTTCTCCAACGTCAAACCGATGCGGCGAATCCGGATGGTGCCGGGCTGTCTCCGGCACACGTTCGCGATCAGCGGCGGCACTATACGGTCGTTCGCGTCGAGGGCGAGCTGGACGCCGCCGTGGCCGCGATGTTCGGCAAGTCCCTCGACCAAGCCGTCGGCTCCAGCACCCACGCGGTCGTCCTCGACCTGCGCCGCACCCGATTCCTGAGTATCCGATCGGCGCGGTCGCTGGCCGCCGCCAAGACCGCCGCCGCCCAGGCCGGTATCGACCTGCGTCTCGTCTGTGGCCGCGAGGAGATCGAGCGCGTACTGGAGATCACCGGTACGCGCCCGCTGTTCCGCTTCTACGCCACCATGCAGTCCGCGCTGGAGACCTAGTCGGCGGAGTCTTACCGCGGGATCGAGCCGGGCTCGGTCCCGCGGATCTGCGGCGAGTGGGGCTCGCCGGGTTTCGGGGCGGGGGCTCGGGGTATGCGCGCAGTGAACGGCCTCCCGAGCAGAAAGGTTCGCCCGTGGATTCGCGATCCGAGTCGTCGGCGGCGGTGCGGATGACGGGTCGTGGGGTGCTGCGGGGAGGCGGCACCGACGAGAAACCGGAGAACGACCGACCGGCGGTGTACGGCCGGGCCACGCCTGCCGATATCGTGCAGGCGAAGCCGACCGGCGCGCAGGTCCGTCATGCCGTGTACACGGCCGCGTTGCACACCGATCCGTATCCGACCTACATCCGGGAGGAATACGTCGGATCATGGACCTGAAGTCGAACGGTTGGCGCAACGGTCGGGGTCCGTGGGTCCCCGCCGGGTTCACCGGTTGGGAGGAGAGGCAAGTGTCGATGAGCGAATGGGTTTCGAGGTCCCCCGTGCAGACATCGAGTGTGGGTATCCGGGTGCCGGCCGACTTGAATCAGCTCACCATGTTGCGCGCGCTCGCGGAAACGGTGGCGCTGATCGCGGATTTCGCGCTGGACGAGGTGACCGACATCCGGGTCGCGCTGGACGAGATCGCCACCGCGTTGATCGCGGAGGCGGTACCCGACTCGGAGATCGACTGTGCGTTCGCCGCCGACGACGCCGCGATGGCGGTGCGCGTTTCCGGCCTCGCCGCGGTAGACGACGCGCTCGACGAGGACGGGTTCGGCTGGCACGTGCTACAGACCATCACCAATTCCATCAGCGCGCGGACGGAATCGTTCGATGCGGACGGCAACGGATATCCCGTCGTCGTCGAATTCACCCGGGCGCGAGGTGAGGCCGATGGCGGATGAACGCGGACGGCGTCACCGCGGTGGTGACAGCTACGACAACATCGAACCGGAATTCCAGGCGCTGGCGGCGCTCGGAGAGCACACCGCGCAGCGGGAGGCATTGCGCGAGAAGATCATCGGGCTCTGCCTGCCGCTGGCCGACCACATCGCCCGGAAGTTCTCCGGGCGCGGCGAGAACTTCGACGATCTGCTGCAGGTGGCCCGGGTCGGGCTGGTCCAGGCGGTGGACCGCTTCGACGTGACGCGGGGCTCGTCGTTCCTGTCGTTCGCCGTGCCGACCATCATGGGCGAGGTCCGCCGGCATTTCCGCGACAACACCTGGGCGGTGCGGGTTCCCCGGCGCACCAAGGAGATCCAGCTGTCGATCGGCGGCGCCATCGATGATTTGGCGCAGCGGCTGGGCCGGCTGCCGAAGGCCCGGGAGATCGCTGCCGAACTCGAGGTGGACCTGGTGGAGGTCACACAGGCCCTGATTGCGGGCAACGCCTACCAGCTGTCCTCGCTGGAGTCGGTCTCCGGTGACGACGGCGAGAACACACCGCTGCCGCTGCGCGAGGTGCTCGGCGAGGCCGAGCCGCGCTACGACCGGGTCGAGGAGTTCATGGCCGTCAAGCCGCTGATCGCCGACCTGCCCGAACGCGAGCAGCAGGTCCTGATCATGCGCTTCTTCGAGGCCAAGACCCAGACCCAGATAGCCGAAGCACTCGGCATTTCACAGATGCATGTCTCCCGCATTCTCTCCAAGACGCTGACCTGGCTGCGCGACGAGGCCCTGCGCGACTGACGGATTCGCGTCAGCGGGCGGTGGGACCGGGCGGGACCGGATCGTACGGCTCCGGCGGGCGTTCGAAGGTCGGGTTCGGGCCGGGCGGAGTGGGGTGCGGCACCGGACCCGGGAGCGGCGGCTGCGGCTCGGGACCCGGCGGTTCGGGATTCGGCCGAGGCGGTTCGGGGTAAGGATCCGGCCGGGGTGGCTCCGGATACGGATTCGGCCGGGGCGGTTCGGGATTCGGGTTCGGCCGGGGTGGCTGGGGATCCGGCGGCTGCCCCGGCAGTGGTGCTACCGCCGTCGGTCGTGGGCTCGGATCTTGTTGCGGTGGAAAGGTATTCGACACGGGACCCTGCGGCGGGGGATAGGGGCCGTCCGGTGCGCCGGGGTAGGGCGGGGGCGGTTCGGTGCTGGGCATCGGCCCCTGCGGACCCGGAACCGGGGCGGTCTCCGGGTCGGGCGGGTCGTGGCCGGGCAACGGTTCGGTCGGGCCGGGGCCTGGAAGCGGTTCGGGCGCACCGGAATTCGGAATCGGTCCCTGTGGCCCGAGATCGGCGACCGGTTCCTGCGGGCCGTGGTCGGGGACCGGATCGCCGACGCCGGGATTCGGGAAGGCGTCCGTCGCACCGGGGCCCGGTTGCGGGTCGGGCGGGCCGGGATCGGGTAGGGGGTCCGGCGTGCCCGGCTCCGGGATGGGGCCCGGTGGCTCGGGCACCGGGTCGGGTGGGGGTGTCTCGGGGTTCGGGGGCGAAAACGGGTCCGGGGGAACCGGATCCGTGGGAGTGGGGATCGTCAGTTCGGGGCGTGCGGAGAGTTCGGGGTCGTCGTCGGCGGGCGGCTCGGGATCGCGCCATTCCTCGGCGCGGCTGGAGCGATTGCCGCGGATCGTCCCCTCCAATTCGTGCGCCAGCTGTTCGTCCTGGCGCGGACCGTGCTTGCTGTTTCCCCTGTCCATCTCGTACCTCCTCAACCGTGTCGCAGCAATGCCCCGACACTGTCGGCCGGAGCCTCGTCGCGGCCGGTGACCACGATGTCGTCGCGGGCGGCGCGCGCGGCCGGGCGGCAGGGCCTTGTCGGCCCGGCGCATCCGGGTGCGCTGTGGGCCGGTTACCCGGCGATCGCTCGCGCAATCATGTGCATTCGCGGCCCGGGAACCAGCGAGTTTGTGCCCGTGCTCGAGGGGTAGCCGGGGAGCGGAAAGGAGGACCGCATGGCGGAATCTGTCATCGACGACGGCCTGTGGGACGCGTTCCACACGGCGGTGAACATGTCGTCACGGGAACTGCGGGACTGGCTGTACACCGATGCGGCCGGCCCCGAGACCGAGCCGCCGCCGGACCGCGACGGCACGCCGCTGGGACAGCGGGTGCTGGCGATTCTCGGCAAGCGACGCACCGACCTCGACGCGCACGACGCCGCCGTGATGCGCGCCGTGGTCGACCGGGTGCGCGATGCCCGCGGCGACGAGCCGGAACCGGAGGCGGGTCGCCCGCGATGGCGGCACGAACTGATGTCGATCGGCCACGACCCCCTACGCACGGAGTGACAGGAGCCGCGCATGCCCGATTCCGAGGATCGCACGGATGCGGCGCGGTTCGACCCGGCATTGCCGGAGCCCGAGCCCGGCGACGGCTGCCGGGTCACCACCGAGCCCGCCGTGATCCGCTCCTGGGCGGAGCATCGCGGCGCCCGTCCCGCGGTCGCGTCCGATCCGGGGCGTCCGGAGGGGCCCGAGCCGTTGCGAATCAATTTCCCCGGTTACCGCGAGGACGGTCTGCGCGAAGTCTCGTGGGACGAATGGTTCCGGCTGTTCGACGATCGGGAGCTGGCGTTCGTGTTCCGCGAACAGACCGCCGAGGGTGGTCCGAGTAGTTTCTACCGGCTCGACAGCCGCGCGAACGAGCCGTGAACTGTGTTCGGTCCCAAGGACTTCGGGGGCCGTCTATGACAACGACCAGAGCCGGGCGCTCCCGTTCGCGGGCGTAGCGGCGCGGCCGTACTGTAAGCGCATGCGGCGCCGAAGGGCGCCGCCGGTGAACATCGTCGTTCCGAAACGTGCGCTCGCTGGTCAGCAACCCGCCAAAACTCCTGCCGGCGAGCGCCGACCGTCGCACCGTGCGGACGCGGCGAGCGGGAAAACCCATGACTCCCTCCTGCTCCGACCCCAACGCGGCTGCCGAGCGGCGGCACGCCCACCGGACGGATACCGCTCATCATCCGTCCGGTGGGCACGTCTTCGGGCTCGTGCCCCGACGGACGACGGGGTGCGGCGGGTCAGTGCCAGAGGCTGCGGCAGGGCAGGGGGCGCATGCCGGGCCGCACCTTCGTGTCGATCGTGACCGCCAATCCCGAGTGCACTGCGGCAGCGGCGAATTCCCAGGCCTCCGAGCGTGTGGCAGCGTATTCCAGCACCAGCTCGTCTCCGGGGTCCGGACCGTCGAAGTAGACGGTCACCCGTCGGGTGGGCGCCTCGGTGACGGTGTCGGGAGTGTACATAGCGGTGCTCCTTCTCATCCTTCTGCGCCGTTGCCCGGTGCCGATGGATCAGGCAACGGCGCCGAGTTCGAAGGTACGTTCGTGTAACCGCCGCAAACAGATTTCCGCGCGAATTCGTCTCGCAACACAGCCTCATGTCGGCAACCGTTGTGATTTCTCAGGATCTGGGATCCGGTTGGGCATCTGTCACCGGGTTCGAATAGTGTTCTGCGCCATGGGGAAGTTCGCAGTCCGGCGCGCGATGGGTGCGTGCGCCGGTAGCCTGCTGTTGCTGATCGCCGGGGCGGGGGCCGCGGCCGGGACGCCGTTCTATCCGGCCTCCGACCCGGATCCGTTCTATGCCGCGCCGGAGGACGTGGCCGGGCACGAACCGGGCGATATCCTGGGCATCCGCGCATTGCCGCCGCTGCCGATCTTCCCGGACACCGACGTCTGGCTGATCAAATTCCGCTCGACGAATTCTCAGGACGAACCGATCGCGGCCACCACCACCGTGCTGTCGCCGCGCAACCGGGCCACCGACGGGCCGGTGCTGTCGTACCAGACCATCATCAACGGGCTGGGCACCGAATGCTCGGTCTCGCACACGCTCTACACCACCGATCCCGATCTGATGGTGCGCGAGGCGCCCGCCTACAACGTGGTGCTGCAGCGCGGCTGGACTATCGCGCTGCCCGACCACCTGGGGCCACAGTACGCCTACGGCGCAGCCAAATTGGGCGGGCAGATCACGCTGGACGGCATTCGCGCCGTGCAGCGGGTACAGCAGCTGCGCGTCGAGCACAGTCCGGTGACGATGGCCGGGTATTCCGGCGGCGGCATGGCGACGGCCTGGGCGGCCGCGCTCGCGCCGAAGTACGCGCCGGAGTTGAAGATCGCGGGCGCCGCCGCCGGCGGGGTGCCGATGAATCTGGTGAAGATGCTCGAGGGCCTCGGCTACGGCGCGCATCCGGTCTTCGGGCTGGCCTTCGCCGCCGGTGTCGGGCTGGAACGCGAGTACCCCGACCGCTTCCCGATCTCCGAGCAGCTCAACGACCAGGGCGTGCGGCTCGGGCAGCAGGTTGCCAACGGCTGCACCAACACTCTGCTCACCGCCGGGGCCGGGCGCGGCGCGCTGGACTTCGCGAAGACCACCAAGATGACCGAGGACCCCGAGGCCCGCAAGGTCATCGAGGAGAACAGCCTCGAGCTCTACACCGACAGTGTGCCGAATATGCCGGTGCTCGAATGGCATTCGCCGATCGACGGCCTGGTGCCGGTGGATTCGATCGTCAACACCGACCGGCGCTGGTGCGCGGCCGGGGTCCGGTTGCAGGCCGAGGCGATTCCGGTACCCGACCACCTCACCGCCGCCGTGCTCGGCCTCCCGCAGGTGCTGACCTGGCTGGATGCGCGGGCGCGCGGAGAGGCCGCGCCGAGCAACTGCTGAGTGCGGGTCAGATCGCCGCGACCGCCGCGGCGATCGCCGTGCCGCCCGAGACGAGTTCCAAGGTCTTGCCCGCGGTGTTCGGGGCGGCCAGCAGTTCGGCGATGACGGCGGCGACGTCGGCGCGGGGGACCGCGCCGTAGTCGCCGGGCGGTTCGACCAGACTGACCTCGCCGGTCGCGGGCTCGTCGGTGAGGCGGCCGGGCCGCAGGACGGTCCAGTCCAGGCCGCGGGCGCGCAGGTCGTCCTCGGCCTGGGTCTTGGCGTCGATGTAGGCCGCCCACACCGCATCCCGATCCGGAGCCGGGGGCTTGCCCGCGCCCATGGTGGAGATCTGCACGACCCGGGTGGCCTTCGCCTGCTCCGCGGCCGTGGCCAGGAGGACCGATCCGTCGCGGTCGACGGTGTACTTGCGCTCCGCGGTGCTGCCCGGCCCGGCCCCGGCGGCGAAGACCGCGGCGTCGGCTCCGGCCAGCACGGCCGCGACCGCGTCGGCGGTGGAATTCTCCAGGTCCAGTACGACCGGCTCGGCGCCGGTGGCCGCCACCTCCTCGGCGTGCGCGGGATTGCGTATGAGGCTCGCGACCTCGTCGCCGCGCCGTGTGAGCAGCCCGGCCAGCAGCAGCGCGATCTTGCCGTGCCCGCCCGCGATAACGATGCGCATGGCTCTCCGTTCCGTCGATGTCGAGGATCCGCAGCCCGGTGAGCTGCGGCGATCGCAACGCACCGCCATCCTACGGACCGAACGGGCGTCCGGCCGGGGCCGCGGGGTCATGGGCGGCCGACTCCGTTGTCCGGGCGTGACCGCCACGGCGGCGCGGCGCGCGCGGCGTATCGGCGGGTCTCGAACCGGACTCGCGATGCGCACGAACGAATAAATCACGGCTCCAAGCGATTCCGCGCCGCTACCCTCGAAGAACTCGACCAGGCGGGCCCGGTGTCATGGGACCGGGCCCGCACGGCGGAGGTCGGGTTTTGCGACCTCACATGGGGGTGAGTCATGCGTGGCTGGCGCGTCTTCGTCACTACGGTGCTGATCGTCTGCGGGCCCACTGCGGTCCTCGCGCAGGCGCAGCCACCGCTGCCGCTTCCGGCGCTGCCCGGCACCCCGGCGCCACCGGGTCTGCCCGGGCCGCCGCAGATTTCGCTGCCCGCCGGGCTGGACGTGCCGGATCTGCAGCAATGGCTCAACGCGGTGGTGCCGCCACCGCCGATCGTCACGCCCCCGCCTCCCCCGCAGGAGGAGGCGGCCGCCGGCGCCGGGCTCTCCCCGGACCTCGTAGGGCTGCAGGACGCCGTGATGCCGAAGCCGGCGGGTGATCCGCTGTTCGACGTCTGGCCGCCGAACCTGGAGACCTTCGCGCCCGGTGATCTGATCGAGGTGCGGGACGTGACCGCGGTGGCGGGGCCGATGCTGCTGGTTCCGGTCCGGCAGGTGCTGCAACTGAAGTTCCGCACCACCGACGCCCACGACGCGCCCTCCTTCGCGACCGCGACGCTGGTCATCCCGGTGGGCCCGGCGGCCGGCAGCCGCCCGGTGCTGGTGAACAACCTGCCCATCGACGCGCTCGGCCGCAAATGCACACCGAGTTACGCGCTGGCGCACGGCTTTTCCCTGGACAACGGCTCCACCGACTACATTCCCCCGACCACCCAGCTGGCGGTGCTGCGCGGCTACGCCGTACTGATCCCCGACCACGAGGGCCCGCGAATGGCCTACGCCGAGCCGTATGTGGCCGGGCACGCGGTGCTGGACTCCGTGCGCGCCGCGCGCAGCCTGCCGCCGGGCGAGTTCGCGGGCAGCCGTTACGTCATGCACGGCTACTCCGGCGGCGCCATCGCGACCCGTGGCGCGGTCGCGCTGATCGATTCCTACGCACCCGAACTCGCACCCGTGATCGTGGGCGCCGCGCTCGGCGGCGTGCCGGTCGATTACGAACTGCTGGGCCGCAGCATGAATGCCAATCTCGCCTCGGGCATCTTCCTGGCCGCCGCCTTCGGTGTCGCCCGGGAACGGCCGGAGATGCTGGCGCGCATGAACAATCTCGCGCGCTGGGCCGCGATCTCCCCGCTGAAGGACACCTGCGCGGGCGTGTTCGCGTTGCCGGGTGTGCTGATGCTGCCCATCGACCTGGCCTCCGAGATCCCCGACCCGCTGCACAGCGACATCGCCACCGAGATCTATGACGTTACTCGCATGCAGGACATGAAATCGGCCGTGCCGCTGTACATCTACAACGGCGAGCAGGAATGGTGGATCCCCGCCGAGGGCGCCCGTACCCTGTTCCGCGAGCAGTGTCACCTGGGCGTGCCCGCGGTATACCGCAGCGTGCTCGGCGAACACATCATCGCCGCCGGGGTGGGTTACCCGGACGCGATGAACTGGGTGGATGAGCGATTGCGGGGAGTTCCGGCACCGAACGAGTGCTGAAATTCCGGGCCCTTTCCCGGCGTCAATTTGTGTGCCGCCCCTAGGCGTACGACCCGGCCTTCATGAATTGTCATCGGATTCAAGCCGATTCGCCGGAGCGCGGTTTCGTGGCCGTACCGTGATATGAGTGCGGCGCCGGTGTTTGCGCGGTCGGCGCCGCGCCTGGCATCGGCGCGCCGCACCCGGACAGGAAGGAGGGCGCCGGTTCGGTAGCCGGGCCAGCCATCGTCGGGCGGTTGCCCCGAAAGACAGGACCGCCCGCCGGCGCACCGCCGCACCGCGGCATGTGGACTACCAACCCCCTCCGTTGCACGGTGCGAGTGCGCAGCAGTGGATCGATCCGCCGGGCGCGACCTCACCCCTGGCGCCCGGCGGGTACACGCCGCGGTCACGACATTTCTGGAGCGACCCGATGACATCTTCCGCACCGGTCCTGAGCCCCCCGCCCAGTCGCACCGTCGCGTCCCCCGAGCCGCCCACCGACGCCGCACCGCCGGGCTTGCTGGCGACGAAGCTGGCCGAACACTTACGCGCCCGCCCGAAATCGGGCCCCGACACCGCGGGACTGACCGCCGGTGTGCGCGACTGCCTGGTCCTGGCGCTGCGCGCGCTGTCCGACCCCGGCCCGCGCGACGCCGCGCAGCTGGCGGAGCTGGTCGGCCGCGCCGCCGAATGGGCCCGCGAGGGCATCGACCTGGACACCGTACTGCGGACCTACCACGAGACGGTCCGCCGCGGTTTCGAGCAGGTCGCCGCCGAACAGCGGTGCGGCCCAGCGGAATTGCTGGCCGGTGCCGAGGAAATGCTGCGCCTGCTGGAGACCGTCACGGTCGCTACCTCCTCGGCGTACCTGGACGAGCACCGGCTGGCGGCCCGCCATCACCAAACGGCCGCACAGACTCTGGTGACGGCCCTGCTCAGCGGCCACGGCCGCGAGGCGCTGGCCCGCCGCACAGGCATCACCGTGGCGGGCACGTATCAGGTGGTGGCACTGGCGATTCCGCCGCATCCCGGCGAGCGCGACCCGCGGCTGAACACCGAGGGCGTGGCCCGGCGCAAGCTGCGGCGGTTGCAGAGCGCCCTGGCGCCGGTACTCGGCTCGCGGGCGCTGTCGCTGCTGTCGGTCGACGGCGGCACCATCCTGGTTCCGGTGGAGGATCCCACGGCGCTCAACGGCGGGCTCGCGATGACCGCCGACACCCTCGACGTGCTCTCCGCGGCGGCCTCGGTGCCGCTGACCGCGACGGTCGTCACCGGTGCCACCGAGGACATCCCCGAACTGGCCGAGCAGGCCCGGGAACTGCTGGAACTGGTACGCGCACTGGGCCGTTCGCCCGGCCTGTACCGGATGGCCGACGTGGCCGTGGAGTACCAGATGACCCGGCCGGGCCCCGCGCGCGAACATCTCGCCGCGGTGCTCGACCCGCTGACGCCGCACCCGGAGCTGGTGGAGACGCTGCGCGCGTTCCTGAGCAGCGGGCTGGACCGCCGCGCCACCGCCGGGCAGCTGCACATCCATCCCAACAGCGTCTCGCACCGCCTCCGTCGCATCGAGCGGCTCGCCGGCCTGAACCTCTCGCACCCGGACAGCATCTCGCGCGCCAGCCTGGCGCTACTGGCCTTCGAACTCGCGGAGGTCTGAGGCGCGCGTCTCCTGGGACTGGAGCGGCACTCCCGTGGCAGTGCAACGGCACGCCCGTCATTCCGGCGCGCTTTTGGCCGGAATCTACGGCGGCTACCAGGTGTGGATCCCGGCCAAAAGCATGCCGGGATGACGAGAAGCATGCCGGGATGACGAGAAGCATGCCGGGATGACGAGAAGCATGCCGGGATGACGAGGCGGGGCTGAGTCCGGCAGCCGGCTGATCCTGGTGGGAAGGGATTCCGCTGGGGTTACTCCTTGGGCCCGAACCGTTCGACTAGTAGGGGCGGGAGTGCGTCGGGCGTGACCGTTCCCACCACCGGCACCCCGGCGTCGGCGAATATCGCTGTCGCGCGCGGCATGTGGTCGGCGGAGGTGACCAGTACGGCGTCGCCGGTGCCCAGTCCGCGCATGAGTTCCGCCGAGTTGGCGGCGTTCGCGCGGGTATCGGTCGCGCCGGGCTCGATGTGGACGCGGTCGGCCGCGATGCCGCGGTCCACGAGCCAGCGGGCCATGGCGTCGGCCTCGGTGACACCGCCGCGCGGATTGCCGCCGGTCACGATGACCGGTGACTGCGGCGAGACCACGGCCTGCACGAAACCGGCCTCCAGGCGGCCGATCAGCTCGGGCCGCATCCGCCCGTCCGGTTCCAGCCCGTACCCCAGCACCACGATGGCGGTGCCGGGCCCGTGCGGGAGCGGCAGCGGCGTGCCGGGTTCGACGCCGCCCAGCGAGCCGATCACCGCGGCGACGGTGTCGACGATCGGATCGGCCGGGGCGGCAGGCGCGTTCAGCAATATTCCCGCGGCAAGGGCGGCACCGGCCAGCAGGCGGGTACCGGATCGCAACAGTGGGATCGTGGTGTGGGGCATCGGATCTCCCGGAGAGAACCGCCGGCGTCGGCGGAGCGAAATACTACGGAGATGATGCACCCGGCCACTGTGATCGGATCGTGATAAGTTGCAGCGCTGGACAAATCACGGCGCCGATGCGCGCTCATTGTGAATGCGACAGCCCATTGCCGATGTGACGCCGTGCCGCCGCGAATTTCCCTGGTCGTGAACTTTCACTGCGTCCCCGCGCGCCCCTCGTGAGATTTCGAAGACCGTGCTGTAGTTCGTATCCGGCGCCGTTCCGCCGACCTAGCGTTTGAGCGCAGTTCCGGGTCGGCCGAAATCACCACGCGGCACCGGAACTGGAGAACGCTGTGGTTCTGCAGGAAGGCATGGAATGAGACGAAGTACCCGCCGCAGGCCGTTGAGTGCCGCGGTACTCGTAGGAGTCTCGCTGCTCGCAATGGGCTTCGGGGGTGTCGGCGCCAGCGCCGATCCCGCGCCGGTGTCCGGTGAGCAGCAGTTGGCCGATGTGATCGGGCAGGGTTTGAAGGATCCGGCGGCGCGTCCGATCGCTGATACGGGTAGCGCGGGTAGTTCCGGGTCCGCGTGCACGTCGGGTAGTGGGGC
>NZ_JARWOP010000360.1 GCF_029868745.1 Nocardia wallacei | reverse complement strand
GGTGATCGGTGTTAGGTAAGACTTCGCCGGGAGTGTCGCCACGCTCGTGGTGCGGGTATTCCCGGTCGCGGAGGCGCTGCCGCCCGGCCTGGGGCCGTCGGTGCGCACCGCGGCGGCGGGGGCGCGGCGGATCGTGTCGGTGTGCACCGGAGCGTTCGTGCTGGCCGAGGCCGGGCTGCTGACGGGCCGCCGGGCCACCACGCACTGGCTGGCGTGTGCCGAACTGGCGCAACGCTTTCCGGAGATACACGTCGAACCCGACGCGATCTATGTGCGCGACGGACCGGTCGTCACCTCCGCGGGCGTGACGGCGGGCATCGACCTCGCCCTCGCGCTCGTGGAAGAAGACGAGGGTCCGGACCTCGCGCGGTCGGTGGCGAAACATCTGGTGGTGTTCCTGCACCGGCCCGGCGGGCAATCGCAGTTCAGCGTCCGCGCCGGTGTCGCCGCGCCGCGAAACTCCCGCCTGCGCCGCCTGATCGACGCCGTGGCCGCGAACCCCGCGGCCGAGCACACCCTTGCGACGATGGCCGAACACGCCGCGGTGAGCGAACGCCACCTGACACGGTTGTTCCGCCGCGAGATCGGCATGACACCCGGCCGATACGTCGAACGCGTCCGTGTCGAGGCCGCCCAGCAACTGCTCGAGGCCGCCGACGACGGCGTCGCCACCGTAGCCAGGCGCTGCGGATTCGGCTCAGAGGAAACGCTGCGCCGCACCTTTGTCAAAGTTCTCGGCACCACACCGACCGACTACCGCACCCGCTTCCGCGCCACATCCCCCTGAGTCCCGCGACGCTCCCACGTCCCACTGAATGCCCCACGTTCCTACCGAACCCGTCCCACGTCCCTACCGAACATCCGCCCCGCCCCCGCTGAATCGACCACGTCGCTGCTGAAACCCCGGCCACGCCGCTGCTAAACCCACCACGCCGCTGCTGAACCCCACCATGTCCATGCTGGATCCCGCCACGCCTCCACTAATCGCGCCACATCCACTCAACCCCGCCACATCCACTCGATCCAGCCGAACCCCACTGCGTGCCGCCGAACCCACTGCACCCCCGCTGCATTCCTGAATCCTGCTGCCTTCCCCCTGAATTCCACTGCATCCAGCCACACCCTGCGGAATCTCCCTGGAGCCCCGTGCTTCCCACTGAATCTCGATGCCTCCCAGTGAATCCCGCTGCTTCCGACTGAACCGCGCTGCTTCCCCCTGGACCCCCAATGCTTTCTATTGAATCTTGCTGCTTCCTACTGAACCCGCCGCGTCCCTGATTCCTGCGGCATCCCACGGAATTCCACTGCACCCAGCCGCAGCCTGCGGAATCCCCCTGAACACCAGTACTTCCCAGTGAACCCACGCTGAATCCCACTGAACCCGCTGGATCCCAGCGCATCCCATTGCATCCCGCTGAACCGCACTGCATTCCTTGAACACACTGCAACCCCGATCGACCCGGAGAAGAGAGATCACCCATGTCCATCACACGCCGCACCGCACTCGGCGCCGGCCTGGCCACCGGCGCGTTCCTCGCCGCCACCGGTTCGGCCGGGGCGCAACAGGATTTGCTCGCACTGCCCTCGACCCCGCTGTCGGACTCCGCGAGTGACCTCATCGGCCGCGAACTGACCCCGGCCATCCGCAATCACAGCGTGCGCGGTTACCTGTTCGCCCGCACGGCCGCCGCACAGCAGGGCCTGCGGCCGGGCGCGGACTACGACGACGAGGCGATGTATCTGATCTGTGCCCTGCACGACATCGGGCTGGCCGGGATCGGCAACGGACAGCAGCGATTCGAACTCGACGGCGCCGACTACGCCGCACGCTTTCTCGAAGACCACGACGCCCCCGACACCCTGATCGACACGGTGTGGGACGCCATCGCCGCCCACACCTCCGGATTCAGCGACTCCCCGGTCTATCGCCGCAGACGCCCACCGGAGATCTGGATCGCCGTGCGCGGCATCGGCATCGACGTGGCGGCCGCCCCGGGCGACATCGCGCCGGACTACGCCGAACAGGTCCACGCCGCCTATCCGCGGCTCGGTGGCAGCCGCGCGCTCACCGCCGCCATCGAGACCCAGGCGCTGGCCGACCCGCGCAAGGCCATGCCGGGCACGCTGGCCGGTGTGATCGTGCGCGAACACCACCCCGACGTGCCGCACCTGACATGGGATGCGATCCTCGCCACCAGCATCTGGAGCGATGCCGCGTGACGAAGGCCCTGCTCGCCATCCATGTGCTCGCGGCGATCATCGCCATCGGCCCGGTCACCGTGGCCGCCAGCATGTTTCCCGCCGCCACGCGGCGCGCGGCCGAAACCGGCGCGGACCCCGACCACGCCGTCGTCGCGGCGCTGCATCGAATCTGCCGCGTCTACGCGGTCATCGGACTGGCCGTGCCGGTCTTCGGTTTCGGCACCGCGAGCAGCCTCGGGGTTCTGGGCGACGCGTGGCTGATCGCGTCGATCCTTCTCACCACCGCCGCGGCCGCGGTACTCGGGTTCGCCGTGCTGCCCCGGCAGGCCGCGCTGCTGGGCGGCGCGGACTCCGCGACGGAGCTGAAGGTGCGGATCGAAGCGCGCACCCTCACGCAATTGACCATGTACACAGGCGTTTTCAACCTGCTCTGGGTGATCGTCACGGTCCTGATGATCGTGCGTCCCGGATCGACCACCGCGGCGTGATCACCGGTCCGTGAACACGTCGGTCAACGCCAGTGCAGGTCTCCGATCAACGCCGTCTCCGCACCCCGTCGGCGAAGATGACCTGACCGGTCACGAATCTGTTGTCCGCGCCGGCGAGCCAGCAGATGAGCTCGCCGATCCATTCCGGTCGCCCGGGAAATCCGCCGAACGGTTGCGGCGCAGCGGCTTCCACGGCAGCGCGGGTGTCTTCGCTCGCGAAGATCCACGCGGCCGCGGGCGTGTCCACGACGCCGGACGCGACAGCGTTCAGGGCGATGCCGCTACCCGCCCACAGGGGTGTCGGGGCAACCGTGCGCACCCAGCGATTCAGCGCGCGTTTGGCGATTCCGTAGGCGCCCGCGGCACCGCCGAGGGACGGGTCCTCGTCGAGGTAGGCGACCGCGGCGCTTTCGTCGCCGTCGAGGCATGCTTGCATCACCCGTTCGTCCGCGGGCGCCAGCGACGACGTCGACGACACGACCACCGCTCGGGGCGCGGCGCTCTGCGCCAGCAGGGGCCGTAACCCTTCAAGCGTCGCGACAGCACCGAAGTAGTTCGTCTCGAGCAGACCGGTCTTGCCGCCCCCGGCGACGGCGAGTACCGCGTCGACGGGCCCGCGCTCGGCCACCTGGTCGATCAGCGTCCGCCGACCACTCGGCGTGGACAGGTCCGCCTCGATATCGGCGTCGCTGAGATCGCAGCCGATGACCTCGGCGCCACGCTCGCGCAGCATCGTCGCGGTCGCGGCACCGATGCCCGAGGCGGAGCCGGTCACGACATACGTACGCCCGGCGACCCCTGGATATGTCATATCTGTTCCTTCCGTTCGCAGGCCTGGCGACGCCGTCCGATCAGGGCCGCGCACTGGTAGCGCGATCGAAGAGTTCGACCAGTTCGTTTCCACAGCGTTCGGCGACGAGGCCGGCGGAAAGGAGCGGGACCACACTGTCGATGGAGGCACGTAGCGCCGCCGCCACGACCTGCGGATCCAACGGGCGGAAGGCGCCGGTGCGCCGGCCCTCCGCGAACAGGCCGGCCAGCCGGTACAGCGATTCGAGGTGATGCCGTTCCCAGACACCGTGGCCTCCGTTGAGCAGGATCTGCTGCAGCGCCCGCACCTGCGGCAGGTGATCGGCGATGAACGCCACGTTCGCCCGGATGACAGTGGCGAGCCCCGGCCCGGTGGCAGATGGCCTCGAAAGTGGTGGCCTGATAGCCGAATTCGCTCACGATCCGCAGCCGATTACCGTGCCGCGAACATGGCGGCGGCGGGGAAGACCGTGACCCAGCCCATCAACGCCACCATCACGACGAACATCTTGGCTCGGGGCCGCACCACCGCCATGGCCTCGTCGAGCGGTGTGCGCCAGACCCCGGCGAGGGTGCTGCCCAGATACCACAGCACGATCAGCAGGACGACGGTGTAGGGGATCAGTGTCCACGTCCAGCCCGCGACCGCCACCACGCCGCCGATCACCAGGGCCGCGCCCACGCTCACCCGGGTCATGGATTCGGCGAACGAGAGCGGCAGTCCCAGCGCCAGCACCGAGGTGTTGATGCCGTGCTCGGCGTCCTCGGGAATGTCCTCGGCGGTATTGACCGAGAAGATCCCCGTCAGGGTCAGCCCGAGCCCCAGCACGGCCAGCAACGCCGGGATCTCGATCGGCCGGTCGTAGAGCCGCAGCACCACCAGGCCGGGGAACACCATGGTGCCGATGTAGGTCCACGGGATCTGCCAGAACCCGCCGGACTTGAAATGCCAGGGCGGCAGCGAGTACTGCAGCAGCAGGAAGGTGCCCAGCGCGACGATCGGCGCCAGATCGTAATGCCCTGTCGCCCAAGCGATATACACGCCGCCGAGCAGAATGAACGCGGTGGTGAGGTAGATCTGCCAGGCGACGAACCGCACCCCGAGATCGCGCACCATGCGGGCGAACTTCGACTTGTACTCCATGTCGACCCAGCGGTCGGCCAGGCAGTTGGCGACGTGCAGCAGTTGAATGGCCGCGGCGAGGATGAGCGCCGCGACCAGCATCGGAACATTCGCGATCTCCGCGCCGGAGTGGGCGCTGAACAGGACGTCGGCCACCATCACGGCCGAGGACATGGGCGCGATCTCCGGCCGCGTCAGCCACAGCGCGTAGTTGACCTTCGTGGGCAGCGGCAGCGGCCTGCCCTCCTCCCCCGGACCGGCGGTGAAGATGCGCCGCAACTGCCCACCTAGAGGGAGGCTGTCGCTGTGTGTGGTGGCCATAGGCAGTTCCTAACCGTCGTTCACGAAGTCCGGCGTCGCCGCGTCGGGCACGCCGAGCAGCCACGCAGTGTAGTGGGCCGCACGGCCGGTGCGGGCGCTCATCAGGCGACCCGGTCGGCGACGATGAGCAGATACTGGAAGCTGCCCTCCCGGTAGGCGGTGAGGAACGACTCCTCTACCCCCGTAGCCAGTTCCGAGTGCGTGCGTAGTTCCCAGTAGGGGATGGTGGCCGCGGTCAGGTCGGTGACGCTGACGGGCACCAGTTTGCTGGCGGCCAGGGCCTTGAAGTAGTCGCCGCGCGGGTGGATGTTGCAGGTGTAGTGGGCGTCGATCTTGCTCACCGCCGAGGACCGGCCCCCGATGACGTCGTTGGAACAGCCCGTGATGCACACGTAGCGGCCACCGGGCCGCAACACCCGGGCGAATTCGGCGTACAGGTCGAAAAGGTCGACGTACATGGTGGTTTCGTTGGTCCACACCCCACCGATCGCCCCCGCTTCGAATCCGGTGTCGAGCATATTGCGCAGATGGAACTCGACCCGGTCGGCGACGCCGCGCTGCGCGGCCTGCTCGTTCGCGAAACCCACCTGGTACTCCGAGATCGAGACCCCGTCGACGCGGCAGCCGAACCGGGCGTTCGCCATGATGCTCGTGCCGCCGCGACCGGAACCGGCGTCCAGCAGCCGATCGTCGGCGCGCACCGCCCCGAATTGATCCAGCAAATGATCGGCCTGCGCGGTTTCGAGCCGATGCAACTCGGCGACGAGACGTTCCTGACGTGAATCCGCCGGGCCCTCCAGGACCCGCGGATCGTAATCGCCGATGCCGTAGTGATGATGGTAAAGCCCGTCGACTTCGCCGAGTTTCACATTGATGCGGTCGTCGTTGGGATTGTTGTTCCAGTAGTCGGCCACGGCGCGCTGATAGGGCGTGCGCAGGACATTATCGGTTACCGAGTCCAGCATCGACATTAGCGGCATCCTTTCGTGCTGTTCTCACAGGCGGAAATCAATTGTATTATGCGCGGGTACCGGGTTGTTGTTCGACGATTTGGAGAATTCGATGACCATGGGCGCAGTCGCCGAGTTCCGCCGGGTATTCTCGGCGGGCCCGGCGGAACGCGGGCGGAAAATATCACCGGCGCGCGCATTCCGGCTCGGCCTCGCCGTGCATCGCGTGGAGGTGCTGCCGCTCGGCGCGGGCGTGATGGCCGCCTCGGTGGTGGTCAGTTCGCATTCGTGGAACGAGGTGCTCTCGGTGCGAATGCTGGTCACCATAATCATGCTCACCGCTTACGTTCTGTTGACCAATGTCGTGAACTGTCTCGCCGACCGCTGGCTCGATGCCGACTTCAAATCGCGGCTGTCGCGGGCCGTGGGTGATCTCGGGGTGCGGCGCGTGCGGCGGCTGGTCTTCGGGTGGGTCGCGGTCATCGCGGTGTGCCTGATCTGGCTGGTGGCCACGACCGGCCACCTCGACCTGGTGCTGGTGCTGGGTATCGGTGTGGCGCTGGCCTTTCAGTACTCGCTGCCGCCCCTGCATCTGAAGGGTGCCGGGGCCTGGCAGATTCCGACGGTGCTGGTGATGGTGACGCTCCTTCCCGGTCTCGCGCTGGTGCGGACCTACGACCGGCCGCTGGAATGGCCGGCCCTCCTGGCGATTGTCGGGCTCGCGCTCACGGTGAACTCGGTATTCATCGTGAACGCCGCCGAGGACGTTCCCGAGGACGCCGAACATTCCATCGTCACCGCCCCGCGTGCGATCGGAATATTTCCGGCATTCGCGATAGGGCTCGGGCAGCTCGTGGCCGGTGCCGCGGTGTTCTGTGTGGCGACATTTCCGGCGGCGGGATTTTCCTGGACATACATTCCGTACCTGGCGGCGGTGGCCGTCGGAGTGGTGTATCTCGGACGGCTCCTCGCCGGTGTGCGCGGGCAGCCGCTGGCGGCGGCGATCGACGTCGTGCGCCGCGCGAAATCGTTCGCGGTCGTCGCGATGCTGCTTTCCTGGGCGACGGTATTTCCCGCGGCCGCGGTATTCGCGAATCGGTGACAGCGCACGGTCGGTCTTCACCTCGATTCCGGTCAGGTGGTCGCCTTTTCCGCGCGCTGCCGCGCCCGGGAGATGCTGCGTCGGAAGAACGGCCGCATGAAATCCTCGGGAATATTCGCCCAGCGCAGGAGAAAGGTGGTGAGCATATCGGTGGTGATGTGGTGGCGGCCGCGCTCCATGCCCCGCACCGCCGCCTCGGCCACCTTCTCGGCCGGCATCGGCTTGATGGTGCCGGTGATGGCCTTGGTCTCCGGCGGTTTGCGCAGATTCTCCCGCACCAGCCCCGGTGTGTCGGTATCGGCGGGATACAGCACCGACACCGACACACCGGCCGGCTCGGTCTCATAGCGCAGGCACAGGCCCAGCTGGCGGATGCTCGCCTTGGTGGGCGCGTAGGCGCTGTAGCCCGGGATGCCGAGGAACGCCGAGGTCGAACTCAGCAGCAGCACATGGCCTTTGCCGCGTTCCACCATGCCCGGCAGCACGGCGCGCACGGCGTGCACCGAGCCGAGATAGTTCGCGTCGGTCTGCTCCGCGAACTCGTCGTCGCCCAATTCGGTGAACAGGCCCGGCAGCGTGAGCCCCGCGCAGCAGGCCAGCACGCCGCAGACGCCGTTGCGGGCCTCCAGTTCCGCGATCGCCGCCGCCAGCGCCGCCCGGTCGGTGACGTCGGCGGCGCGGTGGTCGGCCCCGAGGCGTTTCGCGGTGTCGCGCAACGGGTCCGGGCGCCGGGCGATGATCGACACCCGGGCGCCGCGGCGGGCGAAGGCGGCGGCCACGGCGGCCCCGATGCCCTCCGACCCGCCGGTGACGATGACGTGTTCGCCCGCCCAGCGCGCGCCGCTCATGCCGGTACGGCCAGCGCGCCGAGATGGTCGCGCCAGGCCTGATAGCCCGCCGCGGTGCCGTCCTGGGGCACCTCGGCGAACGCCCGGTCGATCAGGGCGGCGGCCTCGTCGAGGGTGCGGCCGGTGTAGGCGCGCACGGCCGCGTGGGTGTGCGGGATGGCGCTGTCGGCCTGCTGCCGGATCTTCGCGACCATCGCCGACCCGGCGGCCAGCGGCTCCCGGAACTGCGGCACCCGGGCCAGGATCGCCTCGAGATCGCTGGCCTCCACACCGCCGGCGAAGGTCGTCGCGATGCCGATACCGCTCCACAGATCGGCGTGGCGGCTCGCGTCGAACTCGTCCACGAGCTTGGCCACCCCCTCCGGCGAGCCGCCGCTGACGAACCACAGCGCCCGCCCGATACCCTGATCGGCGGCGCGGCGCAGCGGTGCGCGGTCGCCCATCCAGCGCGGATACCGGTCCTCGGCGAAGTGCCGCCCGATGTACTTCTCGGTGCGGAAGAAGGCGTTGTAGAAGCCGTACCCGTCGATCGCCAGCCACCGGTAGGACGGGTGTTTCGGAAACACCTTGCGCCAGAACGGCCTCGGGATGCGTCCCAAGGCCAGCCCGACGCCCACGTACATGGTCAGGTCGTGTGCGGCGGCGGGCCCGGCGATCAGGTCGTGCGCGCGGCGGCTGAACGGCGTGATCGAGTCGACCGCCGCCAGACCCGTCGCCGCGCCCTCGAACGCGAAGCCCCGATACTGCTGGGGCAGGGTCTCGATGTGCGCGATCAACTCGTCGTTGTTCTTGCTGCGCA
This sequence comes from Nocardia wallacei, assembly GCF_029868745.1. Taxonomy (GTDB): domain Bacteria; phylum Actinomycetota; class Actinomycetes; order Mycobacteriales; family Mycobacteriaceae; genus Nocardia; species Nocardia wallacei_B. Next base: position 8,809 of record NZ_JARWOP010000360.1, on the reverse strand, counting down.
CCGCGACGTCGATGCTGGTGGCCAGATGGGTGGCGACGCGCTCCAATTCGGCCTTGGTCGCCGGGCTCGGCGCGGCGAACCCGGGGCGGCCCAGCGGTGGTACGTCGGCGCCGGTGCCGAGTAGCACCGACCGTATCGGTCCGATCATCGATGGCATGGGAATCCTCGGTTCTGTTGCGGCGGTGCGGGATCGGTCAGGACGGCGCGGCCGCCGGTTCCAGCGCGGCCGGCTCGGCCGGGCGCGGTGCGGGTTCGGCGGGGACGGCGCGGTTGCCGAGCCATTCGCGAATGTTGCGGTACCACCAGAAGATGCCGCGGCACGCGCACACGATCACCAGCGCGAAGAACAGCCCGAACGACACGTTGAGCGCCATCAGCACGCCGTACATCAGGCCCACGGACGCGCCGAAGACGACCTGGTCGCGCGGGGCGAACGGGGAGGTCGCCGGATCGGTGATCATGTAGTTGGTGTAGAGCACGAACGCGATGCCGGTGATCGGCAGCAGCGCCGCGATGATGGAGACATCGGGATCCAGCGCCCCGCGCACCACCGCCTGCAGCACGAACGCGCCCAGCCACGCCGCGATCAGCGGTGTCTTCTTGGTGAGCTTGGCGTTGAGCATGGTGCCCGCCATCAGCAGGCCGAGCACCAGCAGCGCGTCGGCCGCGCCCTGCACGTTCTCCACGAAGTGGTAGGGCCCGACGACCGCGATCTCCGGGAACACCAGCAGCGCCACCACGATCCCGAAGTTCGACGGGTTCATGAAGTGCTTCATCTTGCCGCGGATCTTCGCGCGCAGCACCCATTTGGTGCCCACGGCGACGGTGATGCCGAACATGATCGGCAGCCACTGGTCGGCGGCGTACATCAGGAAGTTGAACGCGACGCCGGTGATGTGCGCGGGCATCAGGAATACGAACAGACCGCGGAAACCGTTGCCGCGGTAACCGGCCGGGCGTTTGTAGGCCCACGCCGCCAGCGTCTCGAGGATCAGCTCGACGGTGTAGGCGGTCAGCGCCGCCAGGATCGGCCACAGCCACGGCTGCTCGAAGCCCAGCCAGAGGAAGCCGACGACGTTGAAGAACGTCAGCGAGGCCGCGAAGTTGCGCAGCGCCAGATAGCGAGGGTCACGGCCTTCCTTGTTGACCCCCAGCCACTTTCGCCGCCACGCCTGGAATGCGGTCGGGGGTGCGTCCGGCGTCGCGTCGGGCGCCGATCCGTTCCCGTTGGCGTCGGTCGCGAGGACCGCCTTGCCGTCGGAGTCGGGATGATGGCCGTTGCCTTGGACACTCATCAGTGCACCTCCCGGGCATCGGTGTCGAGAACGAGGGTGTGGCTGCCGGGCCGCAGCCGCAGCTGCTGGGTGTGCACGGCGCCGTGGTTGTCGCGCCAGCTCAACTGGACCGGGAGCGGGGTGGCGGGATCGACGTCGCCGAGCCCGAGATGGATGTCGGTGGCGCGTTTTCCGGCGTGTCCGCTGCCGCCGTCGAGCTGGGCGATGTGCGGCGTGCCGTCCGGGGTGGTGACGGTGACCTGGGCGCCGACGGCCGGTGAGCCGAGGATCGGTTTGCCCGCCAGGGTGGTGTCGCCCGGCGCCGAGTTCGTCGGCGGGGTGAACAGTTGCAGCCCGAGGTACCGGCCCGGGTTCGGTGAATCGTTGCGGTAGTAGACCGGGGTGTCCCACTGGCGGGCGACCGCGAAGCTGAGTTTGCCGGTGCCGGTGGGATCACCGACCGCGATGCCCCGGGTGGGGACGGACGCGAAGATGTCGAGGGCGGGGGAGATGTTGGTGAACTTGCCGCTGTCGTTCTGGGCGAAGAACGCCATCCGGTTGTTACCGGCCAGGTCGCCGTGCGCGGTGAAATTCGGCCAGGCCCACGGGTATCGGGCGAGCAGGTCGTTCATGGTGGCCATTTCCTGCACCTGCGGCCAGCGCGTGGTGTCGCCCTTGAACATGCCGTTGGCCTGCACGATCTGCGGACGGCCGCTGTTGTCGAAGTCGGCGATCTTGGTGTCCCAGCACCAGCCGCTCCAGGCCAGGCCCTGGCTCACCGCCCGGTTCTCGAACGGCGCCACACCCGAATTCAGCTGGGCGGCGGCGTCTTTCGTATCCTTGGCGGTGTTGTAGAACGCCAGGTTGCCCTCGATGATGCCCCAACGCTGAGCGATATTGCTGACGAACATGTCCGGCATGCCGCGTCCGCTGAGGTCACCGAAGTCGACGCCCATCCCCTTGAACGAGTCGTGGCCCAGCACGAACGACTTGGGGTCGGTCGGCCCGCGCTGCCCCTCGGCCAGCCCGAACTCGAAATGCCCGGGGGTGGACTTGTTCACGAACAGCCGGTCCGGGCCCATGTCGTTGGCGACATACAGTTCCGGCAGCTGGTCACCGGTGAGGTCCTGCGGCGCGGAGGCGATGGTCCAGCCGTTCTTCGCGTGCTCGGGGAAGGCGTCGAACACCTCGCGGAAGTCCGCGGTCGGTTCGGCGCCGCCGGTGCTGCGCTGCAGCGAGAGCAGGTGCGCGCCACCGGCATTGGTGGCCTTGGAGAACGATTCGTTGAGCGTCAGGCTGTGCTCGCCGGTGGTGCCGATGAAATCGCTGTCGGGGAAGTAGTTGCCGATGAAGATGTCGACATTGCCGTCGCCGTCGAAATCGGCGACCGAGGACGCCAGGGTGAACCAGCGCGCCCCCTGATAGCTGCCGTCGGGGGTGGCGGGCGGCTGCACGGTCTCCACCGGCCGGAATGCGGCGTTGTTCAGCTGCTTGGCGCCGGCGCGGGGCAGGAACACGATCGGCGTGCGGCCACCGTAGTAGACCATCAGCCCGATGCGCCCGGAGTGGTCGAAATCGCCGGGAATGCAACCGGTGGGCGCCATCTCGTCGTCGGTCGGCAGTGGCGCCGGATCGAGCACGAACGGCTGGTATCGGCTGGTGTCGCTGTCGGGTGCGGGGGTGACGATCACGCTGTCGGAGCGGGAGTCGACCAGGCACAGGTCGTCGGATTTGCCGTTGCCGTCGATGTCGTTGATGGCCACCGCCGAGTTCACCGACGACATCCAGGCCACCACGTGCTCGTAGCGGGGCTCGATATTGCGGATCTTACGTTCGGGCAGGCCGGGCGGCAGCGCGATCGGCATCTCGGTGAACTTGAACTTGCTCGCCAGCGGCGCGTTGCCGTCCTTCTCCACCGGGGCGATCATGGTGGAGTGCGCGGGCACGAACAGTGCGACCATCATGCCCAGTGATGCCAAGGGCACCAGCGCTTTTCGCAACAGATTCGGTGGTAGCTTCACGACTGGGGCCCTTCTTCCGTGGTCATGCCGTCGAACACCTGCCGCACGGTGTCCAACGCGTGGTCGAGCTGTTGTTCGGTGTGCCGGCAGTTGACGAAGAACCGCAGCCGGGCCTCGCCGGACGGCACCACCGGATGTCCGATGGCGTTGGCCATCACGTTGTGTTCCAGCAGGTCCATCGAGGCGCGGACGGCCGGCTCGTCGGCGCCGGTGATGATCGGGGTGATCGGCGTGCCCTGCCCGTTGCCGGTGTCGAAGCCGAGCTCACCGGCCCGCCGATGGAAATATTGCGCGTTGTGCCGCAGCGCCGCGACACGGTCGGGTTCGTCGTGCAGCACGGCGAGGCCCTCGAGCGCGGCCGCCGCGGCCGACGGCGCGGGCGAGGCGGTGTACATGCTCAGGCCCGAGGCCGAGTACTTGAAGCCGTCGACGAGTTCGCGGTTGGCCGCCAGATATCCGCCGACGCTGCCCAGCGCCTTGGACAGGGTGCCCATCCAGACGTCGACCGCGTCGCCGGGCAGGTCGAAATGCTCGCGCACACCCAGGCCGCGTTCGCCGAGGACGCCGAACGAATGCGCCTCGTCGATCATGATCGAGCAGTCGTATTTCCGTGCCACCTCGATGATCTCGGGCAGCCGGACGATGTCGCCGTCCATGCTGTAGACGCCCTCGACGAGCACCATGGCCCGTTCGAAGCTGCGCCGCGACATCGACAGGATCGCCTCGAGCGACTCGGGATCGTTGTGCCGGAACGTGACTCGCTTGCATCCGGCCCACTCGGTGCCCGAGACGATGCTGTTGTGGATCAGCGAATCACACACGGCGATATCGCGTTTGCCGAGCAGGAACGCCACGGCCGCGGCGTTGGTGAGGAATCCGCTCGAGGTGACGATCGCGGCGTCGGTGTCGTAGATGCGGGCGATCTCCGACTCCAGCTCCCCGTACAGCGGCAGCTCGCCCGCGACCAGCCGCACCGCCGCCGCGGAGGTGCCGTAGCGGGTGATGGCGTCGGCCGCGGCGGCGTGCACCCGCGGTTCCGCGGCCAGGTCCAGATAGCCGAAGCTGCTGAAGTTCAACATGTCCCGGCCCGCGAAGCGGGTCACCGGGCCGCTGACGCCCTCGTGCGGCAGATAGTACGGGTTGATCACGCCCGCGCCGCGCGCCCAGGTGTCGAACCGCGCCCATTTCTCGGTGGCCTCCACCACGCCCGGATGGTCGCGGAAGTCGGTGCGCAGCACGGGCCGCGTGGTCGCGGGAGCGTCGGCCGTGGCCGCCGGTGTGGCCGCGGTGGTGGCGCTGTTGCCGCCCGGGTCGTGCTTGGACATCAGGGAGCGCGCCAGTGCGCGCGCATCGGTCGTCATGGGCGATTCCTCACGGTGCCGTCGGTTCGGTCGTAGCTTCTTCCTGAGCGATCTGCGCGGCGATCTTGGCGCCGAGCCCGCCCAGCGACAGTCCGGCGCCGATGGACAGCACGGACATCTTCACGCCCAGGCTCTTGACCACCCGCGCGCCGAATTCCATCGCCATCAGCGAATCGAGGCCGAGTTCGCTGGTGGGAGTGTCGAGATCGACGGTGTCGGCGTCGACACCGAGGACGATGGCGAGTTGTTCGGCGAGCAGCCAGGCCACCACCTCGCCGCGCTGCTCGGCGTCGATGGTGAGAATCTCCGCGCGCAACGCCCCGGTGCCGCCCGCGCCGCCGCCCGCCGCGGTGACCAGTTCCACGAACCGCGGGGACCGCGCCGAGGAGCGGTGCGCCAGCGCCCACTGCGCCCAGTCGATGTCGAGCACCGCGCACTGCGGCACATCCAGGCGCAGGCATTCCCACAGCAGCACGGACGCGAAATCCATGTCCAGCGAGCCGTATCCGGTCATCTCCGCGTACCGCGACACCGCCTGCGAATCGGCCATGCCGCCGTCGCCGCGCATGAAGCCCCAGTCCACCGACACCGCGGGCCGCCCCTGGGCGCGCCGCGTCCAGGCGAGCGCGTCGAGCGCGGAATTGGCCGAGGCGTACCCCAATTGGGGCGAGAGCCCGGCGATGCCGCTGGCGGAGGAGTACAGCACGAAGAAGTCCAGCTCCACGCCCGCCGCGGTGGTCGCGCGGTCCAGGTGCAGGGCGCCGTGCACCTTCGGTTCGAAGATCTCGCGCAGCGAGTCGAGGGTGACCTCGGGGATCTCGGTGTTGTTGACCACCCCCGCCGCGTGGACGACACCGCGCAGCGGCGCACCGCTCGCCTGAATGCGGGCGATCAGGGCGGCCACCGCGTCGTAGTCGGCGACGTCCACCCGCTCCTCGCGCACATCTATTCCGGCGCAAGCGAATTCGGTGAGCTGGGTGCGCGCGGCCGCGGTGGTGGCGCCGCGCCGGCCGGCCAGCACCAGGTGCCGGACGCCGCGGCGCACGAGGTGACGTGCGGTGGCCAGGCCGAAGGCCCCGAATCCGCCGGTGACGAGATAGCTCGCGTCCGGGTCGATGTCGGTCTCGCGGGGAATGTGACGCACCGCGGGCCGTTCTTCGCGCAGGTCGAGGACAACGCGGCCGACCTGGGCCGAGCGGGCGACGGTCTCGAATGCCTCGGTGAGCCGGTCGAGCCCGAACACCATATTGGGCAGCGGCCGGTACTCGCCGTGGTACATCGCGTCCACCACGCGCCGGGCGGCATGGCGCACCTGCTCGGGACGATGGGCCAGGATGCGGTCGATATCGACGGCGAAGAACGACAGGTTGCGGTCGAACGGCCGCAGGTCGATAGCGCCCGAACCGTAGATGTCGGCCTTGCCGATGTCGACGATGCGGCCGAATTCGCCTGCGACCCTGAAGTTCTGCTGCAGGATCTCACCGGGCGCGGAACTGTAGACGACATCCGCCCCGGCGCCGCCGGTCAGGCGCAGCACCTCGTCGACGAAGGTGACCGAGCGGGAATTCAGCACCTCGTGCGCGCCCAGCGCCCGCACCTGCGCGCGGCGCTCGGGAGTGCCCGCGGTGGCGATCACCGTCGCGCCCATGCGCAGCGCCACCTGCACCGCCGCCATGCCCATGCCGCCCGCGGCGCCGTGCACCAGCACCGTCTCGCCGGGCCGCACCCGCGCCAGTTCACCCAGCCCGATCTCGGCGGTGAACAGCGGCATCACCGAGGTGCAGTGCAGCGGGTCGAAGGCGCCGGGCGGGAAGATGTCCATCGCGGTGGTGGCGCCGGTGTCCGGGCGCAGCGTCACGAAGCGGCGCACGATGCCCGGCGCCACCACCGAGATCTCGTCGCCGGGCGCGATGCCGGTGACGGCGCTGCCGACGCGTTCCACGACGCCGTAGCCGTCCATGCCGATCTCGGTGCCGAAAAACGTTCCGGCCAGCTCCTTGTCGGTGAGCACGCCGAGAACCTTCAGAGTGTCCTTGTAGTTGAGACCGACGGCCTGCATGCGGATCTCGATCTCCTCGGGGCCCGGCGCGACCCGTTCCGCGGTGCGCAGCGCCAGCTCCGGCAGCAGCCGCGAGCGCGGAATGTCGAGGCAGTAGGACCGTTCGGGATCGGTGAGCGGGGCCGGGACCGCCCAGCGGGCCAGATGCGCGGCGAGGGTGTGCCGCCAGCGGATGGTCCAGCACGCCCCGGCGCGCAATGCCACCTCGTCGGTGAGGGTGTCGGCGTAGACCTGTTCCAGGACGTCGGCGGCGGCCGTGGCGGGCTCGGTGTCCACCAGCCGCCACTGCGCGGCGGGCAGTTCGTTGAGCAATTCGCGGCGGCCACCGGCGAGCGGGGCGTGTTCGATGCGGGCGAAGCGGTCGATCGGCAGGCACAGCGCGTTCTCCGTGACGACGACGCCGCGAATCTCCCGCGGACCGCCTCGCGCGGCCTCGGGCGACGTATCGTCCAGTGCCAGAGCCTGTTTCACCGCCTGCGCGACCTGCGCCAGGCCGTCGATATTGTGCACGGCGTCGAGATCGGATCCGGCGACGACGACCAGGCGCAGCCGTTCGGCGCCGGCGCGGGTGAGGCCGCCGCGCAGCAGATCGACCAATTGCGGCATACCGAGCGCCGAGGCGTGATCGCCGACGGTGACCAGGTCGCTGGGGCGGGTGCTGGCGATCTCCTTGGCGCGCTGCGAGATCTCGGCGCCGAGGTTGACCACCACCAGCGCCTCCTCGTCCAGGGCCGGCGGCGGGGTGGCGTCGGCGGTGTCGGAGACGATTTCCCACACCGGCTCGTAGTACAGCTCGTCGAGTTGATCCGACAGCGGGCGGCGCGGAGTGAGGGTGCCGAACCGCACGCCGGTCAGGGTCAGCGCCACCGCACCCGCCGCGGAGGCGATCCGGATGTCGGCGCGCAGCGGATCGGCGGGATCACGGGTGACGACGACCACCGGGTCGGCCGGGAGCGGGCCGGTCCACCGCACCCGATCGATCGCGGCGGGCACCACCACGTCCGGGTCGGCCGCGCCGTCCTGGGCGACGGTCGCCGCGTAGAGGGCGGCGAAGCACTGCAGGGCGGCGTCGAGTACCGCGGGGTGGGCGAGGTGTCGGTGGGTGGCGTCGGCCGGCGGCGTATTCACCTGCGCGACAACACTGTCGAGCCCGACATGCACCGTGCGCAGCAGCCGGAAGGCCGGGCCGTAGGCGAGCCCGTGCGCGGCCATGCTGTCGTAGAGCGCGTCGGCCGGGACCTCCGCGGCGCCGGCCGCGACGGTGAGGTCGACGCTGCCGGGGTCGACGTCGGCCTCGACCAGGCGTCCGTAGGCGTTGACGGTCCAGTCCGCGCCGGTCGCCGGGCGGGACCGCACCGTGAAGCGCCGCGTCGTCTCCTCCACCCCGATCCGCAGCACCGGCACGTCGTGTTCGTCCACCACCAGCGGGTTCACGAACTCGACGGACTCGAGCCCGAAGCTCTCGCGGCCGGTGCGGGCGGCGATCGCGCTCAGCGCGGCGTCGAGGTAGGCGGCGCCCGGTAGCACCACGGCCCCCGGGGCCCCGGGGGGGGGCCGCCCCCGCCGGGTGGGGCCCGCGAGCGCCCCGGGGCATTACGGCGCGGCCGCCCCGCCCCCGGCCCCCCGCATCTCCCTCGTGGCCGCCCCCCTGCCTGACCCGCCGGCCACCCCCGGTCTCAGCCCGCTCCCCCCGGGGCCGGCCGGCGCCGCGGTGCCGACCCTCGCCCGCGGCGGCGACGACCACGACAACCTGCTCACCGCCGTCGCCGAGCTGTACCGCGCCGGAGCCCTCGACTGCGAACGGCTCCCCCGCCCGATCGACCGCACCGCGCCGCACGCCGCGCTGCCGCCCTACCCGTGGCAGCGGCGACACGTGTGGACGCAGGAGCCCGAGACCCGCCTCGACCGCCTCGGCACTCCGGACGGCTACGCCATGCTCGGGGACCGGGTCGCGGCGGCCGCGCCGGAATGGCAAGTGGCGCTATCGGTGACGAACCTGCCGTGGCTGCGCGACCACGTGGTCGCGGGGGGCGTGGTGCTACCGGGCGCCGCCGACCACGACGCCGCGCTGAGCGCGATCGCCGCCCGCACCGG
>NZ_JARWOP010000359.1 GCF_029868745.1 Nocardia wallacei | reverse complement strand
CGGGGGGCGGGTTTGGTGCCGGCGTTTGTGTGGGTGTGTGGGGGGGGGCTTTCGGCGCTTTTGGTTCTTGTTCCTCTTAACCAAAAACCCGTAGACGCGCCGAAAACCGTGGGGGTTACGTGAGGGGGCGGGGTTACGTGAGGGGGTGGTGGGCTTCGTCGTTTGGGGAGCGGGGGGTGGTGTCAGGGGTATAGACGCTGGGGAGGGGGCGGCGCGTCTTTAGGGGGTGGGGGTGGGCGTGTCGCGGTGAATGGGCAGACTGCCCGGTTCTTTGTCGCAATTGCAGGGACGGGCGTACCAAAAAATCTGGGGACGGTCTTGCGCAGGCGCCATACCTTTACCTAGATTGAGAACCCAGTGTGATAGAGCTAACACTCAAAGTGGAATGTGGTGCGGGACGCAGTGGGGTTGGGTTGCTGCGCTCCGCACGCGATTCTGGAGCGCCGTTGACCCGGTGTTCGGACTGCAAAGGGGCACACCAAATGCACATGACTACCCCCATCGCTCGATTGGACGTGGAGCAGGCCGAAGCGAGAATCGCCTGGGTTTCCCAGGCCCGATGCAAGGAAGTAGACCCCGACCAGTTGTTCGTGCGTGGCGCGGCGCAGCGCAAGGCGGCGACGATCTGCCGGCACTGTCCGGTGCTGATGGAGTGCGGGGCCGACGCCCTGGACAATCGAGTGGAGTTCGGTGTGTGGGGTGGGATGACCGAGCGGCAGCGGCGTGCGCTGCTCAAGCAACATCCGGAGGTGACGTCCTGGGCGGAGTTCTTCCGGGCCCAGCGGCAGCAGAAAGTGGCAATGTAGTCCCCACGGTGATTCGGTCCGAGCCCGCGAGTGCGGGCTCGAACCGTTTCCGTCCCAGGATCGTCGGTCGCGGTCGGCCGAGATGTCAGGCCGCCGCACCCGGATCGGTCAGCTGATCGCCTACGGCGCGCAGCGCATCCAGGTCCGACACCTCGAACGGCAGCGCGGTGACGGCGACGATCGGCACCCGCGGGTGCGCGCCGGTGAACCGGTGCAGCAGATGCTGCTCGCGCTTGGCGGTGGTCGCCCGGTGCGCGTGGATGCGCAGCACGTCCGCGGCCAGCGCGGCCGGATCGCTGTCGGCCCGATCGTCCGCGTCCGGGTCGGCGGCCAGGCGGTCGGCGGCGGCCAGGGCCGTCTCCGCCGACAGCGAGCTGTGCACCGGGTGGGTGCGGTTGAGCACCAGCCCGGCCAGCGGCATGTGATCGGTGGACAGCCGGTCGACGAAGAACGAGGCCTCTCGTAGGGCGTCCGGTTCCGCGGCGGCCACGACGAGGAAGTGTGTGCCGGGGCGGGACAGCATCTCGTAGGTGCGGTTGGCCCGGTCCTGGAAGCCGCCGAACATCGACTCCAGCGACTGCAGGAACAGCGACGCGTCCTTGAGCATCTGGCCGCCGACCACGGTCGACACACCTCGGACCGCCAGGCTCATCGCGCCCGTGACGAACCGGCCCACACCGCGACCGGGCGCCATGATGACGCGAATCATCCTGCCGTTGAGGAAGTTCCCGAGCCGCTTCGGCGCGTCCAGGAAATCCAGGGCGTTGCGCGAAGGCGGGGTGTCCACGACGATCAGATCCCACTTCTTCTTGCCGGCGAGCTGGCCCAGCTTCTCCATCGCCATGTACTCCTGCGTCCCGCCGAAGGAGGAGGCCACGGTCTGATAGAAGGGGTTGGCGAAGATCTGCTCGGCCTTCTCGGGGCTGGTGTGCTCGAGCACCATCTCGTCGAAGGTGCGGCGCATGTTCAGCATCATCGCGTGCAGCTCGCCCGTCGCCTCCGCGCCCAATTCGACGCGCTGCGGGACATTGCCCAGATCGCTCACCCCCAGCGACTGCGCCAGGCGGCGGGCCGGGTCGATGGTCAGCACCACCACTTTTCGGCCGCGCTCGGCCGCCCGCAGCGCGATCGCCGCGGCCGTGGTGGTCTTGCCGACACCGCCGGAGCCGCAGCACACCACCACGCGCGTGGACCGGTCGTCGATGATGCCCGCGATATCCAGCGGTGTGACCGTACCGGGCAGACTCATCACCGGACCCCTTGTGCGCTCAGATGTTCGGCGAGTTCGTACAGCCCGCCCAGATCCATTCCGTCCGGCAGGCCCGGGAGGTACAACCGGCTGAAATCGACCTTCGCCAGTTCGGAGGAGCTGTCGTCCTGCGCCCGCAGCGTGGCCGAATGCTCGACGGCCTCCCGGAGCAGGCCCTGGAAGTCGGTGTCGGAGAGCGTGATTCCGGCCTCGGTCAGCCCGGCGCGCAGGGCGTCGGCATCGATGTCGCCGGCGGCGATCCGCGCGCGCACCGACGCGGGCAGATACCCCTCGGTCGCGCGATTCACGATCACGGTGCCGACGCGGAATTCCGACTCGGTCAGTTCGGCGACGGCGTCGGCGGTCTCCTGCACGGGCAGCGCCTCGAGCAGGGTGACCAGGTGCACGACGGTCTGGTCGGAATGCAGCAGCTTGGAGACGCCCTCGGCCTGCGCGGCGATCGGCCCGCCCTTCGCCACCTCCGCCATCGCCTTGGTGACGTCCAGGAAGCTGGCGATGCGGCCGGTCGGGGGCGCGTCGATGACGATCTCGTCGTAGACGGGACGGCCCGGCGCCTTACCCGACTTGTCGGTGCGGACCGCGCATTCCTTGATCTTGCCGGTCAGTATCACGTCGCGCAGGCCCGGCGCGATCGTCGTGACGAACTCGATGGCGCCCATCCGCCGCATGGCCCGGCCCGCGAAGCCGAGGTTGTAGAACATGTCGAGGTACTCGAGGAAGGCGTGCTCGATGTCGAGCGCCAGCGCCATCACCTCGCCGCCGCCGTCGGCCGTCGCGATCTTCGTCTCGGTCGGCGGCAGCGGCGGCAGATCGAACAGCTGCGCGATCGATTGCCGTCCCTCCACCTCCACCAGCAGCACTCGCCGGCCACCGGCCGCGAGCGCCAGCGCCAGCGCCGCGGATACCGTGGATTTCCCCGTACCACCCTTGCCGGAGACATAGTGCAGACGAGCCTTGTCCGCGCGCTCCGGCCACCCTAATTTCAGCCCCGGTTCCGTCGAAACGGGCACCGCAGTCGGTACTCCCACGTCCGCGAGCCTATAGCGCGCCCCGAAACCGCTGCTACAGGATCCACCCGCTGTCTGGTACACCACATCACCAATAAGCTCTCCCCCATGAGTGATGTGACCGTGTGGGAATACGCGACCGTGCCGCTGCTGACGCATGCGACCAAGCAGATTCTGGATCAGTGGGGCGCCGACGGCTGGGAGCTGGTCACGGTGCTGCCCGGCCCGACCGGCGAGCAGCACGTCGCCTACCTGAAGCGAGCCAAGAGCTGATGGGATGGCGGGAGAACCTCGACCGGCTCGGCCTGGAACTGCCCGGTGTGGCCGCACCGGCGGGCGCCTACATTCCGGCGTTGCGCACCGGCTCGTACGTCTATACCTCGGGCCAGCTGCCGTTCATCGGCGGTGAGCTGTCGGTGTCCGGCAAGGTCGGCGCCGAGGTGAGCCTGGAGCAGGGCAAGGAGGCGGCCAAGTGGTGCGCGTTGAACGCGCTGGCGGCCGTGCACGATCTGGTCGGCCTCGATGCGGTGGTGCGGATCGTGAAGGTCGTGGGCTTCGTGGCCTCGGCGCCGGGCTTCAACAACCAGCCGCTGGTGATCAACGGCGCCTCGGAACTGCTGGGCGAGGTATTCGGTGAGGCGGGTGTGCACGCTCGTTCCGCGGTCGGCGTGTTCGAACTGCCGAGGAACACCCCCGTGGAGGTGGAGCTGATCGCCGAGGTGCGTTAGGTCGTAAGCTGCGATAAGTATCTGGCAGCGGAAGTTCGTTGCAGCACAGGGCGTTAGGACAGCACATGACCCGCACCCACCCCGCGTACGAACAGTTGCGACCGGTGACGCCGACCGCCTCGGTGCTGCTGGCGAACAACCCCAACAAGATGACCTTGCAGGGCACCAACACCTGGATTCTGCGTGCCCCGGGCCGGTCCGACTGTGTCGTGATCGATCCGGGGCCCAAGAATCGGGCGCACAGTGACGCCATCGCACGGGAGACCGACGGGAAGATCGCGCTGACGCTGATCACCCACCACCATCACGATCACACCGGCGGCATCGAGCGCCTGGTGAAACTGACCGGCACCGCCGTGCGGGCACACGACTCCCGGTTCTTGCGGGAGTCCGACACACCGCTGACGGACGGCGAGGTGATCGAGGCGGCCGGGTTGCGGCTGACCGTGCTCGCCACCCCGGGCCACACCGAGGATTCGGTCTCGTTCCTGCTCGACGACGCCGTGCTGACCGGCGACACCGTACTCGGCAGCGGCACCACGGTGCTGGAATCGCGGGACGGCGCGCTCGGCGACTACCTGGCCTCGCTCGACCGGCTCGCCGAGGTGGCGTCCGGCCGGGCCCTGCTACCGGCGCACGGCCCGGACCACGCCGAGGCGAGGCCGGTCATCGACTACTACATCCGGCATCGCCGGGAACGCCTGGAGCAGGTGCGGCAGGCCCTCGCCGAACTCGGGCCCGATGCCAAACCCCTGCAGATCGTCGCCAAGGTCTATGCCGACGTCGACAAGCGCCTGTGGCCGGCGGCGCGCAGTTCGGTCAAGGCGCAGCTCGCCTATCTGCGCGGCCGGGACTAGCGGGCCCGGCGGGCCAGCCGCTCCGAGTCCGAGATCAGCACGCTCTTACCCTCGAGCCGCAGCCAGCCGCGGTGCGCGAAGTCGGCGAGGGCCTTGTTCACGGTCTCGCGAGAGGCGCCCACCAGCTGGGCGATCTCCTCCTGGGTGAGGTCGTGGGTCACGCGCAGCGCGCCGGCCTCCTGCGTGCCGAACCGCTGCGCCAGCTGCAGCAGCGCCTTCGCCACCCGACCGGGGACGTCGGTGAAGATCAGGTCGGCCAGGTTGTTGTTGGTGCGGCGCAGACGGCGCGCCAGCACTCGCAGCAACTGCTCGGCGATCTCCGGACGCTGGTCGATCCACGACTTCAGCGCGTCGCGGTCCATCGTCACGGCGCGGACCTCGGTGACCGTGGTGGCGGTCGAAGTGCGCGGGCCGGGATCGAAGATCGACAGCTCGCCGAACATGTCCGACGGGCCCATGATGGTCAGCAGGTTCTCCCGGCCGTCGGGGGAGCGACGACCGATCTTCACCTTGCCCGACGTGATGATATACAGCCGATCGCCCGGCTCACCTTCGTTGAAGATGACGTGGCCGCGCGGGAAGTCCACGGGCTGAAGCTGTTTGGCGAGGGCCGCCACCGCGGTGGGCTCGACGCCTTGGAAGATGCCTGCTCTGGCGAGGGCCTCGTCCACGAATGTGCTCCTTATGGGATTGGCTCTGTCCTGGACCGAAGCGCTTCGGCCGACAGTGCAGTCTACTTTGCGTTCGCGCAGCGTAGTGACAGACACCACGTAACGAACGGTCTGTGAAACGCACGCGGCGCCGGATTGGTTCCCGGATCCACCGCGTGAACGGTGCGCAGGAGGGAGTGGCGCGGCCTCAGCTGGCCTGCGCGACATCCAGTTCTTCGCCACGGGCGCGTCGGCGACCGGAATGGGCCGCGGCGGCGGGCACACCGAGCTTGGCAAGCTCGTTGACCTCTGCGTTGCTGGCTCGATCCAGGTACTGCTGGACCTCTTCTTCCGGTTCGAGCAGTTTGCGGAGCCGGTTTTCGACGCGTTCCATGAACAGCGCGAACAGCATCAGCAGTACCGGGAAGAGCACTACAGCAAGTCCTTGCATAACCGTGAGTAAACACGGAATAGGTCTCAGATGGAACACGGCGGGTCTTCACGGGCGTACTCGCGTCGGTGGGCTTCCGTATGGTGGACCCGTGCGTGAACCCCGAACCACCGCGCCCGCGCCCGCCCTCGATCCGGATGCCGCGGCCGCCGACGGCAAGCCGGTCCGCGGCAAGAAGCCTGGTGGCTCGCAGGCACGCAGGTTCGCGAAGGAGACCCGGGTGGGTCTGGTGCGCCGGGCCCGCCGGATGAATCGGACGCTCGCGGTGGCGTTTCCGAACGCACACTGTGAGTTGGATTTCACCACCCCGCTCGAACTGGCAGTCGCCACGATCCTCTCCGCGCAGTGCACCGACGTCCGGGTGAACCAGACGACGCCCGCCCTGTTCGCCCGGTATCCCGATGCCCGTGCCTACGCCGAGGCCGACCGCGTGGAGCTGGAGGAGTACATCCGCCCGACGGGCTTCTACCGCAACAAGACCACGTCGCTGATCGGGCTGGGACAGGCGCTGACCGAACGGTACGAGGGCGTGCTACCGCACACGCTCGAGGAGCTGGTGCGCCTGCCCGGGATCGGCCGCAAGACCGCGAATGTCATCCTGGGCAACGCTTTCGACGTTCCCGGGATCACCGTGGACACCCACTTCGGTCGGCTGGTGCGGCGCTGGGGCTGGACCACCGAGGAAGATCCGGTGAAGGTCGAGCACATCGTCGGCGAGCTGATCGAGCGCAAGGAATGGACGATGCTCTCGCACCGGGTGATCTTCCACGGTCGCCGGGTCTGCCACGCGCGCAAACCGGCCTGTGGCGCCTGTGTCCTGGCCAACGACTGCCCGGCCTTCGGCGCCGGACCGACCGATCCCGCGACCGCCGCCGCACTGATCAAGGGCCCCGAGGCAGAGCACCTGCTGGAACTGGTGGGCCGGTGAGATCGATACCGGCGGCGTGGCGCTGGGCGCTGGTGCTGCTGATCGCGGTCGTCGCGCTGGCCGTGGCGCTGTGGCCCCGCGAGCATCGGGTCCTCCGCGCGAATACCGCTACCGCGGTGCGCGGCGGTCCCGCGGCGGCGTCCGACGGTCAGCGTGCCGACGCGGCGCTCGCCGAGTGCCCGGCGCAGTCGACGCCTGCCCCCGCGGCGGGTCCGCTGGCGGGAATCACGGTCGCGTGCTTGCGGGACGGGCGGCCGCTCGATCTGGGCGCTGCCCTGGCCGGTCGGCCCGCGCTGGTGAATCTGTGGGCGTACTGGTGCGAGCCGTGCGCCCGGGAGCTTCCCGCCTTGCGGCAGTACGCCGCCCGGCCCGACGCGCTCACCGTCGTGACGGTGCACAGCGACCCCGACGAGGCCAAGGCGCTGGCTCGATTGCGGGACCTCGATGTCCACCTGCCGGGTGTGCAGGACGGCGACGGCCGGGTCCGCGCGGCGGTCGGCGCGCCCGCGGTCCTGCCCGTGTCGGTCCTGGTTCGGTCCGACGGCTCGATCGCGAAAGTGGTTGTCCGCCCGTTCGACACCGCGGACGACATCGCCGCCACCGTCGCCGGTGAACTGCGAGTCGGCGCGTGACCGAGCCGCGGTTCCCGGGTGCGCGAGTGGCCGGGATGTCCGGGCCGGGCAAGGCCGCGACGGCGGTGACGATCCACCATGAGCGGACCGGCGGCGTCGTCGGCGCGCGGAACTACTCGGTTCGCGCGGGCGCGGCCGGTCGTGATCGAATCGGTGCGTCGGACGCTCACCCGCCGCGCCGTCGCGTCGACGACCGTGCCGGGCGAGTCCCGGCCCGGCGGATTACTGTCCGAGCGGCGCGACGTACCGGTGTGGCGGGCGGCTCGGGTGTGCCCCGCGGCCGCCGCGAGGACAGGATGAGGATCGGGGTGGGAGGAGGCAGTGTGCACGACCGCGAAGGCGAGATGCCCGGCGCGAGACCGGAATTGGTGACCGACGCGATTCCGGCCTGGTTGCGCGGTGTGGTCGAGCGCAAGCCCGCCGACCCGACGGGGGTCAACCAGGTGTTGAACCGGACCGCCCGGCGTTTGGTGTCGGCGGCCGTGCGACCGCGGTCGGCGGCGGTGCTGGTGCTGTTCGGCGGCGCCCCCGAACCCGATGCGCAGGCCCCGGGCGGGTTACCCGCCGACGCCGACGTGCTGCTCACCCAGCGCGCGGCGACGCTGCGCGAGCACAGCGGCCAGGTGGCCTTCCCCGGCGGCGGCGTCGAGCCCGGGGACGACGGCCCGATCGCCACCGCGCTGCGCGAGGCCCGCGAGGAGACCGGCGTGGACCCGGCCGGTGTGGACCCGATCGCGGTGCTACCCCCTATTTTCGTGCCGCCCTCGCGATTCGACGTGACGCCGGTGGTCGCCTACTGGCGCACACCCGGCGAGGTCGGCGTGGTCAGCGAGGCGGAGGCGACGCGGGTGACCCGGGTGCCGATCTCGGAGCTGATCGACCCCGCGAACCGGTTCGTCGTGCGGCATCCGCTGGGGTACATGGGTCCGGCGTTCGCCGTCGACGGCATGCTGGTCTGGGGTTTCACCGCCGGTGTGCTGGCCGGTCTGCTGGCTGTTTCGGGATGGGAGCGGGAATGGGATTACCACGATGTGCGTGATCTGCAGGCCTCGCTCGCGGCAGTGGGGATGACGTTATGAGTTCGTCGGCCTGGCTCGACATCGCGGTCGTGATCATCGCGCTGCTCGCCGCCTCCTCGGGGTGGCGGCAGGGCGCGGTCGCGTCCGCCCTGGCCTTCCTCGGCGTGGTGCTGGGCGCGGTGGCCGGCATCCTGATCGCGCCGCACATCCTGGTCCACATCAGCGAGGGCCGAAAACGCGTGCTGGTCGGCGTGGTGCTGATCGTGGCGCTGGTGATCATCGGCGAGGTGGCCGGGATGGTGCTCGGCCGCGCGGCGCGCAGCGGGATGCGGCATCCGTTCACGCGCAGCGTCGACAGCGTGGTGGGCGCCGCGTTGCAGACGGTGGCCGTGCTGGTGACCGCCTGGCTGCTGGCGCTGCCGCTGGCGTCGTCCTCGCAGCCCGCCATCGCGGCCGCGGTGAACGGCTCGCGCGTGCTCTCCGACGTGAACGAGGTGGCGCCGAACTGGTTGCGCCGCTTGCCCAACGAGTTCTCCCAGCTGCTCAACACCTCCGGCCTGCCGGATGTGATCGGCCCGTTCGGCCGCGCGCCGATCGCCGCGGTCGAGCCGCCGGACCCGAGCGTGCTGGACAGCCCCGTCGCGCTGGATCTGCAGCACAGTGTGCTGCGCATCCGTGGTGTCGCGCCGAGTTGCCAGCGCGCGCTGGAGGGTTCGGGTTTCGTGATCGCTCCCGAGCGCGTCATGACGAACGCGCACGTGGTCGCCGGTACCAACACCGTGCAGGTCGACACCGCGCGCGGCGCGCTGGACGCGACCGTGGTGCTGTTCGACCCGTCCAAGGACGTGGCCGTGCTCGCCGTGCCGGGGCTCAACGCGCCGGCGATCCCGCCGGCCCCGGAGCCGGGCGCCTCCGGCCAGAGTTCCATCGTGCTCGGCTATCCCGGCGGCGGTCCGTACACCGCGAGCGCCGCCCGGGTGCGCGAGACCCTGGAGCTGACCGGGCCTGACATCTACAAGACCGGCACCGTGGAGCGTGAGGTCTACACCGTGCGCGGCCGGGTGCGGGCGGGCAATTCCGGTGGGCCCCTGGTGGATACGAAGGGTCAGGTGCTGGGCCTGGTCTTCGGCGCCGCCGTGGTCGACGAGGACACGGGTTACGCGTTGACCCTCAACGAGGTTCGCGACGCACTGAATTCGGCCGAATCATCGAGCGCGCAGGTCCCGACCGGTGAGTGCGTGCTGAGTTAGGCGGTGCCGGTCTCCGGTGCGGAGACCGGCAGCAGGCCGCGCTCGCCGAACACCTTCTTCGCGACGAAGGTGGCGTTGAGCACCGTAGAACCTGGAGCCGACTCCGAGTCAACTGCGGCGTCGAGGCTCAGCCCAGTAGTTTCGCCAGCTCCGCCGTGACCGCGTCCGGGCTCTCCTGGTGCGCGTAGTGGCCTGCGTCCGGAATCTCGACCACCCGGCGATCGGGCGCGAGAGGGTGTTCGCGGCGCAGCGTCGAATCGAGGATGTACCGGTCGGAGCCGCCGTGCAGCGACAGCACCGGCACCCGGATCGGTTCCCGCATGGTCGCCATGAAACGGGCGCCGTCCGGACGCCATTGGCTGCGGAAGGCCCAGCGCTGATATTCCAGCGCGCAGTGCGCGGCGCCGGAGATGCGGATCGCCTGCCGCATCCGGCGGGCGGTGTCCACGAATTCCGCGGTGCCCGCCCAGCGCGAGCCCGCCCGCTGCCGCAGCAGTCGCTCGACCTCGTACCCGTCGTTGACCGTCAGCAGCCGTTCGCCGTAGCGGGGCGGCTGATAACGCAGGAAGTTCGGTAGCCACGCCGCGCGCTGATGCCGATCGCGCAGCACCGCCTGCTTCAACGCGACCGGATGCGGCGAACCGACCAGCGCGATGGAGCGCACCAGCCGAGGATGCAGCACCGCGGTCGCCCAGCACACCAGGCCGCCCTCGGCGTGCCCGACCAGCGTCGCCTCGCTGTGCCCGAGCGCCCGGATCAGTCCGGCCACGTCACCGGCCAGCGTCCAGCCGTCGTAGCCGCGCGGTGGTTTGTCGGAATCGCCGTAGCCGCGCAGATCGACCGCGACCACCCGGTAGTCCTGCTCGGCGAGCCCGGTCAGCTGATGCCGCCACGACCACCAGAAGTCGCCGAAACCGTGCAGCAGCACCACGAGCGGCGGATCCGCCGCGGCGGCCTGCCGCGGTGACTCCGCCTCGACGACGTGGAACCGAATGCCGTTGGCATGCACGTCCTTATGGGCCCACGGTCCGTCGTAGCGGACGCTGGACGGATCCGGGCTCGGGTTAGACGACACGCCGATACAGCGTAGTCGCCGGGACTACCTGCCCGGCCGATCGGTCGAGGTGGCGCCGTCGAGCGCCGGGTGCTCGGCGTGCGAGCCGAGGCCGTGCGGCAGCACCGTGCGGGTCTCCTTGAGCGACTCGATGGTCTTCTCCGGCGCACGCAATTTGCGCACCTTCCGATAACCGAGGAAACCGAACAGCGCGACCGCGACCACCATCAGGGCGAACACGATCAGGAACGACGCCCACCGATACAGCCAGACATCGAGTAGTTCGGCGAGGAAGAAGAAAAAGAAGAACGAGGAGAACAGCAGGATGGTCAGCGCCACGATGAAATACACGCTGCCCTGCAGGCCCTTGCGAATCTCGCCGGTCACCTCGGCCTTGGCCAGCGCCACCTCGGCGCGGACCAGGGTCGACATCTGCTCGGCGGCATCGCGTACCAGATCACCGATGCTGGCATTCTTCGTCGTATCGACCTCGGACAGCGGAATAGCGGTGATGCTCCGGTTGCGGCCCCCGTCGTTACCGTTACCGCCGTTTGTGAAGCTCAATGCTCGACCCTTCTCCATGTCCCCGGTGCTGTCCGGCTCTACTCGTGTGCTGCGGCCACGTGGGCGTGCCGTCGCGCCTGATGAGCGCGGCCTCGTCGCAACAGTAGCGCCGAACCGATCAGGGAAGCCGCCATTGACGTCAGCAACACGGCTGCTTTCGCCAGTTCGGCGGCGGCGACATCATTCGCCAACGCAAGTTCTGCCACCAAGAGGCTAACGGTGAAGCCGATCGCTCCCAGTACCGACAGGGCGAACATGTCGCGGTTGCCGAGACCGGCGGGGCGTTCGGCGATGCCGAGGCGGATCGCGACCCAGCTCGTGCCGAACAGTCCGAGGGTCTTGCCGACCAGCAGGCCGACCATGATCGCCAAGGCCAGCCGCTCGGTGAACAGTTCGCCGAACACCGCGGCCGACAGCGGGACACCGGAGGCGAACAGCGCGAACAGCGGCACGCACACCCCCGCGGAGATCGGCTGGAACAGATGCTCGAGCCGGGTCGCGGGCGCCTCGTCCTCGTCGGCGTCGGGCCGCACCCGGGTCAGTAGTCCGCACAGCACACCGGCCAGGGTGGGGTGAATTCCCGCCTCGTGCAACGCATACCAGGCCACCAGCGCCAGCGGCACGTAGATCAACGGCGACCGCAGCCGCCGGTGCTGGGCCAGCGCCCACGCGAGGAAGCAGGCCGCCGCGGCGAGCAGCCAGCCGATCGCGATCGACGTGGTGAACAGGATCGCGATCAGGACGATGGCGATGAGATCGTCGACGACCGCCAGGCTCAGCAGGAACACCCGCGCGGTGGCGGGAATCCGGGAGCCGGTCAGTGCGAGCACCGCCAGCGCGAAGGCGATGTCGGTGGCGACCGGAATCGCCCATCCGCGTTCCATGCCCTCGACGCCGAACCCGATGCCCGCGGCGATCACCGCGGGCAGGATCACACCCCCGACGGCGGCGATGACCGGCAGAGCGGCCCGCTTGCGATCCGCGAGTTCGCCGACCACCAATTCACGCTTGAGTTCCAGGCCCGCGACGAAGAAGAACACCGCGAGGAGCCCGTCCTCGACCCATTCCGCGACGGTCAGATCCAAATGCAGTGGCGCGATCGGGAGTTCGGTATCGGAGAAGGCGAAGTAACTCTCGCTCCACGGCGAATTCGCCCACAGCAGCGCGATTGCCGCGGCCGTCAACAGCAGCGCGCCACCGACGGTCTCGGTACGGAGAAAGCGGGCGAGTTCGGAGCGGAGCGCAACGATCACGGGGCGCCTTTCGGTCGACGAGACAACACGCCGACCAGACTTCCCGGCACTCCTTACGACATTCTAACGGGTCCGCCCGGTTTGTTTTACGGCGTATCGGAAGGTGCGGGTGCTGTTGTCTGTCAGTTCGACTTCTGTTGGCGGATGGCGTGGAAGACGTTGGGGTCGACGAGGGTGGAGGTGTCGCCGGGTTCGCGGCCTTCGGCGATGTCGCGGAGGAGGCGGCGCATGATTTTGCCGGAGCGGGTTTTGGGGAGTTCGGGGACGATGTGGATT
>NZ_JARWOP010000358.1 GCF_029868745.1 Nocardia wallacei | reverse complement strand
CCGGACATCGGCAATCTCTCGGCGATGGCTCCGACATGTGCCCACTCGATGGGCAGGTTCGCGTGGAAGCTGGCTTCCCCGAACAGCATCAGCAACGACACCGCTCGCAGCGGATCAGCTTCGGCCATCGTCGGCAGCAGCACGCGCTCCTACCCGCCGGCACGATCACCGGTGCTCGGCTGGTCGACGAGGGGCTGTTTCGTCCCGGCTCCGTGCAGCACGTCTCGGGTAAGTTCGGCGCGCGAGCTGACTCCCATTTTCACGAAGACCTTCCGCAAGTGGTAGTCGATCGTTCGCGGACTGAGGAACAGCTGAGCCGCGATTTCGCGATTGGTGAGTCCGCCGGTGACGGCCTCGACGATGCGGGCCTCCTGGGGGGTGAGGTCGGCGGCACGGTCGGTGACGGGGGTTTTGCGGGTTTCGCCCGCGGCCCGTAGTTCGTCGCGTGCGCGGTCGGCCCATGCTCGGGCTCCGAGCGATTCGAACGTCGCGAGGGCGATGCGGAGAGGATCGCGGGCATCGGTGGGGCGACGTTCGCGGCGCAAGTGCTGTCCGAAAAGGAACTGGGTCCGTGCGTGCTCGAGCGGTTGGTCTGTGTGCGCGTGGAAGCCCAGGGCGCGGCGGAATTCGGTGTCGGCGGTGTCGCCGGAAGACGTCAGCGCGCGGCATCTGGCTGCGAGAGCACTCAGGTCGGGCCTGTTCGCGGTGTCCGCCCACCGAGTGAACGCGGCGAGTGGCTCGGCGATCAATTCCGGCCGGCCCGCCGCCACCGCGGCTTCGACCAGGTCGGGAACGTTGACCATCCCCAATCCGAGGTAGGAGTCGCTCGACGGTGGCTCGAAGTGCTCGAGTGCCCGGCCGGGGCGGTCGGCGGCAAGGTCGAGCAGGCCGAGCGCCCGGTGGGCGATGACGACGGCACCGGTCATGCCTTGGGCCGAGCCCTCGGCGATCACGCTGAGGGCCAGCTCCTCGGCAGATTCCTCCTGACCACGCAGCGCGGCCAGCATGGCGAGCGAGCCGCGCAAAGCCAGTCCGGCATTGATCTGTCCGGTTTCCTCCGCGATCTGGCGACCTTCTTCGGCGAATGCCTCTGCCGAGCGGAAGCGGCCCGCCCCGAGGTCGTCGCTGGCCACGCGCCACAAGGCCCAGGGCAGGAACACCGCGGCACCCAGTCGCCGGGCATGCTGGGTCGCGAGCCTGCACAACCGCCGCGCTCGATCCTTGTGGCCGAGGCCGAGCATGAACCCGCTGGCCCACCACAGGTGGGCCGGATCGGTCGACTGCTCCACCGCGTCCAGATCCCCGGGCGCCAATCCGGCGTCCTGCCCCGCACGGACCCGGCAGCTGCCGCGGAGCAGCCGCGCGAGGACATCCGCGATCTCGTTACCGGACGGCGTGAGCCGCTCGGCCGCGCCGGCGACGTGCGCCCAGGCATCGGCATTCGCGCAGAAGGCCGCCTCGTTGAACAGAACCAACAACGGAAGTGCGAGAGAGACACTCGTTTCCGCCGCAGGGACGAGGATCGGTCGCAGCAGAGACAAAGCCTTCGAGGGATTGCCGATGTGCAATTCCAGCGACGCCTGCAGCCAGATGACGTCCCATCGCCGGGGTCTGTCGGGCTGATCCTGGCCGTGAATGCCCTCGAGCATCGCGGCGGCGCGGTCGAAGTCGCCGCTGGTCCACCAGGCTGCGGCGGATTCGAAGCTGCGACGGGACCGCTGTCGGCCGGGGGCGCTCAGCTCCGCGCTCCGCGCGAGCAGCGCCGCCGCGGTCGCCGAACTGACGCGGGCCGCGCGGTAGGCCGATCGTTCCAATTCGGCGGCGGTGGCCTCGTTTTCGCCGTCGGCGGCTTGTCCGAGGTGCCACGCGCGCCGTTCGGCCGCGTCGTCGTCGGCTTGCAGCGCGATGGCAAGGGCATGGTGTGCCCGTCGGCGTTCGTCCGGGTCGGCGCCGTGGTAGACCGCCGACCGGATCAGCGGATGGCGGAATGCGATCACCGAGGCCTCGTCCATGGTGAGCAGATCATCGAGTGCGTCGAGCCCGGCCGACGTCCATTCCACGGCGGGAGCGTGCACGGCGAAAGCGCGGCGTAGCGTGCTGTAGTGCGTGCGGCCGTCGGCGGCGATCAGCAGCATGAGTTGCTGCACAGGCGCACTGAGACGCTGAACCCGACGCAGGAATGCGTGCCGCAACTCGTCGGCGAGCGGCAGTGGTTCCGGCACGACATTCGCACGGAGCACCTCGGCCGGGAGCTCCCGCAGCGCCAGAGGGTTCCCGACCGCCGCATCCAGAATTGTCTCCTGCTGGGCGGCGGACAATTCGGCACCGGCGCGCTCGCGGAGAAGCGCCCGTGCCGACTCGCGATCCAGGCCGGTCAGAGGCATATCGAAGACGCCGCTGACCGTGAGCGGGTACTCCTCGGTGCGGGTTGCGATCAATACCGCGACCCGTTCGGTCGCCAATCGCCGCGCCACGAACTCGAGCACGTGCAGCGACGGGCGGTCCGCCCACTGCGCGTCATCGACCAGGCACACCAGCGGCTGTTCGCCGGCCAGCTCGGAGAGCAGCGAGAGAGTCGCCACGCCGACCAGGAAACGATCCGGTGTCGCACCGTCCGCCAGCCCGAAAATGGTGCGTAGCGCGTCGGCTTGCGGCGCGGGCAGTCGATCGATCCGCGCGAGCGCGGGTGTGACCAGCCGATGCAGCATCGCGTACCCGAGGTCGGATTCCGGTTCGACACATGTCACGCGGAGCACCCGCATTCCGTTCGCGCGGTGCACGACGTCTTCCAGTAGCGCGCTCTTGCCGATCCCCGGATCCCCATGTATCAGAGCCGCGCCGCCGTGGCCGATCATGGTACAGCGCAACAGATTTCCCAGTAGCGCTCGCTCTCGCTCGCGACCGCGCAGTACCAGCTCGCTTCCTTTCGCCATCATGTCTTCGAGCCGGGCCACAAGCAGAACCTATGGCGGGCATTCGGCAAGCGGTAGTGTCGGAACCGACACCTTCCGCACCATCTGCGACAAGGGCGCTGTTCGGCCGGGTTCGTCACGGCTCGGACCGTGCCTGCCGGGAATTGAACCGTTTGCGGGATATCTCCGCGTGGGCGACACGCCGCAGGACGGCCAGCAGGGCATCGCCGAGGACGGTTCCGACGACCGCGCCTTCGACCACAGCATCGACCGAACCCAGGCGTGCGACCGCGCCGATGTCGGCGGCGGCGACGCGATCGGCGGATTCCGCGTAGCACGACAACGCGCCGAGCACCCATTCGTGCCCGACCTCCCGGAAGGTGCAGAGCACCCCGACCAGATCCTCGATCAGCGCTGATTGCGGCGGTGGCCGCCAATCGCGTTCGGCCAGTACGGGTTCGATCAGCCGCATCGCCCATGCCCGATCCGCGTCGTCGACCCGCACCCGTGGCGCGGGCAAACCGTGCTGGGCCAATCCGAGGATGTCGTGGGTGGAACTCTGTGGCTCGTCGACGGCGGCGAGGACCTCGCGCACGTCGGCGACCGACAGCCCCCCGATCTCCATCAGCGCACGGACCAGTTTGAGGCGCCGGACGTGTGCGGCGCCGTAGCGGGCCTGGTTGGGGCTGGTCAATTCCCCAGGGGGAAGCAGACCTTCGCGTTGGTAGTACTTGATCGTCGCGACCGCCATACCGGACTCCCGGCTCAGTTCCGCCATCCGCATGCCCGAGGCGACTCTGGACTCCACCATGTGGATAGTGTAGCTTCCCATTATGGATAGACAAGCTATCCGCTAGGGAACGGGACACGGATTCACATGTACAAACCACTTCTCGTGCTTGCCGCGATCTACCTTGGCGCCATTGGGCTTTCGCTGATTCTCGTGCCGGTGCAATTCGGCGTCGACGCCGTGCCCGAGGACGCGTCGCCGCAATTGATCGCACTGCTTCGGCTGTTGGGCGGGCCGATGCTGGGCATCGCCGTGCTGAACTGGATGGCGCGCAAGACCGCACCGGCGTCGATCCGGAACACGGTCGTACTGGCGAATCTCGTCGGCTTCGGCGTGGTCGCCGCCAACGACGTGTGGGGCGTCGCCACCGGTGAGGCGCGCGATCTCGCCAAGCTCTTTCTCGTCGTGCACCTGGCGTTCGTGGTCGCCTTCGTCACCGCGTGGGTGCGGGCGGGCGGAAATCGGCTCTCCGCGACTCGTGGATAGGCGCGCAAAGTGTCGGCGAGTCGACCTTCGATGCCGGGACGACGTGCCCGGATGGACGAAGTTCCCGCAGGTGGCGAGCGGTTCCCAGCTCTGACCGAGGCTAGTCTGGTACCCGTGCTGGTTGGTCGCGAGAAGGAACTGGCAGCGGTGGCGGCCCTGCTGGAGCAAGCCCGCGCCGGGCAGGGCGCGGCCGTCATCGTGCACGGCGAGCCCGGAATCGGGAAGAGCGTGCTGCTGGACAGTCTCGCCTCCGAAGCCGCCGGAGTGCGGGTACTGCGCGCGACGAGCGTGCCGCAGGAGTCCGAATTCGGTTACGCCACACTGCATCAGCTGCTGCTCCCGGTTCTGGGCGAGGTCGACCGGTTGCCGGAGCCGCTCGCGGCCGCGCTGCGCGTCGTCTTCGGGCTCGCGGCAGGCTCCGCGCCCGACCGGTTCCTGGTCGGACTGGCGACGCTGTCGCTGCTGTCGGACCTGGCCGGAGATCGGCCCCTGCTGTGTTCGGTCGATGACGTCCATTGGACCGACCGGCCCTCGATGGGTGTGCTGGAGTTCGTCGCGAGACGGCTCGACACGGAACCGATTGTGCTGGTGCTGGCTTCGAGGACGGACGAACGCCCGCCGCTCGCGGTGCCGGGCGCACTCGACCTGCCATTGCACGCCCTGGACCGGGAAGCGGCCGGTCGGCTGCTGCTCGAGCGGACCGGTTCGCGACTGTCGTCGGCCGAGCGGGATGTGGTCCTGGACGCGACCGCGGGCAATCCGCTGGCGATCATCGAGCTTCCGGCCGAGGTCATCCGCGACGGTGTGCCGCCGTCCACGCCACTACTCCTCGCCGACCGGTTGCGGGCGGCGTTCCGGGCACGGGTGGAGCAGCTCACCCGGCCCCGGCAGCGGCTGCTGTTGCTGATCGCGACCGCCGGGCATCTCCGGCGGGCGGTATTGGCTCGTGCCGCCGACGAATTCGGTTCGGCAGCAGGAGAACTCGATGCGCTGGACGAATTCGTCGTCGAGACGGACGCGGCGACCATCGCGTTCCGCCACCCGCTGATCTGCTCGGCCGTCTACCACGGCGCCACCGCCTCGGATCGCCGGGACGCGCACCGGGCGCTGGCCGCGGCGATGGGCACCGCCGCCGACGAGATCGAGCGCCGCGCTTGGCATCTGGGGCAGTCGGTGGACGGACCGGACGAGGAACTCGCCGAGCAACTCGAGCGAGCCGCCGACGGAGCCGCCCGGGTCAGTTCGGCCACCTCCGCGGCGTTGTTCGCGCGGGCGGGCGAGCTCAGTACGGACGGACCGCGGCGTTCGCGGCGGTTTTACCGATCGGCCGCGGCCTGGTGGAACGCCGGAGACCTCGACCGTGTCGGCCGGATGCTCGAACTGATCGACCGGGAGGGCCGGGTCGGCGAGTCGATACACCGGGATGTGACGTGGTTGCGCGCGTCGATGGAGTTGCACACCGGCATGCCCGCGGACGCGGTCGCCATGCTCCGCCCGCTGATCCCGGCGGTGCTGGAATCCCAACCGCGACAGGCCATTCCACTGCTGATGCTGTTCGGCGAGGCCGGCTACCACGCGAATATGCCCACCGCGTCGTCGGAGATCGTGGAGATCGTGGAACAACTGCCGCTCACGGGGACCGACGGCCACGACGCGCTGCTCAGACTGTTCCGCGGCGCGTTCCGGGTGCGCGCGGGAAAGCCCGACGGCCTGGCGCCCGCGGACAAGGAAATTGTGGCGGGACTTACCGATCCCGCCCTGCTGTGCTGGGCGAGCGGAATTCTGTGGGGCCTCGGCGACAGGGAGCTGGGCCGGCAGCTGAATCGGGCGGCCGTGCGGAACGCGCGGCGCGTCGGCGCGGCGGGGCTCGTGGTCTGGGCCTTGGAACGGGTGGTGAGCGACGACATCGCCGGTGGGAGATTTCGTTCGGCGGAGGCCTCGGCGGAGGAGGGGTATCGGCTCGCCGAGGAGATCGGGCAGTCCAACGCGAGCTGCTGGCATCGCAGCGCCCTGGCCTTGGCGGCGGCGCTGCGGGGACAAGAGCAGCGGGCGCGTGACCTCGCCTACGAGGTCCTGGCCGAGGCGGTGCCGCGTCGCCTCGTGGATATCATTCTCACCGCCAGACGGGCGCTCGGTCTGCTCGATCTGGCCGCCGGTCGAGCCGATGCGGCCTTGGCGAATCTCCAGCCTCCGGGCGACTTCGATCATCCGGGGATGCTGCTGGTGCAGACGCCGGATTTGATCGAGGCGGCCGTGCAAGCGGGCAAGACCGAGCTGGCCGTTCGTGCGCTCGAACCGCTCGCGCGGCGGTCCGCATCGGCGCATTCCCCCGAACTGTGCGCCGTGGCGGCGCGGTGCCAGGCATTGCTCGCCGGGCCCGCCGCCGCGGACGAGTTCCGCCGCGCGCTCGCACTGCACGAACGTGGTGATCAACCCATGGAATTCGCGCGAACTCAGCTGTTGTTCGGCGAGTACCTGCGACGTCGGCGGCGCAAGGCCGAGGCCCGCCTGCCCCTGCGGGCCGCGTTCGAGACCTTCCGATCGCTCGGCGCCACCGCGTGGGCCGAGCGTGCTCGCCGGGAGCTGCGCGCGGCGGGGGAGATGGTGGAGTCCACCCCGGAATCGATCCTGACCGACAAGTTGACGCCACAGGAAATTCGCATCGTCGAAGCCGTCGCCGCCGGTCTCACCAATCGCGAGATCGCGGCGCAGATGTTCCTCAGCGCCCGGACCGTCGACTACCACCTCCGCAAGATTTTCGACAAGCTGAAAATGCGCTCGCGCGGCGAACTTATCCGCGCGGCCCTCACCGAGCGAGACGCGCCGCGCTCGGCTCGATTTACCGGCGATCCTGCCGATCCGAAGTATGCGTAGTTGTCGCTACGCTGCGAACACAGGGTCGAAAAAGGGGCCCATGAGCTTGCGGATTCATGTCCTGGAGTGACCAGGAAAGCACCGAGGTTTGCCATGGCCAGAAAATCGCCGGTCGTGCGCCGTCTGAGCGACGGCAGCATAGCTGTCTACTTCACCGTCGTCGGCCCCGACGGAGATCTCAACGCAGGGCGTCTGACGTACGAGCCCGGCGACGATGATTTCGAATTCTGGGCATCGATGGCGTCGTCGTACGCTCCGGACCGCTTGTGAAACACGCTTCTCGCTCGTGTCACCGCAGTAAGTCGGCCACGGGTCGCATTCGGTCCCGCCAGTCGCGGGGAGGCAGGTTCGATCCCGGCGGTGCGAGGGAGTTCCACGGGGTGCGATGCACTCCCGAGGCCCATTGGTCGGTGTCTGTGGCGGCGACGATCGCGGCTCGGGCATCGCGTATGCGCTGTGGGTCGGCCGGGTCTACCAGCAGTCGGTCGACGTGCTGCTGGACCCGCATCGCGTGGTCGTTGCCGATCCAGGTCAACATCCGCGCGGCGCCGTTCTGGTCGATCCCGCCGAGACCCGACGCGGTCGGTGCTGGATCTCCGCTGGCCAATGCCTGCAACGCTTGGATTTTGCGTCGTGCCGGATTGGCCATGTAGTCATCGACCCAGGTTCGCTGCGGGCCGCCGGCGATTCCGCCGTCCAGCGTGACCCCGCCAGGATTGGCTCGGCGATACCGGAAGGTCGATGCTTGCAGTGTCGCCAGGTCGGCGGCTGTTTCCGTCGCGTCGCCCCGTCCGCGCGCGACCAGGTTGGCCGAATGCTGCGCGCGCTGCATTGCCGCGACGACGTGACCGAGGTGTTTGTCGGCCAGTGTTTCGTCCTCGGCGTTGGCGTCGACGATGCCCCAGGAACGCACGCCGTATCGGATGAGCCTCTGGTCGGTGAAACCGGCTCCCAGCAGTGCGCCCTGAGCGTCGGCGAGTGTCCCGCCGCGGTCTTGGACGCCTTGCAGCGCCGCGGCCACGCCTTTGATGGTGTTGAGGCCGCCGTATTGTGTCGCGCCCTCGCGTGCGGCCTCGGCGAACTGCTGGCGGTTGAGGTAGGACTGGCGATACCAACCCTGTGTACCGCCGAAGCCTGGACTGTTCCACACGTCCCAGCTGGCGAGTTGCGCTCCTCTTTCGGTCCTCGCGAATGGTCGCAGCGGTGAGCGTGTCCGTCCGGCCAGCCATTCGGTGGCCGGTGAATTGCTGATCGTGCTCACCGCGCCGAGACCGGCCAGCAAGCCGGTCGCGAGCGATCCATTCGCGCGTGTAGTCCCCATTCCCACGGCGCCGCCGGTCATGCCGCCGCCGGGCCGGTCCCCGAGTGCGGCCCCCGCCAGCCGCTGCGACATCCACTCGTGGCCGCGATCCATGCCCTTGCTCAGCCGTGCCAGCTGGAAGATCGCGACCACCATGACGATGGCCGCTATGAACATCACCGAGGTGACCTGTCCCGGCGCCTGCCGGAAAAGGTTGCCGATGAACAACGTGTAGATGCCGATGAACACGACATAGGCGAACATGCGCACCGCACCGATCAGTGCGTCCGTCGCGTCCCGAATGAGGGCGATCTGCGTCGGACCGTAGACGAAACCACCGAACGCGAAGCCGAAGATGGCCCGAAACAGATGATAAATGGTGCGCATCGTCGAGCCGAAGACCTTCCCGGCCAGATACACCGAGAATCCCAGCAGGACGATCGCGGAAACCAGCAGGATCAGCCCAGCTCCGACCTGGCCCATTCCGGGGTTCTTCGCATGCACGTAGGCCTCTTGGTCACCGCACGCGTGCATCGCCTCGAGGACTCTGTCGCCGCTGCCCGACCGCACGCCCGCGGTCCATGCGGCGCCGCAACCTGGCCGCTCGTCGATGACGTGTCCGAAGTTCCACACCTGCACCGGTTTACGCGCGAAGTTTTCGGCGAGCGTCTCCTGCATCGTCGCCACCACCTGGTCCGGGTCGGGGTTGCTGTTGCCGTTCACCCCCGCGGCGACCGCGATCCCGACATTGCGGGCCTGCGCGAAGAACCCGTCGGCCGACAGCACCTCGCCGAGTGGATCGGCGAGAAACACCGGGCCCAGGACCGCCACGATGAACATCGTCACCACCTGTACCTTCGCTTTCGCGAAATGGCCACGGATGATGAATATCCCCACGACGAGAGCACCCATGGTGACCCCGGTGAACAATGCGGCCGTGGTGGCGACCTGGCCGGTCATGCCTTCGGCCGTGCCCTGCAGCGCCACGCCCACCGTGCTCAACCAGCCGAGCCCGAGAACGAAGCCGATCATCCAGATCGCGGAGGTCACGATCGCCATATAGCCCACGAACTCCAGCTCGAGCAGGGCCGACACCACCGTCTTGCCCGGATTGAAAAGGCTGTAATCGGTCACGATCAGATAATTCGACAAGGAGACGCCCGAAGAATCGCGCACCTCCATCCACGCGAGCTCCTGGTTCGCGGACGCCCCGGACTGAGCGGTGGCAACCGCGCCGACGATTCCCGGGAATACGAACAGGGCGATGAAGACGATATAGACCTTGACAGCCCGTCGACTCGACAACGAGACCGAGAGACTGATGCCGCCGGTTTTGCGCGCCTTTGGTGCGCGCTTTGATTCCATTCGACTCCGTGAGAACCGGAGCGTCGATCTCATCACCTTATCGAACCTTGCTCGCTCGAAAGCGCTCAACCTATGATCATGGTCTGTTCAAACATCGATGGATGACAGAAAGTACTGGCTGGAATTATCGTCGTCGATTCAGCCGTACCGAGTGGTTCGCCATGGGTTGGATGGCGAAAAATAGCTAACGTGACCGTAGTCGCCTGGGTGGTATACCGGAAAGCTCACGTTCCGCGCAATGCTCTACCAGTGCGGGAAGGTAGTCGCGTACTGCTGCCTTCGATAAACGATCATGAATTCGTGTCACAGTTGCTGCTACGGTCTCGAAAGGCGTTTCGGGATGACTCGCGGCGAGTCGTGTGACAACGAAATTGATCTTTGCGTGTTCGTCGTTCCGCATGGCCGTCCTCGTGCCGGGATGGAAGCACTATACCGCTGTCTAGCGGCCCGGTGGGCGACGGACCATTAAATTGTGCAAGACCGGGTCCGATACTGGTGATTTCGCCCATCCGGCGCTTCCTCCCGGCCGGAGGACTGGCGATTCGCGCGGTGCGCGTGGGCGGCGGGACCTTCGACAATGTGGACGTGAGCGGGGTGATGTGGGTGGACAGGTGGTGTCGCAAAGGTTTCGGCACACAGGTGTCCGGCGCCGCCGACAGGGTGGTGACCGCCGACCGAGCTCTCGGACAGCAACTCGGAGAACAACACGGCCGCAGGAACCCTGTGCCGCTTGCTCATCGACTCGGCCTGAGCTGACTCGGCTGGCGGAGCAGATCGGCGCCGAGATCCTCAGCCGGGCTGGGGAGCAACTGCGCCGGACGGCCCGCGCCTAGGTCGGTGCCCTGTACGCGTCCGAATTCAGAAGTGACAGCGGCAGAATCTACCGGGAATTTTTCGAACAGCGCTGGGCCGACCACTGGGATCGCTGGGTGGCGTTGCGTTCGGGGGCGCCGCGGCCGCGGGTAGGCGAAGACCGGCGGTTCCACTGATACCGCGGTGGGGCTCAGCGGAGCACACTGAGCACGCCGGATACCGACTGATCGGTTGCTCGAGTCGGATTACGGGTCCGGGCAGATTCATTCAGAGTTAGATGAGGAATTCCGAAATGGAATGTGCGCATCCGAAATCCGCTCTCGTGGCGCGTCCCTTCGATTCCGCGGCCGTGATCGGGCGCCAGGGACAGATTCTCACCCCGTGTATCACGCACAGCCGGTGTGGCACGACCAATATCTCCGCGGGGCTGGTGAACATGCCGCCGGGAAAATCATCCAAGGCGCATTACCATGCGCGTTCGGAAATCATTGTCGTATGCACCGAGGGGCATGCGGCAACATTGATCGGACCTGACCTGGTTCCGTACTTCCACGGCCCCGGCGAATTCATGTACATCCCGGAAGGCGTGGTCCACGTCGCGGTGAATCTGAGCGCGACGCATACGCTGATCGCCGTGGAGATGAGGACGGACCCGGAATTCGACGACGACGTCGTGCTGTCGCCGGAATACGATATCCGTGCGCAGGCGATGGCTGCCGACCTCCGTCATTCCCGTTTCGCGGTGGTGTAGGAATGCCACATCGATATAGCCGGGCGGCGGCCGCGGCCCGGAGCGGCCCGATCGATGAGATCTTCGCCGTGCTGGCCCGTCGGCCCGACGTTGTCTCCTTCGCGGTCGGGTCTCCGGATACGGACCTGCTGCCGGTCGACCTGATGTCCGAACTCGTGCGAAAAGCGGCCGCGAAGTACGGGCCCGCGATCCTCCAATACGGTATGACACAGGGATTCGCGCCGCTGCTCGGGCATGCCCGAGAACTCGTACGCAAGCGCGGTATTTCCTGCTCCGGCAGAGCAATCCATATCGCAACGGGTGGGTCGGGCGCCCTGCACAACCTCTGCATGGCACTGCTCGACGAAGGTGATGTCGTCTTGGTCGAATCGCCGACCTACGGGCCCGCCGTCAAGAGCTTCCGAAGCCACGGCGCGACCGTGCGCGAGGTAGCGTGCGATGAGTTCGGCATTGTGCCCGAAGCGCTGGCGGAGGCGCTGTCGCCCGAGGTCGCCTTCCTCTATACGCTGCCGACCTTTCAGAATCCGACCGGTCGCACCGTGCCGGCCGTGCGCCGGCAGCAGATCGCGGAGATCGTTCTCCGCCGGGGCGCCCTGGTGATCGAAGACGACGTGTACGCCGACCTGCGGTACCACGGTGATCCGGTGCCCGCACTGTGGTCGTACGCGCCGGAGAACGTCGTCTACCTCACCTCGTTGTCGAAGACCTTCGCGCCGGCCGTGCGGATCGGGATCGTCGTGATCCCGGAGCGGCTGTCGGACGGCACGCTGGCGCTCAAACAGAACATCGATATGCAGACCTCGACACTTTGTCAGGCCATGGCGACGGAGTTTCTCGAGAGCGGATACGCGGAAGCGCATCTCCGACGAATCATCGACACCTACTCGGCACGGCTCGATACGCTCGTCGCCGCGCTCGATCGGCATTTCTCGCCCGAGTTCCGCTGGCAGAAGCCGGACGGTGGCATGTTTCTCTGGCTGGAGGGGCCGCCGGGATTCGACGCGGATACCGCCGTGCATTCCACGCTAGAACAAGGCGTCGCCTATCTTCCCGGCAGCGTGTTCTATGCCGAGGACGCCCACCGCCATCGCCACACGATCCGTCTGAGCTTCGCCAACGTGGCCGACCGTGATATCGACCGTGGAATCAAGCAGTTGATCACGGTGTTCGAGGAGCGCGGATGATCGTGGACGAGATCATCGACCTTCGATCGGACACCGTGACCAGACCGACCGACGCCATGCGCCGGGCGATGGCCCGCGCCGACGTCGGAGACGATTGGTACGGGGACGACCCGACGGTGAACCGGCTACAGGATCGGGTCGCCGAACTCACCGGCAAGCCGGCGGCGGCCTTCCTGCCCACTGGGACCTTGTGTAATCAGATTGCCATGCACGCCTTCGTCCGATCGGGGCATTTCGTCGTCTGCGAGGCGCGGTCCCATGTCTGCGGTATGGAATCGCATTCGTCCGCGGCGCTTTCCGGTATCGCCTTCCGGCGGGTCCAGGCCCGCAGTCACGGGCAGCTCGCCGCGGATGATCTCGACCGGTCGCTGGCGCCGGATCCCTACGACGTGGGGCATGTCGACCTGGTAGTTCTCGAGAACACACACCAACTCGGCGGTGGCTGGCCCATGCCGGTGGACTCGGTGGCCGAACTCGCCTCGGTGGCCGCCGCTCATCGTGTTCCGCTCTACCTCGATGGCGCTCGCCTGTTCAACGCGTGCGCGGCGACCGGCGCGACGGTGGCGGAGTACGCCGCACATTCCGATGCGCTGATGCTCAGCCTTTCCAAAGGCATGGGCGCCCCGATCGGCTCGGTTCTCGCCGGAGACGCCGAATTCATACGCGAGGTCCGCAGGCTGAAGATCCTGTTCGGGGCGGCTTGGCGGCAGGCGGGATCGGTCGCGGCCGCCGGGCTCGTCGCGCTGGACGAGGGCCACGACAGATTGATTTCCGATCACGAGAACGCCCGGCGGTTGGCGGCGGGTATCGCCGAGATACTGCCCGGCGCGGTCGATCCGTCGGAGGTTCCGACGAATATCGTGTTCGCCGAGGTTTCCGGTACCGGTTGGACGCCGCGGCAGTGGGTGGCACGCCTCGAATCCCACGGAATACTGGCGACCTCGGTGCCAGGCCGTGTGCGTATGCTCACCCACCGCGACGTCACCACCGCACAGATCGACCTCGTGCTCGCCGCATGGAAGCGGCTCATTGTGGAGAACGGCTCATCGTTCGCATCACCTCCGCCGTATGGTCGTCCGCGGGGTTGAGCACATGGAGAAGGTGCAGTGGTGCGTCGACCGGCCGAAATCGCACCGAATCGAACTCCAGTGTCGCGTAATTCGGCAATTTCATTCGTACTCCAGGAGTTGCGGCCGGTTCGACGGTGTCGTGACGCTCCCAGAACGTTCGGAACTCGGGGCTCGAAGTCAGCAGCGCATCCAACAGGCTTTCGAAATATGGATCGCCCATAAGTTTGACATGCGCGACCCTCAGGACCGCCGGCCACACCGGAGCCAAATCGTCCCAATCGGGATATTTGTTACGGCGAACGGGATCCATGAAGAAGCGCCATATATGGTTCCGGGCAAACCGGCCCTCGTATGCGTCGAATTCGAATACGATTTCCGCCAGGTAGTTGTATGCCTCGACATCCCACGAGGGATCGACGAGGATCGCGGGGCCGGCGCGAAAGCCGCTCACGGTTTCGCGTATGGTCCGGTCGGCGACACCCGATGTTCCGGTCTCAACGTTCGTCGGCAGGTCGGCGAGGGAGAAAAGATAAGCCGTGTCGCTCGGTGTGAGACGCAGCGCCTTGGCGATCCGTCGCAAAGTTCCCGGCGACACCCGAATATCACGTCCTTGTTCGAGCCATGTGTACCAGGTAACTCCGACTCCGGCCAGCGCGGCTAATTCTTCGCGCCGCAACCCGGCAGTGCGTCGGCGCTGCCCTCCCGGCAGTCCCACCTCTTCGGGTGAAATCGCACCACGACGCGCCATGAGAAATCGGCGAATCTCCCGACGTCTGGCGAGACCGTCGTCTTCCGTGGCCTTCAACCGCACCTCTCCGCTCGGCAATACATCGATTACCTGAGCAGGGTAACGCCTACGTAAGCCGAGGTCGGGCCGCGCCGGTCGCCTGAGACCGCGCCGGTGTGATCGACGGGGGGAATGCAACCGCCTTTCTCCTCGGAGTTTGCCCGAAACGTCGCAGACTTCAGTGCGGAACCTGGAGCGAAGAAGACTAGTGATCTTACTGATTCGGCCACTGGACAACGGGATCGTCGCCGGCATCATAATTTATACGTAACCATTGGCATCATTAACTTGCGGGTAACTTATCCTGGTGTTTTTACTACCAGCATAAGTTACTGACTTGTTCCGCCGGCCGGCGTTCCGCGAGTATTGGCTCGAGTATGAATCCCGAGCGCCGGAATAACCCTTCGTCGAACTACCGATCACGACCTACGCCGGAAACCGCCGGTTCGTCTTCCGGCACACTGTACGGCCGCGACCGGGAGCGTGCGGCGCTGGCGGCCTTGATAGACCGTGCCAGGGCGGGCGAGGGCGGGGCGGCGGTGGTCTCGGGAGAACCGGGAATCGGCAAGAGCGCGCTGCTCTCCGACGTCGCGGACAATGCGACGGGCATGCGGGTACTTCGGGTGCACTGTGCCGAATCCGAAGCCGATATGGCATTCGCGACGCTCCACCAGCTACTGCTGCCCGGACTACACCTCCTGCACGAGCCGCAGTCAGAGGCGCTACGCGCCGTATTCGGACTGTGGGACGGTCCGGCCTCGGACTCGGCCTCGGTCGGTTCGGCGACACTGGCACTGCTGTCGAGAATGGCGAGTGAGCAGCCGCTGCTCTGCCTGGTGGATGACGCGCACTGGGCCGACAGCGCCTCGATCGAGGTTCTCGAATTCGTGGCACGCCGTGTGCGGGCCGCGCCCGTCGCCGTCGTGTTCGCCCTGTGTCCGGAGGAAGGCCGCCGAGCCGTCAGCAGCGGCGATGTAGAGGTGCGGCTGACCGGGTTGGACCGACGATCGGCGCGGGAACTGCTCGTGGACCATGTCGGCCAGTGGTTGACCTCGGCGCAACAGAACCAGATTGTGGCGGCCGCAGGAGGAAATCCGCTGGCGATTCGGGGACTTCCGGTGGCGGTGCCGCACGCGGGTCTGCCGCCGAACCCGTTGCCGATCGCGGAAAGGTTGCGACAGGCATTCTTTCGCCGAGTTCGACACCACCGCGAACCGCTGCGGCAGCTTTTGCTGTTGATTGCCGCGGAAGGAAGATGCCGCTGGGACGTATTATCTTGCGCGGCAACCCTGTTCGAACCGAATCTGCGACCGACGCCGGATCTGCTCATGGCGCTCGACGATCTGGTTGTGATGGACGGCTCGACAGTGGCTTTCCGCCACCCGCTCGTTCGCTCGGCCGTCTACTACGGTGCCGCGCCGTCAGCTCGGAAGCGTGCGCATCGAGCTCTCGCGGGCGCCGGCGGTCGCGATGCCGTGCGTCGCGCGTGGCATCTGGGGCAGGCCGCAGACGAACGGGACGAGGCTGCCGCCGAGGAATTCGAGCGAGCGGCTCGCCTCGCCGCCTGTTCGAGTTCCGCTACCGCCGCGGTGCTGCTGGCCCGCGCGGTGGAACTCGGCGAACTCCGGGCGGCCCGGCCACGACGACTGTTCGAATCGGCGACCGCGTGGTGGCGCGTCGGAGACTTCGATCGGGCGCAGTCGGCGCTGGCGTGCGTCGACATCGCCGATCCTCTCGACGGGACCATGCGCGTTCAGGTGACGTGGTTGCGCGCGGCGATGGAACTGCGGCTCGGCCGACCGGCCGATGCCGTCGCGATGATACGCGCTGTTCTCGACATAGCGGTGAAAGCTCCTGTGCAGCACTCGGTTCCACTGTTGATGCTGCTGTGGGAGGCGAGTTCCGCGGTGCCTGCGGCGGTTGTATGGGACGAGTTGTCCGAAGTGGCGGAGCGGCTGTCGTTTGCCGGTTCCGGCGAAGCCGATCTCCTCGGCCGGATGGTGCGTGGCTGTTGTCGAGTCCGGGAGGGCAAAGATGCCGGATTGCATCCTGGTGATTTGGCGGCGGTCGAACGATCGACCGATCCCGGTCTGTTGTCCTGGGCGACCGGGGCGGTGTGGGAGCTGGGTGATCGTGCGCGTTCGCGGCGCCTGAGCCGGTTGGCGATTCGGCACGCACGACGCCTCGGCACGCCGGTCTACTTGGTGTCGGCGTTGCGTCAGGCGGCCGACGACGAGTCGGCGAGCGGGCATTTCGACTCCGCGGAGACACTCGCCGAGGAAGGCCTTCAGGTGGCGGAGGCCACCGGACAGCGCAACGCGATTCTCGGCTTTCGCGGTTGCCTTGTCGTCCTCGCGGCGCTGCGCGGCCGAGAGCAGCAGGCCCGGTCATCGGCGCGCGAGCTGATCGCCGATGCACTCGGTCAAGGCGCGATGGATGCCGTCATCGCCGCCCGGCGGGCCCTGGGCCTGCTCGACCTGGCCGCTGGCAGGCCGGAGCAGGCGCTGGTGCATTTCGGACCTCTCTTCGACGGTTCCTCCTGTGTTTCGGCCATGGTGAATGTGCCCGATCTGGTGGAGGCGGCGGTGCAACTGGATCGGCCCGCCCTGGCCGCCGAGCCGCTGGCGCTGTTCAGCCGCTGGGCGAAGGCGATCGATGCGCTGGAGCCGAATGCCCTGGTCGGTCGGTGCCGCGCACTGCTCAGCCCTCCCGATGACGCGACGACCGAGTTCCTTCAGGCTGTGGAGCTGCACGAACGTGGAGACCAGCCGCTGGAGACGGCGAGAACACTGTTGCTGTTCGGCAGACATCTGCGGCGTAGACGCCGCCGGTCGCAGGCCCGCGCGCCGCTGTGGGCGGCACTGGAAGCGTTTCACGGCCTGGGCGCGGAGGTCTGGGCGGAGCGCGCCCGAGACGAATTGTGCGCCATGGGGGAAACCGTGCACTTCCCCGTTGCCGGACGCCTGTCGGCGCTCACTCCGCAGGAGTCACGAATTGCCACCGCCGTATCGCAAGGTAGTACCAACCGGGATATCGCGGCGCAGCTGTTTCTGAGCCCTCGCACGGTCGATCACCATCTGCGGAAGATCTTCCGGAAGACCGGCGTCGGATCTCGCGCCGAACTCACCCGGCTGGTGCTGACCGAAAATGGAGGCGATATGCGGGGGCCGCCGGGGCTTCCTCGGCCAGGTTAATGTGCAGGTATGGAGGCGCTGGACCCGGCTCGTGGCGGGGAGGTCGAACGGGGCATCGCGGCGTCTTTGCTGGTGAATGTGTCCGGCCTCGCTGACGACATGCTGGAGTATTTGGTCGAGCGGATACCGGAGATCGGTGGGGATGCGGAGCTGCGCGGCCTGACCTTGGGATCGTGCTCGTCGAACCTCGAAGCGGTGCTTTCGATGGTTCGTCATGGGATCGATATAGCGGCTGTGGAGGCGCCGGTGACGGCGCTCGAGCACGCTCGAGCAATGGCGTCACGGGGGCACAGCGTGGATGTGATGCTGCGGTTCTACCGGTTGGGTCATGAGTTCTTCACTGAAAAGCTTTCCGAATCGCTGACCGATTCGATCGCTGATCCCGCTGTCGCGTTGCGGACGTTTGTCGATCTCGAGCGGTTCGGGTTCAGATACATCGACCGCATCTCCAGTCTTGTGGCCGCCGAGTACGTAGCCGAGCTCGAGCGGCGTCAGAACAAGGCGAGGGCCGAGCGGGCCGATGTCGTGCGCGCGCTGCTGGCGGGGGAAGGTATCGATATCGCGCGGGCCGAACGTGTGCTCGGTCATCGGCTCACCGGTCGCCAGATCGGCTTCGTGTGCTGGACCGACGACCGGGGCGTCGACCTCGAGGGATGCGCCAGGCAGGTGGGACGGTTCCTCGGGGCGGCCTACTCGCTCGTCGTGGCGGACGGTCCACTCGCGGTGTGGGGATGGGCATCGGTCACGGGGGAGTTGCGGAGTTCGCTCACGGAGATGGCGATGGAGTTTCGCGGTGACAGCAGAAATGTTCACGTCGCGGTGGGCTCGCCCCATCCGGGGGCCGCGGGGTTCCGCCTCTCCCACCTCGAAGCTGTCCGCACTCGCCGCGTCATCGAACTGTCCGGTCGCGCGGCGCCGACGATCACCGAGTTCGGCGATGTCGCGTTGGTGGATGCCATTTCCCGCGACCTGGATGCGGCACGGTCCTTCGTCGCCGCTCAGCTCGGCGCACTGGCGCGCGACGACGCGAAAGAGCGCGGCGAGCGCGCCGCACTCCTGGCTGTGCTCGACGCGCAAGGGAGTCTGGCGACCGCGGCGCGCGCCTTGGGAATCCACCGGAATACGGTCCTGCAGAGGGTGCGTCGTGCCGAAGAACGCCGGGGCCGGCCCGCCACCGTCAAGACTGTCGAGCTGCACGCCGCCCTACTCGTGTGCGACGTGCTGGGGGCCTCGGTTCTGCGCGGGTCATAGTCGCGTCGACCGGACGCTGAGCGCACCGAGATGTGCTCGCAGCACATCGAAGAGGGCTGGGAACGCCTTGTTGACCGGTCCCGGCCGCTCGTAGTTTGTGGGTATCTCATCCTGCAGCGCGAAAGAGCAGTTCGATGTCGACGACTTATCACTCCCCATCTCCAGCATCGGCCTCGCAGCATGCTTTGCCTGATCCGGGTGAGCGAATTCCCACGCTGTCGTGGCCGATAGTCG
This sequence comes from Nocardia wallacei, assembly GCF_029868745.1. GTDB lineage: Bacteria > Actinomycetota > Actinomycetes > Mycobacteriales > Mycobacteriaceae > Nocardia > Nocardia wallacei_B. The sequence continues at coordinate 67,526 of NZ_JARWOP010000358.1, read as the reverse complement.
GCCTCTGCGCAGGCGCGCTGGCGGTCTTCGGCGTCTCGACCTGGGCCGCGCTCACCGGCACCGCGCCTGCGATCGTCACCATCGCGGCGAGTTCCGCGGCAATCTTCGTCCTGTTCACGGTGTTGCACGACGCCTCGCATTACTCGATCAGCTCCCGTCGCTGGGTCAACGTCGCCTTCGGCCGGGTGGCGATGTTCTTCGTCTCGCCGCTGATTTCATTCAAGTCGTTCGCGTTCATTCATATCGAGCACCACCGCAATACGAATGACGGTGAGTTCGATCCCGATCACTTCGTCAGCGCCGCGCCGTGGTGGCAGTTGCCCGTCCGTTTCCCGGCCATGGACCTGCCGTATATCAGTTTCCTGGTGCGTAACGTGCGTCGGCGACCGCGCGCCGAGGTCTTGGAAACGGCGGCGTTGATGACTTTCTCGCTGACGGCGATCGTGGCGGCCGCCTGCACCGGATACCTGTGGACGCTCGCCGTGGTCTGCCTGATTCCCGGGCGGGTGGCGATGTTCGTGCTCGCGTGGTGGTTCGACTGGCTACCCCACCACGATTTGAAGGACACCCAACGCGAGAACCGCTACCGCGCGACCCGCAACCGTGTCGGCTCCGAATGGATCCTGACTCCGCTGCTGTTGTCGCAGAACTACCACCTGGTCCACCACCTGCACCCCTCCATTCCCTTCTACCGCTATGTCGCGGCCTGGCGACGCAACGAGGCCGCCTACCTCGAACGCGACTCGGCGATAAGCACCGTCTTCGGGCAGCAGCTCGACGCCGCGCAATACCGCGAATGGAAACGCCTCAACGGCACACTCGCCGCGCTGCTCCCGACCCGTATGCCACGTTCCTCTTCGGCCCGCTATGTCGGTACCCACCCGATCCCCGTCAAAAGCGTCGAGCCGCTGACTCCGGACAGCGTCGAAGTTACCTTCGACGTTCCCGATCATCTGAGCGACCGATTCCGGTTCCGGGCGGGCCAGCACCTGACCGTTCGACACCGCATCGGTGGGCGGGAGGTCCGGCGAAACTACTCGATCTGCACCTCGGCCACCTCGGGAGAACTGGCGATCGGAGTGCGGCGGGTGGCGGGCGGGCTGTTCTCGAACTTCGCGGTCGACACGCTGCGGGCGGGCGACATCTTGGAGCTGATGACGCCCACGGGCAGCTTCGGCGCACCGCTCGATCCACTCGCCCGGCGCGATTATGTCGCGGTCGCGGCGGGCAGCGGAATCACGCCCATTCTGTCGATTGTTCGCACCACGATGGAGATCGAGACCGAGAGCCGCTTCACCCTCTTCTATGGCAACAGAACCGCGGAGTCGACCATGTTCGCCGCCGAAGTCGATGAACTCGAATCTCGATATGCCGACCGGTTGCGCGTATTCCACGTCCGCTCCGGCGAGGCGCACCACCACCCCGTCGCTGTTCGTGGCCGTATCGACTTGGCGATGGTGCGACGGCTGCTCGGCGGCGATCTCGCCTCGATCGACCGGTGGTACCTGTGCGGCCCGGGCGATCTGGTCACGACAATGTGCGATGGGCTCGCGGTCGAAGCAGTGCCGGCCGAGCGGATACATCTCGAATTGTTCTGCGGCACACGACAATCCACACACGTCGACGACTACGCCGACGCCGAAGTGACCATCACCCTGGCCGGCGCGGGCTACACCGTGGACCTCGCCGCCGGTGAGACCGTGCTCGAATCCGCGCTGAAAAACGATATCGATGCGCCGTACGCCTGTCTCGGCGGCGCATGTGGCACATGCAAAGCCAGAATCATCACGGGAGCGGTATCGATGGAGCAGAACCTCGCGCTCACCGCAGCCGAGGTCGACGCCGGTTTCATCCTGACCTGCCAATCTCACCCCAGCACCTCAACGGTCGCGATCGCCTACGACAGCTGACTTGATGGTCCACCCATGGTGGGTGTGTGAGTCAGCCCTTGCTGCCGGATGAAGTGTTCGAAGAGGGCTTCTGGAACAGCACAATGCCGAACCCCAGCACCGTGATCCCGAAGAAGCACACCAGCAGGCCGCTGAACTGTGCCTCGGCGTCGGTGTCCGGGCTGCGCGCGGAGTTCGAGGAACTGGCGACGACGTCGGCCGGATCGACAATCGCCTGGATCCCGGCGGTCAACAAGACGAGCGCGACAAGGATCAAGGCGATGCTGCCGGCGACGCGCCCGGCGGTCCGGCGGGGCGGGGTGGTGTCCTGGACATGCTCCGGGACATTGGATTCGGACATGGCTTCCCAAAGTATCAGTACTTCCCAGCCAGTCTTGTTTGCGTGAGACCAGCGGGCCGCCGCCGACTGCTACATGTCGTGTTCCCAGCTGCCGCGCGTGTCGACGTCGGCGGCGTCCGCCAGCGCCTCCAGCTCCGAGATCTCCTCGTCGGCGAGTTGGATGCCCTGGGCTCGGATCAGCCCGTCGATGTAATTCGCCTTCGTGACCCCGATGATCGGCGTGGTCCCTTTGGCGATGGCCCAGGCGATGGCGACGTCGGCGGCGGACGCGCCTCGGTCCGCGCCGATCGCCTCCATCCTGTCGGTCAGCACCTGCAGTTGAGGCAGGATGCCGTTGTACACCGCCGCCCGGCTGCTGCCCTCCGGCAATGGATGGGCCGGACTGTACTTGCCGGTCAGCGCCCCTTGCTCGAGGACCATGTAGGAGAAGAACCGCACGTCGTGCGCGCGGCAGTGCTCGAGAATGCCCGCGCGCTCGGAACTCCGGTACAGGAGGCTGTAGTGGTTCTGGACCGCCTCCACCCGGAAGCCGGCCTCGCCGAGTATCTGATCGGCGAGAGCGATTTCCTTCAGGTTGTGGTTCGAGACGCCGACATGCTTGATCCTGCCGCTGCGCAGCAGCGGTATCAGATGCGGCGTCCAACGGGTCACGTCGGCGGGGTTGTGGATCCAATACAGATCCACATAGTCGGTGCCCATTCGGTCGAGGCTTTGTTCCAGCATGTCCGCGACCGGATCATCGCCGTCGCCCGCGATCTGCGGGGTGAACTTCGTCGACAGCTGGAACTCGTTGCGCGCGTAGCCTTTCAGCGCCCGAGCGAGGACCGTCTCCGAATGGCCCATGCCGTACACCGCCGCGGTGTCCCACAGGGTGAACCCGTTCGATTGGGCCTTCTCGACGACCTCTCGCAGGCCGGACCGGGTCAGCTGACTGCCGAAATAACCGTCGCCCGCCTGGCCGCTGTCTCCCCAGGCCCATGTGCCCAGCGCCACCGCCGGCGCCGTCAGCGTCTCGCTCGTCATATCGCCTACCTCCGGTCTCAGTTTCTTGTCACTATCGTGTCGGAACGTTCCATCTCCAGGAGACCGCGATGGCCGCCACCAGAGAAGGTCGCGTTTATAGGGGGTATGACCTCAACCCCCCTCGCGCCGTGACCAGCGGTTACCGTGAATAACATGGACCAGCAGCCCGGAAGTCGCGGCGAAATCCGGCACTTCCTTGCCAGCCGGCGCGCCAAGATCACCCCGGCACAGGTCGGACTGCCGACCAACGCCCGTCGCCGGGTCGCCGGGCTGCGGCGCGAGGAAGTCGCCGTCCTCGCCGGTGTGAGCACGGAGTGGTACACGCGGCTGGAGAAAGGGCACATCGGCGGCGTGTCCGAAGACGTCCTCGACGCGGTCGCTCGCGCCCTGCAACTGGACGACGACGAACGCACGTACCTGTTCGACCTGGCCCGGTCGGCGCGGCTCGCGAGTCGCACGCCGTCGCGTCGGCGGGACGTCGAGGTCCCGCCCCCGGTCCAGTGGCTGCTCGATTCCATGACCATGTCCTCGGCGTTCATCCGAAACGGCCGCACGGACGTCGTCGCCGGCAACGCCCTGGCCCGAGCCCTGCACGCGCCGATGTTCGACAGCGCCACCATCGACCCGCGCGGCCGCCCCAACATCGCCCGCTACGTCTTCCTCGACCCCGGCGCACACGACTTCTTCGTCGACTGGGACGCCGCCGGCAATGCCACCGCCGCCCTGCTGCGCGCCGAGGCCGGCCGCGAGCCCCGCGACCGCGCACTGCGCGAACTCATCGGCGAACTGTCCACCCTCAGCCCCGAATTCCGCGACCTCTGGGCCGCCCACGACGTCCTGATCCGCCACGACGGCATTAAACGGCTCCAGCACCCCGACGTCGGCCACCTCGAACTGACCTTCCGCGACCTCGAACTACCCCTGTCCGGCCGCGCCGTCCACAACCTGATCACCTACACCGCCGAGCCCGGCACCGCCTCCGAAGACCGGCTCAAACTCCTTGCCAGCTGGGCAGCTACGCCATCGCGGGCGGCAGAGCCCACCCGCCACTCTCCTCAACCCGGGTCGCCCTGATCCGTCGCGGTTCGTCCGGCCGAGGATCCGGGATCCGAACTCAACCGCCGCCCGCCCAAAGTCTTTGCCGTGCAAGAAGATTCATACTGTCTTGGCGGCCAACCTGTCTCGATCGATCAGGACGGGTGAGGCGGTCGGCGTTGTTTGTGTGGGTGGTCGGATACGGGGCCTGTGGGTGACGAAAGACCCTACAGTGCGCCGGGTTTCGGCCTGATGCTGGTTTTCCGCGTTATCGCGAAAGCGGAGTGCAAGCGGAAGGACCGACGGTACTCGATGGCAATCGGACTCGGCAGGCGCCGTTCGCCGGCGGACAACGCGATCACCACCCAGAAGACAACCTACGACGTGTTTCTGTCGTATTCGCACGCTGATCGGGCCATCGCATCCGGGGTCCAACGAGGGCTGCACAGAATCGCGCGAAAGCTGGGACGGCTTCATGCCCTGCGCGTATTCCGTGACGCTACCGATCTGACCGCCAGTCCCGATCTGTGGCAGAAAGTTACGGATGCGATGGACCACTCGCGATACATGATCGTCGTCCTTTCCCCGCATGCCGCCGGGTCGAAATGGGTGAACGACGAGGTCACGTACTGGCTGGAACGGCGCGGTCCCGACAGCCTGATGTATGTGGTCGGGAGCGGCGCTGTCAAATGGCTACCACTGACCGGGAGCTTCGACCCGCAGACCTCCGATGCCGCACTACCGGTGCTGACCCGGCGCGGGGTGCTGCCCGCGGAACCCTTCTATGTCGATGTCGGCCCGGACGCGCCCTGGGACTTCAACGCGCCCCTGTTTCGCGAAAAACTCACCGACTTGGCCGCGCCGATACACGGCAAACCGAAATACGAATTGGCCAGTGAGGATCTGCGTGAGCAGCGCCGATTTCGTCGCTTCCGTCGAATCGGCATCAGCCTGCTGTTGGTATTCGCGCTGACGGCGACGTCCGCGGCGGTGTACGCGATCAAGCAACAGAGAGAAGCCGTTCGGCAGCGAAATCAAGCGATTTCGGTCTCGCTGGTGTCGCAGGCACGGGCGATGCTGGCCGGCGCCCAGTCGGGCGGTGACGTGCGGGCTATCCAGCAGCTCGTCGCCTCACTCGCCCTGACCGGCGAGGCCGACACCGGAGCGCTGTGGGACGCCGTTGCCGAAAAGCGGGACACGGTGAAGATTATCGAATCCAATTCGCTGGGCGGCGATTTCGCCGTCACCCCCGACGGTAACCGGATACTGCTGCAAGCCTCCGACGGAAACGTACGGACGTGGGACGCGCGCACCGGAAATTCGGTGGAAGCATCCAGCCCGGTCCGCATCGTAAAGGGCAAAAATACCGCCTACAACGACACGGCTACGGTCGTCGCGATAGGCAACGACAACGGCGAGGTATCGGTCTGGGATATGCGGAACGGATCGCGGACCGCGAATCCGATATCGACGGGACAGCAGGAGCCCAGCGGTCTCGCGGTGAGTCCCGACGGTCGACAGATCGCAACCGGCAGTCAGGATGGCACCATCCGACTCTGGGATGTGGCGACCGGGACCCGAATCGGCGAACCCCTGCGGGGACACGAAGGATTCGTGAGCGCGATCGCCTACAGCCCCGATGGACGGCGGTTGGCTTCCGGCGCGGGCCTGGTGATCGGCAATCTCGATCGGGCGGACAGGACCGTCCGTCTCTGGGATACCTCGACGGGCCGGCAGATCGGCCAACCGCTCGTGGGCCACGAATCATGGGTGGCGAGTGTCGCGTTCAGCCCCGATGGTTCGCGCCTTGCTTCCGGCAGCGATGACGACACGGTGCGCCTGTGGGATTCGAACACCGGCCAGCCGATCGGCGGCCCGCTGACCGGACATCAAGACTGGGTCAACGACGTGTCGTTCAGCCCGGACGGCCGCTTCGTGGTATCCGGAGCGGCGGACCGGACCATCAGGGTGTGGGATACGTCGATGGGAAAGCAGTCCCGCCCGCCTCTCCTCGGGCATGCCGGCGACGTGCGGCAAGTCCGGTTCGGTGCCGGTGGCGATATCGTCGTTTCGAGAGGTGACGACGGCACAATGCGGTTCTGGCATACAGATATTTACCAGTCCGTCGGTGAAATTGTTCCCGGCGAGCCGACACGCGACAAAATGTTGGGGTTCACGTCGAATGGAGAATATGTGGTCGTCGCTGCCCCGCACGGCGCTATTCGAATTCGGGACACAGCGTCCGGGGCTACGGTCGGGGCCGAAGTGTCCAGTGAGAACCTGATACCGTCCGCCGTGGCTGTCGCCGATGACCTGTCACAGCTGGCGGTGGGTGACCACGGCAGAATTCTGTTGTTCGGCACTCGCACCGGAATGCAGCTCTCCCGCCCGGTCAACGCGTACCAGACCAAAATTCTTTCCATCGCCTTCAGCCCGCACGGAAAGATATTCGCATCGAGCGGCGAGGACGGTGGTGTGAGTCTTTGGAACGCGAATTCCGGCGAGAGATTCGGACCCACGATCGAGGGTCACGAAGTGTTCGCCGCCGGACTTTCTTTCAGCCCGGACGGACGCTACCTGGCATCGTCGGGAATCGAGGGCGTCCGGATCTGGGATGTCGAAACCGGCAAGCAGATGGGCGACCTGATGGAGCTGACGATCGGCACGTCCAGTGTGGCGTTCAGCGCCGATGGTGCGCGCCTGGCGTCCGGCGGACTCGACGGCACCGTCAGGATCTGGGATCGAGCGACTACCAAGCCGATATCCGAGCTCATGACCGGGCATCAGGACGAAGTGTGGGCGGTGGCGTTCAGTCCGGACGGAAAGTACCTCGTGACCGGCGGCGCCGACGGGACGATACGGCTGTGGAACGGCCGAACCGGTACCGCCGTCGGCTCACCGATGCCTGGTCACCACTCGGAAGTCCACAAGATCGCCTTCAGTGCGGACGGCAAACGCATCGTGTCGGCGAGTAGTGACGGCGGCGTGCTGATATGGCCGGGACCGGAAGAGCTGGTCGCCGAATTGTGCGCGAAATTGACCGCGGGAATATCCGAGGAAAACTGGAAGAAGTGGGTCTCGCCGGATGTCGAATATGATCCTTCTTGCTGAACCGATGAACGCGGTCGATATCGGAGCCGGCGATGCGTAAAGCATTGATAGTCGGGATCGACTACTACGACCGGGTCGGATGCCTCAGCGGCGCGGTGAACGACGCGCATGGCGTCCGCGCTGTTCTCGAGCGGAATGCCGACGGTTCCCTGAATTTTCCGACGCCTCAGTTACTCGTCGGGACCGGCCCCGAGTCGAAAGTAACTCGGCGCGAGTTGAAGCATGCGGTACGGGAGCTGTTCGCCGACAATTCGCAGATTGCCCTGTTCTACTTTGCCGGCCATGGCAGCATCGAGGACAGCTGGGGTTATCTGTGCGCCAGCGACTGCGAATCCGGAGACGACGGTCTTCCGCTGGCCGAGGTTCTCTCCTTCGCGAACAGGTCGAATGCGCAGAACAAGGTCGTCGTCCTGGACAGCTGTCACAGCGGCGTGGCGGGCAGCAATGCGCACACGACGAATATGACCGAGATTTCCGAGGGCGTGACCATCCTTACCGCGTCCACGGCCACGCAGTATGCGATGGAGACGCCAGGCGGCGGGTCGGGCGTGTTCACCAATCTGTTCATCGACGCGCTCAGCGGCGCCGCGGCGAATCTGGTGGGCGCGATCACGCCGGGCAGCGTCTACGCTCACATCGACCAGTCACTCGGTTCCTGGGCACAGCGTCCGGTCTTCAAGACGAATGTCACGAGGTTCGTCTCCTTACGCGAGGTGAACGCACCGATCGAGCTGACCGAATTGCAAATGCTCACCACCCTGTTCCCGGATCCGGCTACGCCGTTCGCATTGGATCCGAGCTACGAGCCGTACCGGTCGGGCGCGGAAGACGCCACCGTTCCGCCTCCCGACTCCGCCCACACCGCCTTGTTCGCGGTCCTCCAGAACTATGTGAAGGTGCATCTCGTGAGACCCCTCGGAGCCCCACACATGTGGCACGCCGCCATGGAAAACCAGGCCTGCGAGCTGACAGCTCTGGGTCGGCACTATTGGAACCTGATCGACAAGCGACTGCTCTAGTTGCGCGCATTCCCGCGCCCCTCACGGCATGGCGATGCGGATGTTTTTGACCTGCTGGAACTCGTGGAGTCCTTCCAGCCCCCCGGCACGCCCGGTACCGCTGTGTTTGTATCCGCCGTAAGGGCTTTGGGGAGAGATGTCGCTGTTGCGGTTGATCCATATCGATCCGGCGGCGAGGTCGCCGCCGATGCGGCGGCCACCGGTGACCAGTTCGCCCATCTTCTCGGTGACCGCGCGCTCGATCGTGTGCAGGATCCGGTCGGCCGCGGCCTGGCTGATCACGGGTCCGACGAGGACGTGCGGGTCGAAGGGGTCGCCGACGGTGGCCGAGGTGACCACGGCGAGAAACTTCGCCATGAACTCGTCGTAGATCGAGTCCTGGACGAGGATCCGGGTACCGCACGCGCAGCTCTGCCCGGCTTGGCCCACCGGACTCCCGCTGCCCGTCGATGCGGGCAGCCTCTTGAAATGACGGGCCGAGGTGTCACCATCGATCGGTAGCATGCGACAGTGTTCTGCCAGGCGCACAGATCACTCGTTGGAGGTTCGGATGCCCGCTCGCTCATTCCTTTTCGCGGTACCGGTCGTGACGCTGCTGGCCGCCGTCGCGGGGCTCGCTACCGGCCGAGCGGTCGCCGAATCCGACCTCGATCGGCTGACACCTGTCGATATCGGCGAATACCGCACGGACAGTACGGAATTCGGAGGCGTGTTCTTCCGGACACCGGATGGGCGTGCGTGCGCCATCCACGCCGGCGACGGACCGGCCGGGTGCGACGCCGTGCCGATGGATGCCCCCGAGGGGACGAATCAAGTCCGCGTCACCAGCACCGAGGTTGCCCGGTACGTGGTCTCCGCGGCACCGATCTTCACCTCTCCCGGCGGCGCGAAAGTGCTGCCGGAAGGACATCGCCTCACGCTGGAGAACATCACGTGCGGCGTCGGATTCCAGGGCACGGTCAGCTGCGAGGCCGGAGCGCACGGCTTCACCATCGCGGCGACCTACGGAGTGCTGCACTGAGCGTCTGATTGCGGGCGCCGCCCTGTCAGGTGATTGCGGAGCAGCACCGCGCCGGACAGTGCCGTCTCGGCGAGGGCGGCCAGGAAGGCCCCGTGCATCAGTGCGCCCGGCATCGGGGCGAGGTAGTGCAGCGTCAGCATGGCGGTGCTCATCGCCGCGGTCATGGCCCAGGCGGCGGGGGAGGGGCGGGTCCACAGATGCCAGGCGCACCACAAACAACCCAGCGACATCAACGCGGGCAGGACGACCGACCACACTGTGGCGCAATGGGTTCCGTCGCAGGCCGCGTGCAGTGTCGCCGAGAGCAGCGCCAGCGCCGCTCCGGTCCGGCTGGTCCAGGACGTGGCCGGAGCGGGCGGGTTGATCACTGGGCCGGGTGTGCGCAGCAGTCGTGTGGCGCTTGCGTCCGCTGGTTGCCGGCTTCGCCCCGGTCGATGGCGGCGGCTACCTTGTCCATCCACTCCGGCGCGGTGTCATCGACGGGGGCGGCGTACTCGTCGTGCCAGTTCCACCAGGTGTATGCCGGTGTTCGCGGGTAGCCCTCGGGCGAATCCTCCCAGTCCTCCTGGCGGCCGAGGGCCGTCATATCCAGGTAGCTCCAGGTATTCCCGAAGTATTCGTCGCCCCGGCGGTTGATGAAGTAGGTGCGATACACGCGGTCGCCCTCCCGGATGAAGGCGTTGGTGCCGTGCCATTCATCGACGCCGAAGTCCTTGTCGAACTCGTCGGTGAGGGTGTACCACGGGATTCCCGACCAGCCCATCCGCGCCTGTACCCGGGCGATCTCGGGTTGCGGTGCGCGCGAGACGAAGGCGAGCGTGGTGTCACGGGCGTTGAGGTGCGCGAGATTGCCGATATGGTCGGCGATCATGGAACAGCCGCGGCAGGCGTGCTCGGGCCAGCCGAGCACACCAGGCTCGAAGAACGCGCGGTAGATGATCAGCTGACGGCGGCCTCGAAAGAGGTCGAGCAGGCTCATCGGGCCTTCGGGCCCCCGGAACGAGTACTCCTTCTCGACTGCCACCCACGGCATCCGGCGTCGTTGCGCCGCCAGCGCGTCGTGGGCCCGCATCACTTCCTTCTCTTTCGTCAGCAGCCGCAGGCGCGCTGCCTCCCAATCGTGCTGTGAGACGATCGGCGGTGTCTTCATGGTGAAACTCCTGGTTCGGATCCGTGGATCAGGATCGGTCGAGGCTGTTCTTCAACGTGTCGAGTGGGCCGTCCCAGTCGCGCGCGAGCGCAGCGAGAAATTGTTGCGCCACCCGCATCGGCGCGGAACGCAATCGGTAGCGCACCCGGCGGCGCTCGCCCGGTTCGGCGGTCACCAGACCGGCCTCGGACAGCAGCGTCAGATGTTTGGCGATCGCCTGCCGGGTGATCGGCAGCCGGGCGGCCAGGTCGGTCGCCGTGGCGGGCCCGGCGGTCGCCAGTGCGGCGAGGATCGTGCGCCGGCTCTGGTCTGCCAGCGCCACGAAGACCTGTTCGGCAATCGCCTCCTGGTCAGGCCGCATCGAGGTAGTCGGCCAGCTCGCCGAGTTCGTTCTGCCAGCCGCGCGTATTGCCCTCGAACGCCGATTTGTAGGCGTCCTCCGCGAGCTGTGCGAAACCGGACTCGACCACGGTCAGCCGGGTACCGGTCGCTACCGGCTCGAGCGTGAACTCCACGTACGTGCGGCGGGGATCGTCCTCGGAAAGGCCGAAGATCTGCCAGGTGAACCCGAAGACATAAGGTTCCTCCACGCGTTCCACCCGCATGTCCGCTGTGTGTCCTGCCTCGTCCCAGCGCATCCACGCCTGACCGCCCGGCCGGAGCTCGATGCCAGCCGCGTTGCCGGCCCAGCTGCTCAATCCCTCGGCGGTGGTCAACGCCGCCCAGACCTTCGCCGGCGGATGTGCCAGCTCGATCGTCCGCTCGATGCGATCGGGAAATCCCATACCCACCTCCATTAGTAGCAACTTGTTGGTTGCGATAATATTGCAACCAACAAGTTGCGTCAATGGCTTGCGGGATTCAGAGAAACAGCCCGAGGACGACGCCGCTGAGGACAAGCTTGAGGACCCAGTCGGTCATGTGCACCAGGGCGGTCGGGATCGGAACGTTCTCGTGGACGATGGCGCCGGAGAGGATGGTCACGGGGATGATCGCCACGATCGCGCCCAGTGCCGCTCCGGCCCCGAGGCCGTGCCGGTCACCGGCGACGAGCAGTGTCGCCAGCACCGCGGCCGTCACCAGACCGCGCAGCAGCACCGACGCCATCTGCACCGGCACCCCGATTCCCGGACGCGGAGTGCTCGTCCGCGACACGAGCGCGGCCACCGGCGGCGCTGCGTACAGCACCGCACTGAGGGCGAACGAGACGATCGCCGCGACGACGACACCTGCAACAATCATGGCCGGCTCCTTAAGTACGATGTAGTACTAAATTAGGCCGCGTGTTCGGTACTGTCAAGTACTAAAGTGGGGCCATGAACTCCGCAGGTGGACGTCGCGGCCGACCGTCCGGGAAGACGGGCGCCGAACTGCTGGCCGTTGCCCGAGAGGTGTTCCTGGAGCGCGGTTTCGCGGGCACGACGATGGATGAGATCGCTTCGCGCGCAGGGATTTCCAAGGCCTCGCTCTACCGCGAACACCCGTCCAAGGCCGGGCTGTTCGCCGCGGTCGTGGAGCACTGGACGGCTGCGGGCCGTCATGCCCTGCGGCCCGCGCTCGCACATCTCGAGGCCGCCGAGGATATCCGCGAAGGGCTGATCGCCTGGGCGCGAACCCTTTCGGCCGGTGTGCTCTCCCCGCCCGTGGTGGAGATGCGCCGACTGGTCACCGCCGAGGCGGCCCGACAGCCCGAAGTCGGGGCGGCCTATCTCCACAAGAGCTGGATCAGGAACATCGGCGACCTCGCCACGACCCTGCGAACCCTCGACGCCCGCGGCGTACTGCGAATCCCCGACCCCGGCACTGCCGCCGAGCAACTCACCTGGCTGGTCGTCGGCGCACCACTGAACGCCCGAATGCTCGACGCCACAGCACCTCTCACCGACACGCCCGACGCGTCGATCGACCTGTTCCTGGCCGCCTACGGCCGGGCGTAACCCCTCGCCGGTTGACGACCGCCGCTCCGAGTCCACGCCGGACGCGCATCGACCGAGTGATGGGTGCGAGGCAGGTCGTCGCCGAGTCGTCGGTGTCGGTGGTTTGTCAGTGCGTGTGGCCGTATCGCCGGAGGAAGTCGGTGACGGTGGCGGCGTAGTCCTCGGGGCGGGTGAGTAGTAGCGAGTGTCCGCCGTCGGGGAAGGCACGCCATTCCGCGCCGGGGTGTAGATCTTGCAGGCGCCGGGTGTGCTGGGCGGTGATGAGCGGGTCGTCGTCGGCCTTGATGAACAGGACCGGTCCCTGCCAGGCCGGGCCGGACTGCCACTCCGGGAGGCGCCGGGCGGCGTCGAGCAGCCGGAGGTAGGAATTTATCGCGCCCTGGTGACCGCCGGTGCGGGTGGCTGCGTCGACCCGGTCGATCCAGAACTCGGCCTCGGTCGCGTCGCTCCACGTGGCGCGCAGCGATTCGCGGATCGCGGCCGATGTCTTGTCCCAGGGCGTGTTCCGGGTGCGGGTGAGCGTGGCTTCCAGGCGAGTGATGTCTTCGGGGCCGTAGAGACCGGTGCCGGTGAAGGTCAGCGACCGCACCCGGTGCGGTGCGCGTCGGGAGAACACCTCGGCGAGCATGCCGCCGGCGGATTGGCCGATCACGTGCGCGGAGTCGATGTGCTCGGCGTCGAGGATCGCGAGGACACCGGCCGCGAGTTCGTCGAGAGTGACCGGTCCGGGCGGGTAGTCCACGGCGAGGGCGCGGAAGCCCGGCCGCAGGGTCGGGGTGAGGTCGAGCCAGCTGATCGCGATCCCGGCGCCCCCGGCCAGCAGCAACACCGGTGTGCCGTCGCCACCGACGTAGTAGGTCCAGTCCTCGCCGCCGGTGTGCAGGGTCCGGGTGTCGTGATCGCGGTCGAACGCGGCGGCGCGCTCGAGGATGGAGGTCATCGCGGGCTCCAGAGGTCGAGTCGGTGTGTCGGATCGCGCCTGCAGGGGCGCAGCCTCGAACCATATGCACACATTGCTATAAACGCAATGGATTGGCGGGTGCGGTCCGGCCGTCCTGGTGCCGGTCGGTCAGTGGTTGCAGCAGTCGCAGTCGTGCCCCGCCCGCTCCTGCTCGCCGGTCGCGGCGAGTGCGCCGGGCGCCGGGCAACAGGTGTCGCCTCTCCAGGCGTTGATGCCCTCGCGGACGGCGATGGCGGCGATGACCAGCGCGGCGATCGGGTCGGCCCAAGTCCATCCGAACAGGCTGTTGAGTAGCAGCCCGATGAGCAGTACCGCGGAGAGATAGGTGCAGAGCAGGGTCTGTTTCGAGTCGGCGACCGCGGAGCGGGATCCGAGTTCGCGCCCGGCCCGGCGTTGCGCGGCCGAGAGCACCGGCATGATCACCAGACTTGCTGCGGCCACACCGATTCCGATCGCCGAGTGCCGGGCTTCGCCGACGCCGAGCAGCCCGCGGATCGAGTCGACGGTGACGTACAGGGCGAGGGCGAAGAAGGAGAACGCGATGACCCGCAGCGCCACTTTCTCCCGCGCTTCGGGGTCGCGGCCGGCGAACTGCCACGCCACCGCCGCCGCGGAGGACACCTCGATCACCGAGTCCAGGCCGAAACCAACCAGCGCGGTCGACGACACCCGCGCGCCCTCGGTCAGCGCGATGACGGCCTCGACGACGTTGTAGGAGATGGTCGCGGCGACGAACCAGCGGATTCGCCGCGCCAGCAACGCCTTTCGCGCCGCCGACGGCCCGGAGACCTGGACCGCCGAAGGCGGGGACGGCATCCCCAGCGGCGCCGACATCAGCAGCACCCCGCGCTGTCCGAGTCCGGGCAGCACGCCGGATCGACCGCCAGCACCAGTCCGAGCAGATCCTCCAACGCGGCCGCGATACGCCGATCGGCTAGTTCGTAACGACTGCGCCGCCCTTCGGGAACTGCGACGACCAGCCCGCACCCCCGCAGACAGGCCAGATGATTCGACAGAATCTGCCGCGACACCCCGATCCGCTCGGCCATCTCCGACGGATAGGCCGGACCGGTGCGCAGACTCAACAAGATCTGGGTGCGGGTCGGGTCCGATAACGCGTGCCCGAACCGAGCCAGCGCGTCGCGCTGCATTACTGCTTCCACGCCTCCCATAATACAGATTCGCGTGTATTCATCGTTATGTGAACTATCCGTCGGCTTCGCCGTAACCGATCGGCTCCGGCGGCCGATCACAGGATGACCCTTCGAAAGGACAACGAATGAGAAAAGCGACGATCGCCGCCACGCGAGTCGCGGCCGGCGTCATGTCGGTTGTGGGATTCGCCGCCGTCATCGGCGCCGGTACGGCGCACGCCGCACCGCAGGACTGTGCCGTCACGCGGGACCTGTTCGGCGCGACAGCGACATGTTCCGACGCCGACGCGCCCGCGGGCCGGGAGTACACGCTGGTCGTCGAGTGCTTCGGCCTGCACGGCGTGCCGAACGCTTTCCCGCTCATGGCCATCGGTCCGTACCGGGGCTCCTGGGGTGGTTCCTTCGCCCCCACCGGCCAGGGCGCGGCCACGTGCCTGGGACCCACCAGCCTCGGGACGACCACCAACGCGTACGTAGCGATATACCGCGACTGACCTAGCCGAAGTACATATTGCCCTGGACCCAATGGAACCCGCGGCTGCGGAGTGTGAAGCTGTCCGGATCCACTCGCTGCAAGGTGATTTCGATCGGGTGGTCGTTCAGCGTCCCGCGCAGTAGCAGCCGGTCCCGGGTGGGTCGCTCGACGGACAGTGTCGCGAATACCGGCCGCTGCCCGGCGTTCTCGCCGGTCGTGTCCGTCCCCGAGGCGAGTTCTAGTTGCCGATCGGGGCCGAACTCGGCGCGCACCGGCACCAGCTCGCCGTTCATCCGCTGATAGGCTGCTTGCTCCGGATCGTCGAAAACCAGTCGCTGCCAACGGTTCTCGTCGGTCGTCAGGGGCGGCACCGGCTGCCCGTCGAGGGCGAAGTCCCGCACGTCCCAGATGCCGTACAGCTCGGATTTGGGGCTGGCGGGGCCGTACTGCTCCTGCCAGACCACCCACCGGTCATAGCCGCTGCCGAACGCCACCCAGAGACCGAGGGCGACCTGAAACCACAGCGCGGCACGGTTTTTCCGGTTGTCGGCGAACAGCGCGGGTTGGGTCAGCGGGGCACAGGCGCGTTGCCGCACGAACACATCGGCCAGCCGCCGCAGATACGGCGCGAGCAGCACCAGGCTGATCAGCAGCAGATGCCCCGCGAGCAGCTTCTCCGGAATATCGAACGTCATGTTCAGCAGGAGGACCTGAGCCATGCTCGCCAGGCTCACCGCAGCGCCCAGCACCGCGGTCCGGGGCACGAACAACAGCAGCCCCGCCACCACTTCCGCCCCGCCGAGGGCCATCTCGTACGGATAGGAGCTGCCGACCTGCAACCACAGCACCGAGGCCGGGCTCATCTCGCCGTACGGTCGCAACAGTTGCGCCAGCGAGGGCGCGGGCATCTGCGTGGGGATCAGCTTGGCCATCCCGAACCCCAGCATCTGCCCACCCAGGCACAGCCGCAGGAACAAGGCGAACCAGGCCCGCAGACGAGGATGGGCGGGGCGGCGGTCGACGATCGTCCACACCGCGGTGACCACCACGGCGACGACCAGAACGCAGAACACCAGCACCCAGATGGCCGCCTGATCCCCGGCTCCGGAATTCTCGTTCAGCACCGCGTCGACCCCGAACACCGTCCGGCCCACCCAGCCGGTGACGGGATCGATCGGGAGCATGGGCCACGGCCCGACGTATCGGCGGATCCAGCGACCGAGAATGCCCAGCAGCGTGAACGGGATCAGCGTGAGCAGTAGGCAGAACAGGCCGAAGTAGACGACGCAGAAGCGAAACCCGATCTGCGACAGCGGATTCCGGACGGACGGCGGGGCGACTGTTCCGGCGGCGGGTGCGTCGGTGCTCACTGCTGCATCCTCGGGTCCTCGGTGGGATCGGCGTACTCGGCGGGGCAACCGTGCTCATCGGCTCGGGGCCGCAGTTCGAAATGCCAGGGTTCGTTGGCATAGATCTGGCACAGCCCGTACCCGGCGCCGTGCCTGGCCAACCAAGCCGCGGCCTCGGTAGGCCCGATGTCGACCGCCTCGCCCGAGACGTGCGCGGACTTGTCGGGCGCGGCCACCCAGCGCGCGGCTTCCTCCGCCGAGCCGTACTTCGAGACCGCCTCGCGCAGCAGGCGTCCCTGGGCTTGCGCGGAACGCCAGCCGCTGTTGACGACGAACGTGACCCCGTCGTCCGCGGCATCGGTCGCGGCCCAGCGCAGCGCGGCGAGCAGATCGGCGTCGAGGTTGGCCACGGCCGGGTCTTCGTCGTCGAAGACCGACACGCCCGGAGAACTGTCGTCCGATCCCGCGGTCGAGAAGGGTAGGTACTGATAGACGAGGACACCGGCAAGCACCGCGCCGACGGCCACCAGGGTGGCGAAGGTGGCCGATCCGGTCCGCCGAGCCACCGTTCGTGCTGGTCCACTGTGGTTCATGGCCTCAGTCAAGACAGCGCGGCGTTGCCGGCACGTATGTGGTTTTCGATACGCCGGCGATATTCCCCGGCTGGAAGAATCGAGAGGCTATGCGCGTACTGATCGTCGAGGACGAACCCTATCTGGCCGAAGCGGTCCGCGACGGCCTGCGCCTGGAAGCGATCGCGGCCGACATCGCCGGTGACGGCGACACCGCTCTGGAGCTGTTGAGCGTCAACGCCTACGACATCGCGATCCTCGACCGTGACATCCCGGGGCCTTCCGGCGACGAGATCGCGAAACGTATCGTCGCCTCCGGCAGCGGCATGCCGATTCTCATGCTCACCGCCGCCGACCGGCTCGACGACAAGGCGACCGGGTTCGGGCTCGGCGCCGACGACTACCTCACCAAACCCTTCGAACTCCGAGAACTCGTGCTCCGGCTCCGAGCGCTCGACCGCAGGCGAGCCCACAACAGGCCACCCGTGCGGGAGATCGCGGGCCTGCGCCTGGATCCGTTCCGCCGCGAGGTCTACCGCGACGGCCGCTACATCGCGCTGACCCGGAAGCAATTCGCGGTACTCGAGGTTCTCGTCGCTGCCGAAGGCGGCGTCGTCAGCGCCGAGGAACTACTGGAACGGGCGTGGGACGAGAATGCCGACCCGTTCACCAATGCCGTGCGCATCACGGTCTCGGCGCTGCGCAAACGTCTCGGCGAACCGTGGATCATCGCGACTGTGCCCGGCGTCGGCTACCACATCGGCATTCGGCCGGATACCGGGCGGGACGGAGACGACCGTGGATAGAGCGCCCGGTGTGAGCGTTCGGCTGAAACTCACCCTCAGCTATGCCGGATTCCTCATGCTCGCAGGCACTTTGCTGCTCGCGGCCGTGTTGGTCTTCTATCTGTACTTCTTGCCCGCCGGTTGGATCCACACCACCGGCAATTTCTGGATCAACCGCTCGCTTCTGATCCGCGCCTTCGCTCCGTTCATGGCTTTCGTGCTCGCCTGCCTGCTGATCTTCGGCCTCGTCGGCGGGTGGGTGCTCGCCGGGCGGATGCTCACCCCGCTGGCCCGCATCACCGATGCCACCCGCATGGCCACGGACGGATCGCTCTCCCACCGCATCCGGCTACCGGGCCGCCAAGACGAGTTCCGCGAACTCGCCGACGCCTTCGACACCATGCTCGCGCGGCTCGAAGCACACGTCGCCGAACAGCAGAGGTTCGCCGCCAACGCCTCTCACGAGCTGCGCACGCCGCTGGCGATCACGCAGACGCTGCTCGATGTGGCCCGCAACGATCCGCAGCGTGACACCGGCGAACTGGTGGCGTTGCTCCACGCGGTCAACACCCGCGCGATCAACCTCACCGAGGCCTTGCTCCTGCTCAGCCGCGCCGACCGGATGACCTTCGCCCGAGATCGCGTCGACCTGTCCCTCATCGCGGAAGAAGCCACCGAGACGCTGCTTCCGCTCGCGGAGAAACGCGGCCTCACCATCGAGACCTCCGGCGAGATCACGCCCGCGATCGGCTCACACGCACTGCTGCTGCAGATGACGACGAACCTGGTGCACAACGCGATCGTCCACAATCTGCCCGAACACGGCACCGTGTGGGTCACCACCGGCGCTCACCGTGAGACCGCGGTGCTGACCGTCGAGAACACCGGCGACACGCTCACCCCCCACATCGTTTCCACACTGGTCGAGCCGTTTCAGCGCGGCACCCAACGCGTCCGCACCGACCACGCGGGCGTCGGCCTCGGCCTGGCGATCGTCAAGAGCATCACCCGCGCGCATTCCGGCACCCTCACCCTCACCCCCCGCCCCGCCGGAGGTCTTCGTGTCACCGTGCAACTACCGGCCCACGCCTGAGCGATCGCTGCCGGCACATGCGCCAGAATGTCGGGTCGTGTTGTGCGGGAATCGTTTTCGCAGAGCCAGGGAGACGTAGACGAGGGCGACGAGGACGGGTACTTCGATGAGGGGGCCGACGACTCCGGCGAGGGCTTGGCCGGAGGTGGCGCCGTAGGTGGCGATCGCGACGGCGATCGCGAGTTCGAAGTTGTTGCCCGCCGCGGTGAACGCCATCGTGGTCGTGCGCTCGTAGCCCAGGCGCAGCACGGCGCCGAGAAGGTAACCGCCGCCCCACATGACCGCGAAATAGATCAGCAGCGGGACCGCGATACGCACGACGTCGAGGGGCCGGGCGGTGATCTGATCGCCTTGCAGGGCGAACAGGACGACGATGGTGAACAGCAGCCCGTACAGCGCCCACGGGCCGAGCCGGGGCAGCACCGCCGTCTCGTACCAGGTTCGGCCCCTTGCCTTTTCGCCGATGCGGCGGGTGGCGTACCCGGCCAGCAGCGGGATACCGAGGAAGACCAGCACCGATCGGGCGATCTGCCAGGGCGAGGCGTCGACGGTGGTCTGCGGCAGGCCCAGCAGGCCGGGCAGCACCGAGAGGTAGAACCAGCCCAGCACCGCGAACATGACGACCTGGAACAGCGAGTTGAGCGCGACGAGCACGGCGGCGGCTTCGCGGTCACCGCACGCGAGGTCGTTCCAGATGATCACCATCGCGATGCAGCGAGCCAGGCCGACGATGATCAGCCCGGTCCGGTATTCGGGCAGGTCCGGTAGCAGCAGCCAGGCCAGGGCGAACATCAGCGCCGGTCCGAGGAGCCAGTTCGAAACCAGCGATCCGGCCAGCAGACGGCGGTCGCCGGTGACCGAGCCGAGGCGGTCGTAGCGGACCTTCGCCAATACCGGGTACATCATCACGAGCAGTCCGGCGGCGATCGGCAGCGAGATCCCATCCACCTGCACCGCCGACAAGCCGTCGCCCAGGCCGGGAATCAGACGGCCCAGCAGCAAACCGGCGACCATGGCCACCCCGATCCACACCGGCAACAACCTGTCGAGCGTGGAAAGCTTTCCGGCCACCGGTTCGGGGGCGGTCGTTGTCACGCGATCACCGACCCGGCCTCGATCGCCAGCAGATGCGAAACCCGTTGCAGCGCTTCGGGAACAACGCGGTAGTACACCCAGGAGGCGCGACGCTCACTGGTGAGCAGTCCCGCTTCGCGCAGCACCTTCAGGTGGTGGGAGACGGTGGGCTGGGAGACGTCGAGACCGTCGGACACGTCGCACACGCACGCCTCCTGCCCGGTCCGGGAGGCGATCGCCGACAGCAGCCGCAGCCGCACCGGATCCGACAACGCCTTGAACACTGCTGCCACCCGAACCGCGGTCTGCGCGTCCAGCGGTGGACGGGTGTACGGCGTGCCCGAGCATTTCGACATCCATCGATATTGATGGATGTCGAAATGAAAGGCAAATCCGGTGCCTGCCCACCAGGCTGTTCGCTGTACCCGCCGAATCGACCCGGGAGCCGCCCGCATGACCACGCCACCACCGGACGACATCGATGCACTCGTTGATTGGCAGCTGGAGCAGGGGCGGCGAAGCGGCGAGTCGCACCCCTCCGGGGCGATGGATCAGACAGCGCTCACGATGCAGCCCGACCAGCTCCGTGCGGCGGCCGACCGAATGCTGCGCAGGAGCGCCGAATTCGTCGACGAGTCGCCCGAACTGGAGTAGTCAGGCCAGCGCCTTGTGCTTGAGCCGGTCGAATTCCTGCGGGGAAATAGCGCCGTCGTCGAGGAGTTTCTTGGCGTCGGCGATCTGTGCCGCGGAATTGGTGCCCGCGGCCGACCGGATGTAGTCCTTCTCCGCGGCCCGGGTGGACTCGATGGCGGCCGCGCTGCGCTCCGCCATGCCACGGCCTCGGACCAGGAGATATACGAGCGAGGTGAGTAGCGGCACGACGAACAGGAACACGATCCAGACGGCCTTGACCCAGCCCGAGGTTTCCCGGTCTCGGAACAGGTCGCCGATGATGTAGAACAGCATGAGCAGGTAGGCCACGAAGGCGAAACTCATCACCAACAGCCACAGCACTTCCCACACCGACATGGTTCACCTCGCGTACTCGGTCGAAATCCGCCGCAGAATTGCGACGATGGCGGCAACGCTAGGACCGAAGCACTGCCGAGGATCACCCGGCGAGGGTGAAATGTGTCGTGCCGGCCGATGTCACCGCAGCAGTTGCGCCTTCGCGGCGGCGAATTCCTCGTCGGACAGCGCTCCCGACGCGTGTAACTCGCCGAGGCGTTGCAGCTTGCCGACCAAATCGTCATCGGGCGGCGGGACATCCGGCGCCTGTTGCTGCGGATATGGCTGCTGTTCGGCGGCGCGCTGCTGGGCGCGGCGGTTGACGGCGTTGGCGGTGGCGCTGGCGGTTCCGGTCACGACGGCGGTTCGTGCGACCGCCCCGAGCAGACCGGGACGGCCGACGCGTCCGGCTCGAAACACCATGGGGTGGTTCCTTTCTCAGGAGGCGGCGAGCGCCGCGTCGACGGCGTCGCGGGGAATCTGGACCTGCAGCACGAGTTCGCCGCCGGCGTCGGCGATGGTGGTGGCCAGCCGCCGAGCCCAGGTTTGCTCGTACACCACGACGAGCGCCGAGGTGGCCGGTTCCATGGTGTCCCGGATCAGCGCGAGGTCCTCGTCGCTCACCAGACCGCGGGGTTCGACGGCCAGGTCCGCGAGACCGATGTCGTGCAGCGGTTCGTCCACTTCGATCTGGTCGACGCGGCCGCTGTCGTCCTTCATCAGATAGACCAGGTCGATGATGGTCGCGTCGCCGCGGTCGACCACCGCGCTCAGCGCATCGACGACCGAGGGCGCTGCCCGCCTGCCGGGGAAGGTGAGGACCGCCAGTTCCACGGGACCGAGACCGTTGTCTGCCATGCCACGATCGTGCGGCGCGGCGCCGGTGCTCGCCTCATCCGATTCGGGTGAACCGCGCCGCGTGACGGCGGGGCATGGGGCGGTTTCACCCTGACGGTGTGACGAGCCGCGGCCCCTGCGGTCATAGCGTGTCGCGCATGGGCACAGTCATCGGTGAACCGCGACGACCGGCGGTGGGCGTGGTGATTTCGCCCGGCAGATCCGTGTCGGCGGCGTGTAAGTCGTTGGGCTGGTGGTGAAGTCGATGGCGGCACGCTGGCCGGTGTTCCTGTCCCTGCAGGGCTATCAGCGCGGCTGGTTGCGTCCCGATGTCCTTGCGGGGCTGACGGTTTGGGCGGTGCTGGTGCCGGAGGCGCTCGCCTACGCCTCGATCGCCGGGGTGCCGCCCGTCACCGGGCTCTACGCGGCCGTCCCGGCGCTGATCCTGTACGCGCTGGCGGGCAGTTCGCGGCATCTGGTGGTGGGGCCGATGTCGGCCACGGCGGCGCTGTCGGCGGCGATCGTGACGCCGCTGGCCGGCGCCGACGGCGGCCGCTACCTCGCGTTGTCGACCGTGCTCGCGCTCGCGACCGGAGTGGCCGGGTTGCTGGCCGGGCTGGCCCGGCTCGGGTTCGTGGCCGCCTTCATCTCGGAGCCGGTGCTCAAAGGGTTCATCGTCGGGCTGGCGTTCACGATCATCATCGGGCAGGTTCCCAAGCTGCTCGGCATCGACAAACATGCGGGCAATTTCTTCGAGCAAGCTTGGGGTGTGCTGTCCGGACTGGGTGAAACGCAATGGCGCACGGCAGTTTTGGGCGTGTCGAGTCTGGCGGTGGTGCTGGGGTTGAAAAGGTGGCTGCCCCTGGTGCCGGGATCTCTGCTGGCCGTGTTGCTGGGCATCGTCGCGGTGGGCGTGTTCGGGCTGGACGGCAAGGGGGTCGATATCGTCGGGCACATCGATGCGGGGCTGCCGTCGGTCGGGCTGCCCGGCGGCGTCGACTTCCACGACTATCTCGATCTGCTCGGGCCGGCGGTCGGCGTGCTGCTGATCGGGTTCGCCGAGGGCCTCGGCGCGGCGAAAACCTATGCGGCCAAGGCCGGTTACCGCGTGGACGCCAACCGGGAACTGCTCGGGCTCGGCGCCGCCAACCTCGGGTCCGGGCTGGCGTCCGGCATGGTCGTCAACGGCAGTCTGTCCAAGACCGCCGTCAACGGCTCGGCCGGAGCGAAGACGCAGGTCAGTGGGTTGGTGGTGGCGGCGTTGACGGTACTGACGCTGCTGCTGCTCACCGGACTGTTCGAGCGGCTGCCCGAGGCGACGCTCGCGGGCGTGGTCATCGCCGCGGTCATCGAACTGGTCGACATCGCCGCGTTGCGACGGCTGTACCGGGTGTGGACCGATCGGCTGGGCGCCATCTACGGGCGGTCGGCGCGTGCCGATTTCCTGGCCGCGCTGGCGGCCATGGCAGGGGTGCTGCTGTTCGACACGCTGCCCGGCCTGTTGATCGGCATCGGCGTCTCGATGCTGCTGCTGGTCTATCGCACGTCCCGCCCGCACGTCGCCCCGCTGGTGAAACAGGGCACGCTGTGGCTCGACGCCGACCGGCATCCGCAGCCGCGGCAACGTCCCGACCTGCTTGTAGTCCGCGTCGAGTCCGGACTGTACTTCGCCAACGCCGACCACGTCCGCGACCGCATCGAGCACCTGTGCACCGCACGCACCACCCTGGTCGTCCTCGACGCCGAGACCTCGCCGACCATCGACGTCACCGCCGCGGCCATGCTCACCGACCTGCGCGACACCCTCGCCCGCCGCGGCGTCGACTTCCGCATCGCCCGCTCCATCGGCCAATTCGGCGACGAACTGGGCGCGGCGAAATCAGGCACCCCCCTCGGCGTATATCCCACCGTCACCGCGGCCATCGCCGACCTACCAGGCGACCCGGCGCAGGACAACTGATCGCTCTACGATTCAGCGCCGCACCCGCCGAAACAGCATCCCCGAGAGCCATCCGACAGCGAACACCACCAGCAACACCAGCCACATCGGCGAACGAATCGTGATCAACAAAAACTCGATCTCGACCCGCCCCCGGTTCTCGATGACGAACACCGCCGCCAACACAGTCAGCACGACAGCCACCCACTGCCCCGCCGAAAGTCGCGACCCCCCTGAACTTCTCACAGTCTCGTCCATCGCTACCCTTCCCACGCGCCGCGGCGAATCGGATACCTTGCACTCTCCGCCGCGGCAGGGAACAGGACATCACCCACCCGGTATGAGCTTCGCAAAGTTGTGTTCAGCATCTGCCAGGGACCGTGCCCATTATGCCGATGCGGCGAGTAATCACCCTCGTCTGCGTAATGACCGCGCTGTTGGGAGCGCTGATCGCCCCGATAGTCATGGGCGTCGTCCGTACCGATGGATCGGATAGGCCGTTACGACAGACCGTCGAAGCTTCCGGTGACCGCGAGTCTGGCGAGGTGGAGCGGGATTTCGGCGTTGGGAACTACGGTGAGGTGGTACACGCCCCGATTGCCGCGATCGCACAGCACGACTTCTTCGCCTGCGCGGTAGGGGGTGCGGGCCTTGTCGAAATTGCAAGCTTGTTCTGCTCCGTAGCCCGAATATGAGCGAATGTTGGTTTCCGCCGATGCGGAGCCCGCAGCGAACGTAGTGAGCCCGCCGATAGCGGCACATGCGAGCACTGCTGAGCCTATGGTTCGCCTGTTCATATTTCTCCTCCTGCATACGAAATATTTCAGGCGGAATCATTCGCTCGATATTCACTGCGCGATAGAGCATTTCGTCACCGTGCACGAGTGCGGCGCCCCCCGGCGGGAATCAAGGTGCGGGCCGAAGCTCGGTTACTCGATGAGTTTGTCGGTCAGGAGGAGGAGAGAGATTATGCCTGCGGCTATCAGGATTCCGTAGTGGCCTGCGGATTGGCTGTAGTCGAGGGTGGACAGGGCGATGATGATGGCGATCAGTAGGAACAGTAGGCGCTTCATCGGGGCTCCTCGGACTTGATCCTTCACCCTATGAGGCGTGGGTTCGGTTGTGCCACAGGGGGTTAGGACACTGGCGGCGGAGGGGCGACGGCAGGGCAGGGGTGGGGCCTGAGCTGCGGCTCCTTCAGGGATGGGGTGCGAGGTCGATGCGTAGTTCGTCGCTCGCGTTGATGACGAATACGCGGTCGCCGTGTCGTGCGCTCCAATTGTGTGGCACGAGAATGTATTTGTCGTTGGAGCGGGCGAGCAGGAGCAGGCCGCTGTACTGGAAGCGGTACTTGTCGCCCGGGGTGGTGATCGCGTCGACCCGGGCGCCGCCGCCTCCGATGGCGAGCCGGTCGACGCTGAATATCACCGCGACCGGCTGGCCGGGCAGGCCGCCTTCCTCCGCCGCCCGTGCGTCTCGCCCGGCCTGCTCGGCGGCGTACGACCCGATAGCCCAGAACGTTCCGAGGAAGCCGAGGATCAGCAACGCCAGGATGAGGACCCAGGACGTCGGTGGCGGTCGGCGGCGACGACCGCGATGCAGCAGGGCGCGATAACCGGTCTCCAGGTGTAGGCGATATCCGACTAACCCCACGCTCGTGAGCAGCATCACCGGCAGACCGAGGCTCATGGCGTGCGGCAGGTGGCCGCGGACGAGCACCCCGACCGCCACCGCCGCACCGAGCGCGGTTCCGGCGACGGCGACGCCGCCCGCCCAGATTCGCAATACCCGCCGCGGCCGCCGGACCCGGGCGGCGACCATGATCGGCACCCGCTGTGCCGCAACGAGACCCGAGACGATCAACAGCGCGACAACGACGGGAAAGAACGCGCCGTTGAGGCTTCTGACCACGTAGTCCTGCGCGCTGAGATCCAGGAATCGCGCGTCGACACCGAAATGCGCGTACCACGACCGGGTGTAGGTGAGCCCGAAGAAGTACAGGACGGTGGCGGTCAGCGTGGCCTGCGAGACCGCGACCGCAACCGAGACGGCCCGTTGAAAAGACGCCGAATCGCCCGGTCGCTCGGAGATCATGGCGACGGTGTGGTTCCCGT
Source organism: Nocardia wallacei (assembly GCF_029868745.1). GTDB lineage: Bacteria > Actinomycetota > Actinomycetes > Mycobacteriales > Mycobacteriaceae > Nocardia > Nocardia wallacei_B. The sequence goes on along the minus strand of NZ_JARWOP010000358.1, from coordinate 41,619 downwards.
GCCGGGCGCCGGTCGCGGAATGCTGGACGGTGGCGGCTCGGCGCTGCGCGGCCGCGGGGGTAGCGGCGTCACGGAGGTCGGAATGCCCGCGCCGGTAACGGGTTTGCCCGGCGAGATGACCGCCGTGGGCGGCAGGTCGTCACCGCCGCCGGGCGCGGGCCGTTCGGCGGGCACGTCCGATCCGGGCGCGGGCGGACCGAAACCCGGACTGTTCGGCCGGGCCGGTCGTGAACTCTGCACCGTCCCAAGGGGACTGGCAGGGACCACCGTCGCCACGGAATTCGTCGTCGGCACCGTTGTCACACCGGGCCCGCTATCGCCCGACTTACAGGCGACCAGACAGCACACCGAGATCGCAAGCAGGACCGGCACGATGCGCATGGTTACCCCTCGGGCAAGAGAACCCTGGACGGTAAGTGTGACACAACCGGCCGGCGCTCATGGGGTCCACACCGGAAGGGTGATGTGCGAGGCGTGCGGCCCCTCGTGGGAGATCTCCTGGCGAGCGGCGCGGATGGTGGCGGCCGTGTCCGCGGGTTCGCCGGTGCCCGGATTGCGCGCGTAGCGCGGATGCGCTCCGGAACTCACCTGCACCCCGATGCGGTGACCGGCCGCGAAGCGATGGAACGCTGGCCACAGCGCGACCTCGACCACTCGGAACCCGTCGTCGTCGGGCGGTGGATCGGTGGCGGCGGAACCGATCGAGCCGATGCGGCGGATGCCGTCGCAGACCGTGATCGAGCGGCCGTCGGGATGGACGTCGGTGAGGCGGACGAAGACGTCGAAGCTCGGCGCGGAGGAACGTACTCGGATGGCGGCGAGCGGTTCTCCGGCGATGTCGAGCGGTGCGCCGAGCGGCTCCGACCGGAACACCGCGACGTCCGCGCGGCGCTCGTGCGCGGCATTGTCCATCGGCAGCGTCTGCGGAGTCAGGCTCGGCCCGCCCACGGCGGGTGTGGGATCGGCGGGATCGTAGGTGTAACGAGTGACACCGGCGGGCCCGGCGGCCGTCGCCAGTCCGCCGCCGGTGTGCAGCAGCCAGTCTCGCGCGGCCGAGCCCGCCGGGGGCCACACCTCGAGATCGTGCCACTGCCGCGCGCCGGTCTGGTAGGCGCGCACCGGCGTCGCCCGCCCGGAGGGCGTACCGGCGAACACCTCCTTCAAGAAGGCGACCGAATCCCTATGCGCGGGACCGGCTTTGCCGCGCGACACGTGCCCCCACGGACCGATGGTCAGCCGCGGCGGATTGCCCGCCTCGACCAGACGCCGGTAGGTCCGTAGCTGCCAGGGGGTGAAGATGTCGTACCAGCCGGTGACCATCAGCACCGGCGCGGTGACATCGGAAACCGACTCGGTGTGCGACTGCCGGGTCCAGTACTCGTCGGTGAGCCGCTCGTGCCGGACCCAGTCCTGATACCAGTGGATGGGATGCCCGACCGCGGCGGTGTCGCCCGCGCTCAACGGCAGCACGTCGAACGCCTTGTGCAACTGTCGATCAGCGAACGGGATGGTGACCAGGCCACGCGGCCCACGGCCCATGCGGTCCATGAGGTTGCTCCAGCCGAGGGCGTTGCGCAGCGCGAAAGCCCCGTTTTCCCAGGTGATCTCGCCGAAATCGGGCATCGTGATCTGCAGGATCAGTGCCTCGGGCGCGTTGTCCGGATCCTCGCGGCACATCTTTCCGGCGACGGCCCACTGGGTGTAGCCCATGTAGCTTTCGCCGAAGGTCGCCAGCCGGCCGGTGAACCACGGCTGGCAGCGGACCCAACGGTGGGTGGCGATGCCGTCGCGCTGTTCATCGATCTGCGGGGTGAACCGGCCGCCCGAACCCCAAGTGCCGCGGGAACTCTGGAAGAACACCGGGAAACCCTCGTAGGCGAGGGCGCGCGCGGCCCCGCCGATGATGCCGCGCCGGCCGTAGGGGCCGCGGATGACGACGGTCGGCAACGCGGGGTCGGGGCCGAGGGGACGGTAGAGATCGCCGAGCAGTTCCACCCCGTCGTCCATGGGCACGCGCAGATCCCGGTCGACGGTCACGTGATAGGGGCCGAGTGCGGTGTTCCCGCGACTGCGGGCATCGAGCGCGCGGGTCAGCCGCTGTCGCAGCGTGGTCATTCCGCCTCCTCGCGGGACTGGGACAGATGCGGGCGGACCTAGTTTTGTCACAAACATATCTCGGGTCAAGGCCCGGCTTCGGCTCGAGGGGATCGTGATCATCCGGTGATCGGCGGCGAGAGACGAGATCGCTTGTCCCCCAGTATGGTTTTCAGATGGGCATCGGCGCCCGCATTCTTGCTGACCCCCGGGGAGCGAGGGGGCGACCGCACCGCGTGTGGTGAGCCCTGGATCGCGCAATGGGTTGGAAAGGTCGGGAAGAATGCTTCGATACACCTTGGTCAAGGCGAGCTGCGTGGTGTCGGTCGTGGCCGCGCCGTTGGTCGCGGCGGCCGTATTCGCCGGGGGCGCCGCCGCGGACACGGGCCGGACCGCCGGTCCCATCGCCGGAATTCCGCTGCAGAGCGAGGATGTCGCGACCAACCCCGACGCCATGATCCCCGATCCGGTGCTGAACGGCGCCTCCGCGGGCGGCTCGATCGGCTCGGCCGTCGGCTCGGCGGTCGGGCTGGCTACCGGCTCGGTGACCGGTTCCGCCGGTTCCCTGATCGGCACGGTGATCGGCGCCTTGGTCGGCGCGACGAACCCGGGCGTGGTTCCGCAAGTGCTGCCCTGACGCCGGTCATACGGCGGTATCGCCGCACAGGTGCACCTCGACGCCCAGCCGGTCGAACATCGCCGCCTTCGCCAGCAGGGCGTCGTCGGCGGTGACGGCGTCGGGGGCATAGGCGATCTGGACGTGGTTGGCCTTGTGGCGGGCCATGAACTGATCGCGGGTGATGCCGTGCAGCACGACGTGCGCGATGGGCCACTCCGGGTTCGTCGCGGCACGGCGGCGCGCGGTCTCCGCGGCGGGCAGCGACACCACGGTGGCGCGCCCGATGTCCAGATGCAGTGCGGCACCGGCGATGTAGAGCCTCGACCAGACGATCTCACCGGGCTTGGACACGCCGGACAGGGTGCCGCCGCCCGCGGGGAAGAACACCGGGCCCTGCCGCAGGCTGGTCGCCCCGGCGTACCCGCCGTCGAGGTGCGAGGCGGGTACCGAGCCGGAGATCTCGTACACCCACACGAACTCCTCTCTGCCGTCCACGACGTACGTGTCGCCCCAGCGGACGTCGTGCAGGGTCGTGGCCGGGTCCAGATTCATGGCCGTCCAGATCCGGTTGGTGACGAGTGCGTCGACCGCGACGCCCTCGTCGGCCTCGTTGAAATGCGGCAGCGGCGCACCGGCGTAGAGTTCGCGGCTGCCGTCGCGGCTGCGCACCGGCGGGCGCGCCACATTGTTGAGCAGGCCCTCGGGGAGATCGGACGCGGGGGTGAGGTCCTTGAGACCCTGCTGGTACTGGATTCCTATTGCGGCACAGCCGAAGTCGTCGGCGATACGCAGCGCCGCGATGTACATCTTCAGCTGCTCGTGCACCTGCCGCTCGGTCAGTTCGGTGGCCTCGTCGGTACCGAACTCGAAACGCAGGCCCGCGTCGTCGAGCCAGCGACGCACGGCCGCGGCCTCCGCGTCGGGCACCTTCAGCATCTCGGCGTACAACGCACTCTGCGACAGCCTTTCCTTGTACACGCCGAGGGGATTGAGCAATTCGTCATCGATGATCGCGTTGTACATGCCCATGCAGCCCTCGTCGAACACGCCGATGACGGCCTTGTCCGCGCGCAGCTGATCCGCCAGCGCCACACCGAGATCGCGGGCGGGACCGGCGGGCAGCGGCGGCAGCGGACGCACATGCGAGTCGTCGTGGGTGATCGTGCCGGTCTCGACCCAGCTCCTGATCCCGTCGAGGAAGAACTCGTCGGTGAACTCCGCGGACCAGATCGTCGAGTACGCCCGCCCCATCTTCGTCAGCCCGGCGTTGAGACCGAGCAGGCCCACCAGACCGGGCCAGGTGCCGTCGAAATTCGCGACGGTGAGGATCGGCCCGCGATGCGAGCGCAACCCGGCCAGCACGTGATGGCTGTACTGCCACACCGCTTCCGCCACCACGACGGGCGCGTCCTTGGGCACCGACCGGAAGACCTCGATGCCGTAGCGCTGGCTGTCGATGAACCCGTGTCCCTTCACCGGATCCACCTCGTGCGCGCGCGCCAGCGTCCAACCGAGTCCGGCGAACGCGTCGTGCAGCGACTTCTCCAGGAGTTGCTGGGTCGGCCAGCCCGCGAGATTGGCGGAGGGGCGCAGGTCGCCGCTCGCCACGAGATACGCGGTCTGTGGCGGCGCGACGGGTTCCGGGGCGAGGGTCGGGATCCGGTAGTCGGTCATGTCGGCTCCAGTACGTCGTCGGGCAGCGGTCGGGGTGCGGCGGGACGAGTTTCAGGATGAGGCATGCGAGCGCCGGAGCGGCCCGTTTCGGGCAGCTACAGGTCGATCGTGCCCCCGCCGCCCAGCGGCGGCATCGGGGTGCGCCACAGGGTGCCGATGAACTCGAGCATGCGATTGCGCACATCGTTGCCGTAGGACGGGTTGTTGCCTGCGATGGCGACGGCGACGAAATAGGCCGAGCCGCGGGCGGTTCCGCGCAGCACGGCCGGGCTGCTCGACATCGGCAGGTAGTGCTTGCCCGCGATGTTGTTGTGCCCGCGGATGGCGACCGCCTGGATGGTTACGGACTGGAACAGCTCGTTCCAGTCGGCGTTGGTGGACGCGGTGGCGAAATCGTCGTCGGTGGCGAGGGTGACGCCCTGGACGGCGAGGGTGGTCGCGAGGTTCTGCCACCGCTGCTTGACGGTGGTGATGTGGGTGTCGTCGCCGGTGTAGGCCCGCACGAACTGCACGATCGGCAGATAGGCCACGCGGCCGGTGGATTGGATCGCGCCGCGCCCGCGGAACTTGTAGAAGTCGGCCTCCTGGAGGAACGCGGTCGCGGCGCCGTCGGGGTCCGTCGACACGCCCGCGGGCCAGGTGGTGCCCTTCCATTCGTTGCGGTCGCGCACGGCCTGCGCGGTCGGCTGTAACGTGCCGAACGCGGCCAGGTAGATCGGGTCGTGGAAGCAGGTGAAGGCGGTGTGGTTGCCGCTCAGCGTGTTGTAGGAACCCTTGGTGAACGCGTTCTCACCGGGCCGCTGGATGACGAACGAGTCGAACGCGTACGACAGACCCGGATGGCCGTAACCACCGACGCCCTCCGCGCCGCGGAATTGCAGCCGCCCGCCGGTCTCGTGCAGGAATTTGGCCATCAGGGTGGCGAATTCGGGCAGCGAGATGCCGGGCAGGCCCGCGCCGCGATCGGTGCCCAGGATGGGCGGGAAGGCGTTCCAGGTCTCTGCGAACCGGATCAGGGTGTCGGTGTCCATCGACATCGACAGTGGCCCCCAGCTGCCGCGCCCGGCCAGCGTGGCGCTGAACCAGCCCGCGAAGGTCTTGCCGGTGACATCGAGGAAGTAGTTGTCGACGTCGGTGGCGTTGAAGAACTCCACGGCGGCGGCCTGGGCGAGCTGGGTATCGGTGGCCGGGGTGACCGCGACCGTCGTTCCGCCCGGCCGCTGCGTGCCGACCTGGACGAACTCGGGATCGTAGGCGCCCTGCAAGACCTTGGTGTAGGCGGACTTCGCGTCCTCCGGCGAGATCAGGTTCTTGGCCTGCGCGTTACCGAGCACGTGCTGCAGATCCTGCAGATCCTGGTTGGTGGTGGAGGAACGATCGCTGGGCGAGGTGCGGCCCGCACCCAGTCCGGTGGACGGTGTGGCGGTGCCCGTCCCGCCGCCCGCGCTCGCCGACCCGCCGTACTTCGCCTGGATCTCGCGGGCCCGGTTGGCGGCCTCGGCGATCGAGATGGTGTTGTCCGACAGCTTCTTCAGCAGATCGGCGACCTCGGCGCGGCCGGACATATCGCGGAAGATGTTCGGCGTGCCGAGCAGTTGCAGCGCCGCGGCCAGGCCCGCGGGATCGGGTGCGGAACTGGGGGATACGACGTTGACCAGCGATTGCGGGAACGCCGTCGGCGTCGGGTTGGTCGGTGTCGGGTTCGGGGTGGTGGGCGTGGTGGGCGCGATCTCCGGCGCCTGGATCGGGATGGGATGCTCCTCCCACTTCCAGAACCGGGTGTTGTCGATCTCTTCGGCGACATTGCAATGGCCCAGCTTGCCCTCGGCGAATACACCGCGGGTGGGCATGGTGATCAGCCGCTCGGTCTGCGCCTCCGGCGGCGGATCGCTCACTGCCACACCGGCGCCCGTGAGCGGATAGGCGACGTGGTTGCCGAACACCTCGAGCGGGTTCGGCGTCGCGACATCGGCCAGCACCTTGCCGTCGGCCCAGGGCAGCGTCTCGAAGGCGACGCTGATGTCGGCGGTCCGGGTGGCGAGCATGATCGCCCGGTTGTAGTAGGCCTTGTTGCTGTTGACGTGGTCGATCAGGCGCTGTGCGGACTGATACTCCTCGGGGGCAAGGGATTTCGCAGGCGACCAGGTCGGCGGGAGGTCGGCCGGGCGCGGGCCGGGCTTGCGGATGAAGGTGACGGTGTTGGACGCGCCGTTGAGCGGGAAATAATAGTCGACGTCGGTGTCGTCGAGCAGGGCCACCGCGCCGCCGGCGTGGAAGCCGCGGATGGCCAGGCGGTCCATGCGCCACTCGTCGTCATCGTGCAGGACGAATTCGAAACCCACCAGGTCATGCCAGGGTACCGGCCCGACCGGCGCCTTGGGCTTGGCGATGAACCAGCCCATCGCCGTATCGTTGAAACGCTCACCGACATCGGCGTTCTCGGTCTCTCCGCCCTTCTCCCACTCGACCAGCAGCGGCCGGGAGATGGTCGAATTGCCGTCCACCACAATCAGATTGATCATGACCAGCTCGTCGGTCTTGTCGCGCAGGCCCTCGGCGGTCTTGATGCCGAACTCGAACAGCGCGAAGCGGAGATCGCCCTCCCAGAACTGCGGGATCGGCTTGTCCAGCGCGCCGGCCGGAATGTTGTGCAGCGCTTGATTCTTGGCCACTCGATCCTGTTCGGCCAGGGCCGCGAAGCCGGGCGCGAGGGCCGGATCGAGCAGGACCGGCTCCAGTACCGCCCGGTGGCGCAGCAGCTCGGCCAGGTCGAACGTGTTGAGCGGCGGCGGGTACTGCACCAGCACCGCGGGACGGCGGCGGAGGAACCGCACCGTGACCCGATAGTGCCGCAGCACCTCGTAGTACAGGATGGTCAGCGTGTGGGCGTGGTTGTAGTTGGAGAAGGTGCGGGTCTGGATGGCTTCCTTCTCCTCTTGGCGTGCCTGGATGACGACGGTCGAATTGAGTTCGCGCGCAGCGGAACTGGCCTGGGTGAAGCTGTCGCTGAGCACCTGTACGTTCTCTGCGGTGAGATCGCGGCTGCCGTCGCTGGTCGCGGTGGACCCGCCCATGCTCCAGGCGTTGCCGACCGCCGCCCCGAGGCCGACCACGCCGACATTGCCGCTGCCGCTGCCGCCCGCCGAAGACGCGACGCCGCCCATGAAGGTGGAGCCGTGCTGCAGTTCGCGGAGTCCGGCCTGCACGGTTTCGGTGATGGTGCGATCACGGTGGGTCCGATGCAAGATCTCCTCGGTGAGCTTGGTGTTCTCGTCGCGCCGTACGAGGCTGTCCCAGGACCAGTCGAGCACCGCCAGCTTCACCGACTCGCCCGGCGCCAGCGGCAGGCTGTAGAGGATCTCGCCGAGCGAGTGCCCCAGCGCGCTCCAGGTGACCTTGTACTCATCGATGTAGGCGGGCCGGTACGGCGCCGGGATGGGCGGTCCGGGCGGGCTGTCGCTGAGCCGGACCACCTGCCGGGTGACGAACTCGTGCAGGGAAAGCGTTGCGGGATAGAGGTTTTCACACCCGTCCTCGCCGACCAGCTGCGTGGGGTTGGTGGCGAAGGACGACGGTGACAGCTGCCAGTCGGTGAGACTGGGATTCTGCATCGAGGCCATGCCGGCCTCGTAGTGCGGCGGGTGCACGTCCGGTCGCGGCACGACGAGGCGTCCGACCACCGCGCCGTCGGTGAAGCGGGCCTGCACCAGCACATCGATCCAGGAGGTCGCGCCGTAGGGCAGTGCCCGGATGGTGATGCGCTCCGGCGAGCCGCCGTCACCGTCCTCGCCGTCCTCGGCCGCGCGGCGGACCGCCTGCCCGAACCGCCGCACCGCGACCTCGGCGTCGAGCCGGTGGCTCACCGGCGCGGGCATGCGGGTCAGATCGTAGGAGACGTAGCCGACGTGATCGGTCCAGAGCACGCCCAGCGGCGCTGCCCACTTCACCGACCGTTCGCAGTCGGCCGCGTCGTCGTCGCCGTCGCGTTCCCCGTCCTGCTCGCAGCCGGGGTCGTAGTGGACCACGACCTCGGCGAAGACGGGATGCCGGACGATCGGTCCGCCGGTGTCCTTGTCGATCAGGTACAGGCCGAGATGGGTGAAGGAGTCCAGGGCGTCCATGGTCGGATCCGTTCGCGTGGGCGATGGGGGATTTCGAACGGTAGCCGCCTGCTATATCTGCACGCCCGCGTAGTGCACTACGCGCAACTCGGGTTGCGGACCACGCACTGCGGGCTGCACCACTCGTACCGGAACGACCCTGATCGGCCGTTGCCGAACCCCGGCGGTTTTGCGAGACTCGTCCCATGAGAGAGTGCCTCTCATTTATAGAGTTCCTATCTTCGAGGAGGGCCCATGTTGCGGGTTGTCCAGTGGGCCACCGGTGGGGTCGGCAAGGCGGCGATTCAGGCCGTGCGCTCGCATCCCGAGCTGGAGTTGGTGGGGTGCTACGTGCATTCGGAAGCCAAGCGCGGCAAGGATGTCGGCGACCTCCTCGGGTCCGAGAAGCTGGGTGTGATCGCGACCGACGACGTCGAGGAGATCCTGGCGCTGTCCGCGGACGCGGTGGTGTACGCGCCGCTGATCCCGAATTCCGGTGAGGTGGAACGCATTCTGCGGTCGGGCAAGAATGTGGTCACGCCGGTCGGCTGGTTCTATCCGGGCGAACGCGATGCCGCCCTGGCGCGCGCCTGCCTCGACGGCGGCGTGACCCTGCACGGCATCGGCATAAACCCCGGCGGGACAACCGATGTGCATCCGCTGGTGCTCTCGGCGATGACGTCGGCGGTCACCTTCGTGCGCACCGAGGAATTCTCCGATATGCGGACCTACGACGCGCCCGACGTGCTGCGCTGGGTGATGGGCTTCGGCGGCACCCCCGAGCAGGCGCGCGAGTCTCCGATGCTCGGCCTGCTGACCGGCGGGTTCGCCCAGTCGGCGCGAATGTGTGTGGACACACTGGGTTTCGCCGAGGCCACGCTGCGCACGACGCACGAGATCGCGGTCGCGACGGCGCCCATCGAGTCGCCGATGGGGATCATCGAGCCGGGACAGGTCGCCGGGCAGCGCTTCCAGTGGGATGCCGTCGTGGGCGATCGGCCGGTGGTCCGGATCGCGGTCAATTGGCTGATGGGAGAGGAGCATCTGGCACCGGCCTGGGAATTCGGGCCCGAGGGGGAGCGCTACGAGATCGAGATCAAGGGCGATCCCGACACCTTCGTGGTCATCCGGGGCTGGCAACCGGCGAGCATCGCGGAAGGGCTGAAACGCAATCCCGGCATCGTGGCGACCGCGAACCACTGCGTCAATTCCGTGCCGTACGTCTGCGCGGCCGCGCCCGGCATCAAATCCGCCGTGGACCTGCCCGTCGTCGCCGGGCGCGCACATCCGGACCTGGGGCCCGCGGGTGGCTGAGTCGCTGCGCGACCGGCAGAAGGCGCTGGTCCGGCAGGAGATCCAGCGAGCCGCGCTGCGGTTGTTCGCTGAGCGCGGTTTCGACGCCGTCACGACCGAGGAGATCGCGGCGGCCGCGGGCATCGGGCACAGCACCTACTTCCGCTACGTCGCCACCAAGGAGGATCTGCTGCTCGGGACGCTACGCAGGGCGGGCGCGGCGATTGTCGACAACCTGCGGGCGCGGCCCGCCGACGAATCGGCCGAAGACGCGCTCTGCCGGGCGAGCCTGCGGTGGAGCCGAGCCTTCCGCGCCGACGAGGAGGCACTCGGCAACTGGCGCACCGCGATTCGGGCCGCACCGCACCTGCTCGACCGCGTCGCCCTGATCGGACCCGACGACCGGGCGCGGCTGGTCGACCTCCTCGCCGACCGGATGGGTGCGCGGTCGGCCGACGACTTCCGGCCCGGCCTGCTCGTCCACACGATGATGGCCGCCGCCGAGTTCGCCTTCCTGCGCTGGCTCGAGCACGACGACCCGCGCGGTCCCACGCTGCACCGGCTCACCGAGCAGGCCTTCGAGGGCACCCGCACCCGATGCTGGAAGGAGCCGCGCCGCGGATGAGTACCGGGCATGAGTAATCCGGCGGACGCGGCCCGCGCCCGCCCGCTCCTACGCTGAGCCGATCACCCGCCGGCACGAGGAGACAGGAACCGCTCATGCCCTACATCCACATCACCCGCAGTCCCGGCGTCGGACTGCGGGAGTACCGGACCGTGCACCAGGCGCTCGGTCCCGAGCCGATCGCCGGGAACCTGCTCAGCATCGTCGGCGAGAGCGACGGCGCGCTGCACGTGGTCGACCTGTGGGAATCCGCCGCGGCCGCAGATCGTTTCGCGGCCGAGCGGCTGTTCCCGGCATTCGCCCGGACCGGCATCCGGCCCGGCCCGGGGGAGACCGTCACCGCTTTCGACGCGGAGGTCGTCATCGAGCACCGACGCGGGTAGCGTCTAGCGTCGGCGAGACGGAGGTGACCGGTGCCGGCGGCGTTGATCGGGCGCGAACGCGAACTCGCCGACCTGCTGGGCCGGTTGGAACCGGCGCTCGGCGGGTCGGCGCAGCTGGTCGTGTGCGCGGGCGAAGCGGGCATCGGAAAGACCAGGCTGGCAGCGGAACTCGCCGAGCGGGCGCGCGTGCGGGGTGTGCGCTCGCTGTGGGCGCGGGCCTCCGAGCTGCCGGATGTGCCGCCGTTCTGGCTGTGGCGGCAACTCGTCGACATCGACGACCTCGACACCGGCGACCAGATCTCGGGCCGGGTGGCGCTGTTCGACCGTTTCGCCGATCGGCTCGACCCGTCCGGGGCCGGCGTGCTGCTCGTCGTCGACGACATCCACTGGGCCGACGAACCCTCGCTGCTGGCGCTGCTGCACGTGGTGCGACACCTGCGCGATCGCCCGATCATGGTGTGCGCCACCGCCCGTGACACGCCGATTGATGCCGCGCCCGGCTGGCGGTCGATCGAACCGAAACTGCTGAGCGAGCCGAATGCCCGCCTGCTCACCCTGACCGGGCTGTCGCCCCGGGACTCGGCGGCGTGCCTGCGCGGCGCGGCCGACCGCCCGATCCCCGACTCGCTCGCCGCTCAGGCACACGCGATGACCTCCGGAAATCCGTTCTATCTGCGGGAATTGGGGCGCTCGCTGGGCACCGCGGTCACCGCGGAGCTGGTGGTGCCCGCCACGCTGCGCGCGGTGGTCGACGGCCGGATGGCGATGCTGTCGCCCCGCGCGCGCGAACTGCTGCGCGCGGCGTCGATACTGGGCGGCGAATTCGCGATCGCGGTGGCCGCCCGGCTGGTGGATCGCCCCGCCTCGGACTGCCTGGCCGCCGTCGACGAGGCCGTGGGCGCGGGGCTGCTCGAACTCGCCGCCGCGGCGGGCGCCGTGCGGTTCGGGCACTCCCTGGTGCGGGCGGCGCTCCAAGACGGAATGCCGCTGCGGCAGCGAGTCCTGTTGCACACCAAGGCCGCCCACGCGATCGAGGAACTGTATCCCGAGGCGCCGGCGGCGCATGCCGCCGCCCTGGCCCGCCATTACGCGCAGGCGGCGGTGGTCGGGCAGCGCGAGCCGGCGGTGCGGTGGGCGCGACGGGCCGCGGAGACCGCGCTGCGCGAGTCGGCGTTCGAGGAGGCCGTACGGCTCTACGGCCTGGCCCTGGACAATGCCGCCGACCTGGGCCCGGCCGAGTGCGGCCGGCTCCGGCTGGCCCGCGCGGACGCGCTGCTGCGCGCGGGCGACCGCACGGCGGCGCGGGCCGACTGTCTCGCCGCTGCCGCTCTCGCGCGGCGGTCGGGAAACGCCGGGCTGCTGGCCGAGAGCGCGCTGGTGCTCGAACCGGTCGGAGATCTGGTGTGGGACCGTGACATTCACGAAGAGTGTGCCGAGGCGCTGGCCGCATCGGGCCTGTCCGACGGGCTGCGGGCGCGACTGCTGGCCCGCTCGACGGAGGCCGCGCTGTACCTGGGCCGCCTCGACGGCATCGAGCAGAGCAGCGCGCGGGCGCTGGCACTGGCCGAGCGGGCCGCCGAGCCGCACATCGTGGTCGCCGCGCTGCGAGCCCGCCAATTGGCCTGCACCGCACCGGAACACCGAGAGACGCGCGCCGAACTGGCGGCCACCATGATCGCGACCGGAGCGCGGACGCACAGCCCGGCCACCGAGATGTGGGGCCGGCTCTGGGCCATCGACAGCCTGTTCGAGCACGGCCGGCTCGGCGCGGTGGCCGCGGAGCTGTCGCGGCTACGCTGGTGTGTCGAGCGCACCGGCGGACCGGTCCCGAAGTGGCACCTGCTGGTCGCCGAGGCCGCTCGCGCCCAGGCGGTCGGAGAATTCCACGAGTCGTTGCGGCTGGCCGGGCTGGCGCGGGAGATCGCCGAGGGACTGTCGATGCCCGCCGGATTCGGCGCCTACCGGTCGCTGCTGACCATGGTGGGCCACCACGTCGGGCATTTTCCGGAGACTCTGGTGCTGCCGCCCGCTCACACCCGCGGCGAGGTGCGTAACCGGCTGTTCTCCGGGCTGGGCACCGCGATGCCGCTGGCCGAATCGGGGCGCCGGGACGAAGCGGCGGCCGTGTACCGCGCCCTCGGGTCGCCCGCGCAGTGGGACGTCCCACCGTATTTCGCCACCATCGTGCTCGCGACGGGCGCCATGATCGCGACCCGGGTCGGGGCGATCGAGGATGTGCGCTATTTCGCCGATCGGCTCGCCGAGCGCCGCGGTGAGCACGTGTCGGCCAGCGGCGGAACCGCCCATTACCATGGACCGGCCGTGCTGTGGCTGGGGAAATGCTCTGCGGCACTGGGTGATTCGAAGGCGGCGCGGACGCAGTTGGCCGAGGCGGCGGCCGTCTGTGACGACGTCGGGGCGGCGGGATTCGCCGTCGAGGCCCGTTGCGAACTGGCGGAGGTGCTCTGCCCGCCGCCACCGCCTCGGCGTATCCCGGGTACGCGTGCCCGGGCGGGACGTTCTGCGGCTGGGACGGCCCGAACGGAACCGGTCCCATGATCGTGCAGGTGGAGTCGGACTGCGCGCTGTACGACATCGGCAACGGCGGTGTCGGCGACCGGCTGACCTCGTACTGGAATCGCACGGGCGGATTCGTCGGGATCTACAACTGGACCGGCCAGGAGTGGCAGTTGCTCGCCGCCACCGCGGACAACGATCGCGGCACGTTGCCGTCCGAGACCGACAACCTCGCCGACGCGGTGTGGGTCTGCCGCTGAGGCCGATCTCGGGGCGGCCCTACCCAAAGTAGAACGTGTTCCTATAACGTCGGGCGTGTGCAGAAAGAACAACGCCCCGCCGTGGCCGACTGGTTCACTGCGGACGACGGCACGGTGCGCCTGCAGGGAAGCCGCTGTACCGCCTGCGGCACGCCGTACTTCCCGCGGAACACGCTGGCCTGCCGCAACCCGCAGTGCACGGCCCCGAAAGACGGCTCCGAGCTGGAGGAGTACCTGTTTTCCACGCGCGGCCGGATCTGGTCCTACGCGGACGCACGCTACAAACCACCCCCGCCGTACATCTCGCCCGATCCGTTCGAGCCGTACATCGTCGCGGCGGTGGAACTCGAGGTCGAGCAGATGGTGATCCTCGGGCAGGTCGTGCGCGGTCTCACCGTGGACGACCTGGCCGTCGGCATGCCGGTCGAACTGACCGTCGGCGTGCTGTACGAGGACGAGGACGCGGAGCACACGGTGTGGATGTGGAGGCCGGTCGATGCCTGACACGAACGAGCGCGATATCGCCGTCCTCGGTGCGGGCATGCACCAGTGGGGCAAATGGGGCCGCAATTTCGTCGAATACGGACTGGTCGCGGCGCGTGCGGCGCTGGCCGACGCGGGGGTGGACCATCGCGACGTCGGCTATATCGCCGGCGCGGACACGATCCGCAACGGCTATCCGGGTTTCGTCTCGGGCGCGACGTTCGCTCAGGCGCTGGGCTGGTCCGGTGCGCGGATCTCGAGCAGTTACGCCGCCTGCGCCTCCGGCGCCCAGGCCATTGCCAACGCGCGCGCCCAGATTCTGGCCGGGCTGACCGATGTGGCGCTGGTGATCGGCGCGGACGCCGCGCCGAAGGGCTTCTTCCAGCCGGTCGGCGGGGAACGCCGCGATGATCCGGACTGGCTGCGATTCCATCTGCTCGGCGCGACCAATCCGATCTATTTCGCGCTGTACGCCCGCCGCCGGATGGCGCTGCACGGGGCCACGCTGGACGATTTCGCCGCGGTCAAGGTGAAGAACGCCAGGCACGGGCTGAACAACCCGTATGCCCGCTATCGCAAGGAGGTGTCGGCCGCGGAGGTCGCCGCGTCGGCGGTGGTCTCGGATCCGTTGCGGCTGCTGGACATCTGCGCGACCAGTGACGGCGGTGCGGCCCTGGTGCTGACGTCGATGGAGTACGCGCGCCGGCACGGCACCGCCGATCCCGTTCGTATCCGGGCGCTGTCGACGGTCACACCGACCTTCCCGAAGACGGTGCTCGATCTGCCGGATTTCGCGACCGACTCCGCGGTGGCCGTCGAGGCGCCGTCGCGCACGTTCCGCTCCGCCATCGCGCACGCCGCCTACGAGGAGGCCGGTCTCGGTCCCGCCGACCTGTCCTTCGCGGAGGTCTACGATCTGTCCACCGCGCTCGAACTGGACTGGTACGAGGACATCGGGCTCTGCGAGACCGGCGGCGCCGAGGCGCTGTTGCGCAGCGGCGCAACGACATTGGGTGGCCGCGTGCCGGTGAATCCGAGCGGCGGGCTGGCCTGCTTCGGTGAGGCGATCCCCGCACAGGCGATCGCCCAGGTCTGCGAGCTGACGTGGCAGTTGCGGGGTCAGGCCGAGGGCCGTCAGGTGGACGACCCGCTCGCCGGAATCGCGGTGAACCAGGGCCTGTTCGGGCACGGCTCGGCGATCATCGCCACGCGCTGACCCGGGTCCGGCGGTCCTTCATCGGATCCCGGGCGGCCCGCTCCTGAGCGCGGTCGCCCCGGCGACGGCCTGAATCACGCACGCCGCCAGCAATATCCAGAGGATCGGCGCCCAGTCGTCCAGGTGCACGCGCAGCATGCTCAGCAGGGCGACGCCGCCACCCGCCACCGCGTACCCCACGCCGTGCGTGACCGCGGACAGCGCGGTGGCGGGTCGCGGTCCGGGTGCGCTGAGCGGTATCAGCGTCAGTATCAGCGAGAGGCCGCCCAACCCGATCGCCCACAGCCAGGGCGCGACGGTGGGCGCCCACCACAGCCCGAGCAGGCCCGCGGCCGGAAGCGCGGTGACGACGAGAATCGGCATGTCCCGCCCCGGCCCACCCCGGACCCGCCGCACCCAGCCGGGCAGGACCACGGCGACCGGAATGCCCGCAGCGGCCGCGAGCCCGAGCAACACCCCCGCCCAAGTCCCCTCCACACCGGCGTCGCGATAGATCGAAGGCAGCCAACTCATCACCGCGAACGCTCCCACGGCCCAAGCCCCGAACAAGAGCGCCATCGCCCACGCCAGCCTGCCCCCCGGCCCCCACAGCACAAGTACACCGCCACCGCCCCGCGCACCCGCGCCCGCCGAGGTGTCGACCACGGCCGGTGTCCGCGCGTAGGCGTCAGCACCTGCATCGTCCGGCTGCCATCGCGCACACAGCCAGAAGGCCAGAGCGAGCGCGCACAGTGGGGCCCAGAGGGCGAGGCCCCAGCGCCATGAGGATGCGGCGCTCAGTGGGGCGGTGGCGAAAGCGCCTGCGGCGCTGCCTATTCCGATGGCGGGGGCGTAGATTGCGGTGAGCCTGGACATTCGGTTGCCGGAGCGTGCCGCGAGGACGGGGAGGAGGGTCGCGAGGACCGCGGTGGCCAGTGCCGTGACGGTGGTGCCTGCCAGCAGTGTTGCCGCGCCGCCCGTGACTCGGACCGCTTGTCCGGCGGTCATGACGGCGAGGGCGGCGGTGGCGGTGCGCGCCGCGCCCCAGCGGGCCGCCAATCGGGGGGTCAGTGCGCCGCCTACCGCGTAGCACCATAGTGGCACGGTGACGACCCAGCCGAGGATCGTGGGATCGAATTCCGCACTCTCCGGGACGAATCCGAGTGCCGCGCCCATGGCGGTGATAGGCGGCCGGAGGCTGAAACCGGCGGCGGCCATGGCGATCGCGAGCGGCGCCCACGGGGGTGCGCCGGAATGGCCGCGCGCCGGGGACGCCGCCGTGTCGTGCGTGCTGCCGGTCACCGTGCCGCTTTCAGTGCGGGACCGGTTGCGGGCGTTGACCGTTCGCGTCCAGCGACAGGCCGAGCAATCGGCTGACATTGCGCCACGCGACGGCCTCGACCAACTCGTCGTCGGCGGCGACGCCGAGGCTCTCGACCCGCCACCGGTTCCGCAGAGCGGCCGACTGCGGGCCCATCTCCTCCATCGGATAGTCCTGCGCGAACCCGACCCGGCTCGGCCCGACCGCCTCGACCGCCGCCCAGAACGCCAGCGGATCGGTCACTCCGGAGGTCGTCACGAACAGGTTGCCGCGCAGATAGTGTGAGGGCAAGTGCCGCAGGCGATATCCGTGCCGCTCGGCATTCGCCACCCGCCACCGCGAATCCAATCGGGACGGCGCGGCGAGCAGGCCCTCGCCCGCGTGCCCGAGGATCACGGTCAATCCGTCGGTCGGCGTGCGATCGAAGACGCCGGCGAACAGCAGCCGCAGGAAATGCGCCGCGGTCTCCACACCCCACCCGAACAGCGGCCCGCGCAACTGCGGATGCCCTTCCGACCACGCGGCGCCGCCGGGCGAGTTCGCCGGGTGCAGATACAGCGGAACGCCCAGTTCGGCCACGGTCGCCAGGACATCCTCATACCGCGGATCGTCCAGGTAGGACCCGCAGGTGTGACCGTTGACCAGCACGCCGACCATGCCGAGTTCGAGCACGGCCCGGCGTATCTCGCGCACCGCCGCCGCGGGATCCTGGAGCGCCACGGTGGCGAATCCGGCGAAGCGATCGGGCGCGGCGGCCACCGCCGCGGCGATCAGGTCGTTGGTGCGCGCGGCGAGCAGGGTGGCCTTGGCGGCGTCGGGCTCGATCTGGATCCCGGGCGCGGTGGGGGAGAGCACCTGCATCGTCACGCCGTGGGAATCCATGTCGGCCAGCCGTTCCGCGCCGACATCGCGTAGTTTCGCCTCCGCCCGCGTCCAGTACGCGGCATCCAGATTGGCGCGCGCCCCGCTCAGATACTCGGCGAGGAAGTCCGGGAGCATGTGCTCCTCGATGGTAATGATCCGGCCGGGTGACCCCGGTTCGGGCGACGACGGCATCGCTGTCCTTTCTGTTCCGATCCGGCCGCGCGGTCAGCCGACCACGGCCTCGTTACGGTGTGCGTCCGGGTGTTCCGCCGCGCTCGCCGCACCGGGCAGCAGCGCGCGTCCGACGAAGGCGTCCATGCCGAAGCCCGGACCGAACCCCGCGCCGAGCACCGGCGCACCCCACGCGGGGCGCAGCTCGGGCCGGGCGGCGATCAGGGCCAGCGCGTCGAGCACCGCCGAGGACATGAGATTGCCGCGGCGCAGCGACAGCCACGCGGGCGCGACCTGGTGCGCGCTCAGGCCGAGCGCCGCCGCGGCATCGCGGATGATGGAGTTCCCGCCCGAGTGCAGCGCACAGATCCCGAGATCCGTTGCGTCCCAGCCCTGCCGCTCGAGCAGGCCGCGCAGCGCCGGCCCGAGCGCGGGGATCGAACGCACCGCATCGGTCGTAAGGCGGAAGCGCAGCCCCTCGTCGGTGGCGGTCCAGGCGATCGCATCCGCCGTGCCGGGTACCTCGTACCGCGTGACGTCGGCTATTTCGAAGCCCGTCGCGAGCGAACGGGACACGACGGCCGCCGCGGCGGCGTCGGAGAACAGCGTGCTGGACACGATGCTGCCCACCAAACCGGCCTCGTCCACACCGGTTTCGAGGTGGAAATGCGGCGCCGCGAAATCGGCGGTGACGATCAGGACCGTATCGCCGGGGTGGGCGCGCAACCACGTGGCCGCCATCGTGACGGCGTGTGCACCGCCCCGGCAGCCCATGCCGAACACCGGCATCGCCGCGCAGTCCGGGCGCAATCGCAGCGCCTGGGCCACCGCGCTCACCGGCGACGGCATCGCGATCAGGGTGGATGTCTCCAGGATCACCACGTCCACGTCGGCGCCGGTCCGTCCCACCGACCGCAGTGCGGCGCGCGCGGCCGGAATCGCATAGGCATGCAACGCCTCCCACGCCGCCCGGTTGCGCGCGGCGAGGCCGCGGTCGGCGACGATCTCATCGATCGGCAGGTGCAGCGGATGGGTTTCGATCGCGAGCCGCTCGGCCATCCCCAGCGCGCGCCGTACTGCCGCCGCCCGGGCGCTGTCCGCGGGGAATACCCCCTCGTACCGCTGACGGACGGCGGCGACCAAGGCGTCGTGGGTGACCTCGTGCGGCGGCACCGCCACCACCGGAACCGACATTCTGGGAGCTGACGCGGGTGAGTTCACGGGTCCGTTCTGTCCAATCTCTCTGCGCTCGGCTCCCGTACCGCGACAGCGAGCGGGGGCGGCGCGCACTCAGAATCGGACGTCCGCCGCGCGGGCGACAGTAGGGATATCCCTACATCTCGCCCCGTCCCGGCGCCGCGAACAACTCGCTGCGACAACGGCTCCGCGGCTGGCTAGTATCCACGCAGCAACGCCCGGAAGATTCGACTGCCGGGCTCGCGATCACCTGGAGGTGACGTGTCGGTGGCATCACCGGGACGAGGTATCCGGCCACTGGTAGGGCGCGTAGCGCCACTGCGCGTGCTGGAGTCGGGTTTGACGACCGTGCGGACCGGGGCGTTCGCGGCGATCTCGGTGGTCGGCGAACCCGGCATCGGCAAGACCCGGCTACTACGGGAGGCGGTGCTGCGCGCCGAAACCCTCGGCTTCCGGGTGATCGGCGGGCGCGGTACCGAATTGGAGCGCGAGATCCCCTTCGGGGTCGTGATCGACGCGCTCGACCAACCCCTGGGCGCGTTACGCCCCGACGAACTGTCCACCCTCGGCACGGACGCGCTGGCGGAGCTGGCGCGCCTGCTGCCGGCACTGGCCCGATGGGCCTCCCCGCTGGCGACGCCGTTGCAGATCGAGCGGCACCGCTGCCATCGCGCGCTCCGTATCGCATTGCGGCAGTTGACGTCCCGGCGTCCGGTCCTACTCGTGCTGGACGATGTGCACTGGGCCGACCACGCCTCGGTGGAGTTCATCGCCTACCTGCTGCGGCACCGGGTGCCGCGATTGGCTCTGGCGCTCGCCCATCGGGCCCGGCAACTGCCGGACGCGTACGCCTCGGTGCTCGCGCCCGCCGTGTACGACGGGACGCTCACCCCGCTCGAACTCGGACCGCTGACCGTGGCGGAGGCTGCCGAACTGCTCCCGGAATCCCGCCTGACCCGCACGGAACTGGCCGAACTGCATGCCGAATGCGGCGGCAATCCCTTCTACCTCCAGGAACTCGCCCGCGCTCGGCTCCGGTCCGGTACGTCCGCCGCACCCGGTCTGCTCACCCCCGACGAGTCGGGGGTGCCGCCCGCCATCGCCGCGGCGTTGGAGCAGGAGGTGCGGGCGCTGACGCCGCCCGCGCGGCTGCTGCTGCGGGCCGCCGCCGTCACCGGCGGCGTGTTCGATATGGAGCTCGCCGTCGCGGTCGCCGAGCTGCCGGACGCCGAATCACGCAGTGCGGTAGATGAATTGGTCCACTCGGGACTGGTTCAGGAGACGCGGGCGCCCGGCCGTCTCGGCTTCCGCCACCCCATCGTGCGGCTGGCCGTCTATCAGCGCGCCGGATACGGCTGGCGGCGGCGCGCGCATCGCCGGGCCGCGGCGGCGCTGGCTCGCCGGGGTGCGGCGCTGTCGGTGCGCGCGCATCATGTCGAGTACTGCGCCGAGGTCGGTGACGAGCAGGCGATCGACCTGCTGACCGAAGCGGGAGTGTCCGCCGCGCCGCGCGCCCCGGCCGCGGCGGCACGGTGGTTCCGCGCGGCCCTGCGCCTGCTGCCCGACGACGCGGCGGCGCATCGGCGGCTGTCGCTGTCGACGGCGCTCGCCGACGCGCTGAGCGTGACCGGTCACCTCGGCGAATGCAGCACCGTGCTACGCGAGGCGCTGGCGCTGCTCCCGATCGGCGAACGCACCGACCGGGTGGCCGTCATGGCCCGCATCGCCCTGACCGAGCAGGGACTCGGCAACGCCGCCGAGGGACGACGACTGCTCACCGCCGCCTTGTCGCTCACCGCGCCCGGCAGTCTCGAGGCCGCCGGACTGCGCCTCGAACTGGCCAAGAACCATCTGATGATGCGCGATTGGCAGGGGGCCGCCGCGGTCACCATGGCGGTGCAGCGCAGCGCGGGGGTACGCGGCGACCGGCGCCTGTACCTGGTGGCGACGGCGGCGAGCGCGTACATGAGCACGATGCACTGCGGGCAGTCGCTGGTGGACGGCCTGTCCTACCTGGACGAGGCGACCTCGGCGCTGGACGGGCTGACCGACGCCGAGGTCGCGCCCGCGCTGCTCGACGGGCTCACCGATGTCGTCTACACCGAGGTATCGCTCGAACGCTGGAAAAACGCTGTGGCGCACTCGGAACGGGGCATCCGGCTGTGCCGCGACACCGGGCACGGACGGCACCTGGTCGAACTCCAGCATCTGCAGGCGCTGGCGCTGTTGATGCAGGGACGGCTCGAGAGCGGACTGTCGGCGGCGGCGACCGCCGTGGAAACCGCCCTGCTGCTGGACAATTCACCGATCGTCGCGCTCACCGAAGCCACCCGGTGCTGGCTGCTGATGCTGCTGGGCCGCACCACCGATGCGCTGGCCTCCGGCGCGCTCGCCATGCGGGTCAACGCGCGGGCGCCGAGCGCGCTGTTCGCCTGGCACGCCCCGCTGGTCTACGGTTGCGCGCTCATCGAGGCGGGCCGCCACCGGCAGGGGCGGCAGGAATTGATCAGGGTCGCGGGCGGGGAGTTGCTCGACGCGATCTTCCCGACCACCATGCCCTACTTCTACCGGTTCCTCGTCGATGCCGAATTGGCGCTGGGCCGGGTGGAGGCCGCCGAGCGGACCACCCGGCACGTCGAGGAGATCGTCGCGGCCATGCCCGCCATGCACATGCGCCTCGGCGATGCCCGGTACTGCCGTGCGCGCGTGCAGTCGGTGCGCGAGGAGACCCGGGCGGCCGCGGCCAGCGCGGAGCAGGCGGTGCTGGCCTATGAGGCGGCGCGGACGCCCGTGGACGCGGCTCGCTCGCGCGTGCTGTTCGGCCATGTCCTCGCCGATCTCGACGATTTCGCTTCGGCGCGAAGGGAATTCGACAGCGCGCTGGCGGCGGCCGAACTGTGCGGGGCCGGACGGCTCGCCGAACAGGCGCGCTCGGGGTTGCGGCGGCTGGGGGAGCACGACCCGGTCCGGTCCGGCGGGGCGGCGACACGCCTGGGCGGGCTCACCGATCGGCAATCCGAGATCGTCGACCGGGTGGTCCTCGGCCGGACGAACCGGCAGATCTCCCAGGAGCTCTACGTCAGCGAGAAGACGGTCGAAGCGCACCTCACGCGCCTGTACACCAAGTTCGGCGTCTCCTCCCGCGCCGAACTGGCGGTGCTGGCGGCCAGTGAACGGATCCGGCCGCAAGCCTGAACTCGCGGTTGCCGTCTCGCGCCACGGCGCGCGGAAGCCGGTCCCGCGACGCCCGCATTGGTAGAGTCGGGACGCTGATCGGTCGGCAATACATGAGGAGACTTAGGGATGGCTGAGGTCGTGGTCGCCGAGGTTCGGTCGGATAGCCAGCCCCGCTCCGGGCAGAAGGGCCGATCGAGCGTGAACTTCTCGCTCGCCGAGGTGCCCGACGGGGCGCGAGAACTGGTGTGGCGGACCGAACCCGACACCGCGGCGATCAGATTCAGTGTGCTGGCGGATGTCCGGGCGAATTACGACCAGCCCGTCCTGTCGAACATCGTCTCCGGGTCGCGGACGCCCATTCCGCGTGAGCGGCAGTCGTTGTCGCGCCGCGGTTTCTACATCGCCCACCCGTCCGGCGCGCCGGAAACCGGCTTCGTCGTGCGGGTCTACGCCCTGCTGCCCTGATCCAGGGGTTCGACGCGCGCCAATGTCCGTGCGCTGCCGTCGACTTCGAGTTGCACATGCAGTGCCGAGTCATCGCGCCAGGCGCGAATCGAGACATCGTCACCGGCCATCACGGCGCCGGCGTGCTCGACGATCACCCGGTGCGCCACCGCGCCGATGCCGGGGAACCGCGCCAGCGCCTCCTCGACCGCTTCCCAGTGCACGGCATTGTTGACGTGCCCGTAGCGGTCGACATCGGTGACGCGCAACGGAAACGGCCACACCTCGGCGTCGACGCCGGTCCCTTCGCGCAGCGCGGCGCGCCACCGCAACCGGTGCTCGGTGGTCGCCGCGAGCATCGGCGCCATGAAGCGGTCGCTCATCCGGGCCGGACGCGCGCCCTCGATGTCCACGTGAATGAGGAACATCTCGGCCTCGATCAGCCCGCCGTTCTCGCTGCGCACTTGAATCCGCATGTTGCACCAGCGATTCGACAACGCCGACGGCCACCGGCGCAGGTGCACGTGGTCGCCGAACTCGATCGGCCGCAGCACGTCGATCACGGTGCGGCGCACGATCCAGCCCGGATGCAGGTCACCCTCCTCGACCACCTGCAGATGGTCGTATCCGATGTCCTGGAGATACCGAGCCACCGCATCGAGCCGCAGCCGCTCGTCGCCATCGGTGTCGCCCAGCCGTACCGGCCACTGTTCGTGGAAGGCCCGGCTCTCGTCCGGGCACGGCGGCAGCGGAAACGCGATCTGTGCCGAACGGTCGGCGGTGCTGACGACGCCCATGCACGCTCCTTTCGCGGGTTCCGCGCGAGCGTACCCACGGGAACCCGCGGCGACACGATCCGACACGGTGCGGGACCGGACAGCCGCCGGGTTGTCGGTGGTCGTGGTTAGGCTGCGGTCATGGTGAGATCCGATACGGCGGTACGCCGCTTGCTGCGTGAGATGGGGAAGTTGCTGCAGCCGTATGGGTTCGAAGGCGCCGAGCCGAGGTGGGTGCGGGTCGAGCCCGGCGGAGTCGCGACGGTGGGCCGTACCCGGGTCTCGCGGACGTGGACCGGCGGGCGGCAGGTGATCGCGTTCGGGCTGGAGTCGAGCGCGACGCCGATCGCGTGGTGGGAGTTCTGCGCTTGGCGCAACGCACGGCTCGGGTTGCCGTCCGTCCCGCTCGCGGAGGCGAGCGGTCCCGGCCTGCTCGGCGCGGAGACGGTGCCGGCGGAGCTGACCACGATGTGGTCGCTGCGACTGGACGCGGACCAACCGGGTCAGCATGTGCTGCAAGCCGATATCGAGGCCGTCCGCGCCGAACTGCCGCGTCGGGTCCACGCCTACGCGCGCCGGGCACTGCGGCTGCTGGAGCCGGAGAGCTATCTCGACGAGTTGTCGGCCCGGCCCGTCGCGGGCAGCCGGTACCGGGAGGCGACGGTCGTCCTGCTCGCCGAGCGGGGTCCCGGCGCGCGACTGGACGCCGAATGCGAGGATTTGCGCCGGTGTTTCACGGAGGCAGAGGCACGGGCCTACGCGGAGGAGGTCATCGGCTACGCCCGCGCCCGCGCCGCCGCGGCGCACACCGACGCCGTACCGGCGGGGTGATGTGTTCGAGGACTGGCGATCTCGCCGATACGACGCGGCATCCCGGCCGATACCGTGGTCGCGGTGATGCAACCACAGCATTCCGGCATCGACCCTGAGCCGAATATCGCGAGACAGCAGGCCGGGAATCCGCCGTCGTTCCGGTCGCTCCGCGGGCTGGCGTACGCGATCCTCGCCGCCGTCACGGTGGTCCTGGTCTTCCGTCTCGTCGAGTGGGGTATCCACGTGCGCAACTACCTGTTGCACGTGGATTTCGAGAACGGTGAGCTGGAACGCGCGCAGTACCTGACCGATCTGGAAGCCGCCCGGTCCTGGCTCGGCATCACTACCGTGACGGTGCTCGCGCAAGCGGTCGCCGGTGTGCTGTTCGTCGTGTGGTTGTATCGGGCGCGGAGTAATGCCGACATGCTCTCGCCCGCGCGGCACCGGCTGCCGCGGGTGTGGGCGGTGCTCGGTTTCCTCCCGTTCCTGAACCTCGTGCTACCGCCGATCGTGCTCGACGACGTGCAACGCGCCGTGTACCCGGAGACGCCCGCCGCGCCGGTGCGGCCGCGCGGCAACGCGACCACGGCCATGGTCACGCTCTGGTGGCTGTCGTTCGTCGTCGGTTCGTTGCTGCTGGCCATCCTGTCCCTGGCGATGTCGCTGGTCGGCACCGAACCCGCCGACGCGGGACGCTTCGGCGGCGCCGTACTCGTCTTCCTCGCCGGTACCGTCCTCATCGGCGCGGCCGCCGTCCTGCTGGCCGTGCTGCTGCGGCGAGTCGAGCGCTGGGAGACCGCCCGCGCTTCCGCGGCCTATCGGTGAGTTGCGTAGCGGCGGTCGGCACATCGGAAAACGTACGAAACGGACATTCGGCGGGACGCGTATCGCGAAGCATGCCGTGGCGGCACCCCGGACGTTAGGGTTGTCGGCATGTCAGCGGGGTATTCCGGCACGGCCGAGAGCGCTGAGCGGGCGGATGATTTCGTCGGACGTGAGCGGGAACTGGACGCACTCGTCGCATTACTCGTGCGCGGCACCCGCCTGGTGACACTGATCGGACCGGGCGGCATCGGCAAGACCAGGCTGGCGGCCCAGGCGTGCCGACGGCTGGAACAGTCGCGGCGCATCGGCGTGCACTGGTGCCGCCTGGCGCGGCTGCCCACGGGTGGTCCGGTGGCGGTCGTCGAGGAGGAGATCGCCAGATCCGTTGTGTCGGCGGACTATTCGGGCCGCTCCGCGTGGGAGGCGTCGGTCAGCACGCTGTCGGGCGCGGCGGCCCGGCCGGTCCTGGTGGTGGACAACTGCGAGCATGTGCTGGCGAGCGCGGGCGCGGTGATCGCGCGGCTGCTCGAGGCGGTCCCGGCGTTGTGCGTGGTGGCGACCAGTCGCGAGGCCGTCGGCTGGGTGGACGAGTACCGGTTCACGGTGCCGCCGCTGTCGCCGGAGCAGGCGCTGGCCCTGTTTCGCCACCGCGCCGAGATGACCGGGCACCCGGTCGTCGGGGCCGACCAGGCGGCCGTCGCCGCCCGGATCTGCCGCCACATGGACGGGCACCCGCTGTTCGTGCGCCTGGCCGCCGGATGCCTGGTCCGCCGGCCGCTCGCGACGATCCTCCAGCAGTTGGGGGACGACCCCGAGACCGACCGCCGACTGGACTGGCCGCCGGGTCCGGCGCTAGGCGGCGAGCCGCGGCACCGCACCATCGGCGAGGTCATCGGCTGGTCCTACGGCTTGTGCGGGGAGCAGGAAAAGCTGCTCTTCGATCGGCTGTCGGTGTTCGCCGGCGGCTACGACACCGGCCCGCCCGCCGCGGCCGCCGGACCCGCCGCGGTCGGCGCCGAGCTGGAGGCGATCCAGGCCATCTGCGCGGATCCCGACGACGCCTCCCGGGAGGAGCGGAAACCCCTCGCCCGCAACGAGATCGAGCCGCTGCTCGAACGCCTGGCGGAGCAGTCACTGGTGACCCGGCACATCAGCACCACCGCGGTGCGGTACTCGCTGTCGGAGAATCTGCGGGTCTTCGCCCGGCAGCGACTGAGCGAGCGGACCGCGGACGGCACGGACGAGTCGACGCGACCGGCCGCCCGGCACCGCGACTACTACCGCGACAAGGTGCTGTCCGCGGCGGCCGGATGCTTCGGCCCGGCCGAACGCGACCTGATGGCCTGGGCATCCGGCTCGTGGAACGACATCGTGACCGCGCTCGAACGAAGTCTCGCCGCGGGCGACGGCGCCCACGGTCTGGAGATCTGTGTCGGGCTGCTGACGCTGCGCCTGCCGTTCGTCCAGGGCTCGCTGCGCGAGATGCGGGCGTGGACCGAACGCGCGCTCGCGGTCACCGGCAACGCGGCGCCGGACGAACTGCGGATCACCGCTCGTGCGCTGTTGATCTGGATCGTGCTGTGCCAGGGCGAGATTCGCGACGCCGAGGCCATGCTCGACGAGTGCGTCCGGGCCTGCGCGCCCGGCCTCGGGCGCGACTGGCGGCAGGATCCCCGGACGGACGCGGGATTGCCCCCGGCCGTCGATTTCGCGTGGGGCGTGGAACTCATGCTGGCCCGCAGGGATCCGGTGGCCGTCACCGTCCTCGAACGCGCCCGCGACACATTCGATCGGGCCGGGAACGTCTCCGGATCGATTCCCAGCGAACAGTTCGCCGCGCTCGCGGCGGCGCTGCTCGGCCCGCCGGAGCAGGCGCGGCAGCTGGCCCGGCGCTATCTGGACCGGACGACCGCCGCGGGCATGTCGTGGACCCGGTCGTGGGCGCAGCTGACCTGGTCCATCGCGTTGACCAGGCTGGGCAAACCGGGCGAGGCGCTGGCCGTGCAGCGCGCGGTGCTGCAGGCCCTGACGCCGTCGCGCGAGCAGTGGGGCGCGTTGTGGGCGGTCGAATTCCGGACCTGGTCGCTGGCCCGACTGCTAGTCGACCCGCCGCCGGGCCCGGCGGGGGAGCGGCGCACACCGGCCGCGCTGGCGACCGAGATCGCGCTGCTGGCGGGCGGCACCCGGCGCCTGCGCGACCGGCTGGGCGTCGACATCGAGCAGCTGGGCCCCTTCGCCGATTTCAGTCGCGAGGCGGTGCGCGCGGCCGAAAAGGTGCTCGGTACAAGGGCTTTCGGAGCGGCCGTGTCCCGCGGAGCGGAACTGCGTCCCGAGTCGAGCGAGGTGCAGCGGCTGGCGATGGGCACTCTCAGCCTCGCCGAGCGGCCCGGCCCGACCGGGCGCGGCGAGGATCCCTCGCCGCGCTGGCGCGCGCTCACGGCCGCCGAACAGGAGGTCGCCGCCCTGGCGGCCGCCGGCTGGACGAACGCGGAAATCGCCGCGCGCCGCGGACGTTCGCGCCGGACCGTCGACGCACAGGTGGCGGCGATCCTGCAGAAGCTCCAGATCACCTCGCGCTCCGCCATCACCCGCTTCGTCCCGGCCTCCTATGCGGGTCCGGAGGCTTCCGGCGGCCCGACGGCGGTGCTCCGTTAGCCGGGATACCGATCGCGGCACCGATGCCGAAACCCCTACCTAGGTAATCATCCTGGGCTCGGCGGCCACCCGCGGTGGGCGGCCGTGTCGGCCGGGTGGTGAGCCAGTGGGAGGCGTGAGCGCGGTGGTGTGCTGTGTGGTGCTCGGTGGTCTGATGCTGTTCGGCCCGCGGATGATGTGGCTGTGGCGGTCGCTGCGACGGCGGGACGGCATGGTCGCGCGCCCGGCCGCGCCCGGCGAGATCGCCACGTCCCGGCATCTGGTGCTGTCCACCGAACCGGAGTGGGCTCGATGACCGCGGCGACCGATTCCGTTCCGGCGGTACGGATGCGGGGCCCGATGACGGCGCGCTGGTTCGCCCGGACGGTGGCCGTCGTGCTCGTGGTCTGGGTGGTCGCGGCGGCCGGTCCCGTGCTCGCCGGGCTGCCGCTGCCGTGGCGGGCCTTCGGCGCCGGATTGATCGTTCCCGGCGCCGGTCTCATCGTGGCGGTGCCGCCCCTGCACCACCACTTCGACACGGCCATGGTCGTCGGTCACGCGGTGCTCGTCGCCGCCGAGGCGGCCGTCCTCGGCTGGGCGTTGCGCAGATTCCGCCTCGGCGTGGTGCTGGCGAGCTCGGTCGTACTGGCCGCGCTGGTCACCGGGGTTCTGGTCGCCCCGGGAGCGGTGGTGCTGACCGGCCATATCGCGGGGTTCGCCGGTGTCCTCGTCGCGTCCGGCTGGGCCTACGCGTTCCGCTGCATCGCCCGCTCGGACTATGTGACGCTGCCGGTCATCGTGCTCACCGCGGCGGTGGCCGGTGCGGGCCTGGCGGCGTACCACGGCGCGATGCCCGGACCGTTCACCTGGTTCTCCTGGGTCGCGCTCGGCGTGGCGGTGGCCGGCGCCGGGATCGCGATGACACGCGACCTGATCCGGCACCGTGCCGCGGTGCGACTCGGCGCCGAGCGTGCCCGATATCTCACCGAGCGGCGGGCGGCGGCGCGGACGAATCCCGTTCCGCTGCAACGCTCTACCGCGTCCCCGCCGGTGACCGAGGCGACCGCCGACCAGCTCGCGCTGCTACGCCATCTGTTGCGCGTCGCCCTGCGGCCGCCCGGCGACTGGACCGGATTCGACGGCGAGGGCCCGGGTCCGTTGCAGCAGTACCGATATCAGGTCAACGCGCTCGGCTGGGCGCTGTCGATGTACGCCTACTCGCACACCCCCGCGCTGCGGGGCCCGGTGCACGCCGCGCAGTCGATGCTGCTCGACCGGCTCCAGGATCCTGCGGTCTGGCAGTACTGGTATTGGGAGAACCTGCTGGGCAACTGGGACTTCCGCAAGCGCCGGACGGACCCGATCGACGTGCGGCAGAACATCATGTTCACCGGATACCTGAACCTGCAGCTCGGCATGTTCGAACAGGCGACCGGCGACGCCCGGTTCCGCGCGCCGGGCGCGCTCGAATTCCATTCGCTGCTGGGACGATCCGCGACCTACGACCACGACGCGATCAACGCGATCGTGGTCCGCAATTTCGACAGCGACCTGTGCCTGTGGCCGTGCGAACCGCTGCCGATCGGGCGGTCGCGGACCCGGGGCCTGGTGTTCCCCTACTGCAACGCGGTGAGCGCAGCGGGCGTCGCGGTCACCGACGCGCTGCGCGGCACCGGCGCGGCCGCCGAGATCACGCCGCGACTGCGGCACGCGCTGGAAACCGAATTCACGGCCGCCGACGGCGATCTGGTGACCTTCCTCGCGTCCGGGCTGGGCCTCACCGCGCGCGGCTTCCGCGGTCCGACGACCACGGCGGGCATCGTCGCCTTCCTGGCGCCGCTGTTGCCGGAGACCGCGTGGCGCGCGTGGGAAGTCCTGCGCCGCGAGTGGCTCGAAACCGGGCAGTACCTGCTGCCCGGGACGGGTGGCTCCGAATCGCCCACCGCGGCGGATTGGGGTTCGCAGGCGGCGACCAACGCCGAACCGCTGGCGGCCGCCATGCTGCTCGCGCAGGAATGCGGTGCGCGGGAGTGGCATTCGTCGCTGTGGCGCGCGGCGGTCGAGCAACTGGAGTTCGGTGAGCACGGGAACCGCACGGGCGCACGAGGTTTCACCGCGGCGTCGGTGCACGCCAACGGCATGCTGGGACTGGGCAGCCTGGGACGGCCGTGCGCGCTCACCGATATGATGTCGCGCCCGCGCCCGGTTGCCTGGGAGCACGGCCCGCGCATCGCCGAACTGCCGCACCCGGATGTGTTGGTGGCCAGGGCGGTCGGGGACGGCGCCGGTCTGGACGCCGTCTTCCGGGCGGGCGTGGCGCCCGGCCGTTACGCCGTGGTGCTGGACCGGCTCAGGCCCGCGCAGACCTACCACGCGCACGGCGCCACGGAAGCCGTCGTTCACGCCGACGCCCGCGGCACCGCCCGCATCACCATCGACCTGCACGACCGCACCGTGATCGAACTGAGGCCCGCATGACCAGCTCACCGATCGACACCGACGGCCCCCGGGTGGCCCTGTACGCGCCGGAATTCGCGACCGAACCGCACCGCGCCTACCGGCGTATGCGGGAGCGCTACGGCTCGATGGTGCCCGTCGAGCTCGCTCCGGGAGTGCCCGCGACGCTGGTGATCGGCTACCGGACCGCGGTGCGCATCCTGCACGATCCCGACCACTTCCCCGCCGACCCGCGCGGCTGGCAGCAGCACATCCCCGCGGAGTGCCCGGTGAAGCCCATGCTGGAGTGGCGGCCCAACGCGATCCGCTCGGCCGGCGCCGAACACGCGCGGTACCGGGAGGCCAATGTCGCCGCGATCACCGCGGTCGACCTGCACGGCCTGCACAGCATCGTGGAGCGGATCGCCGTGCCGCTGATCAACGGCTTCTGCGAGACCGGGTCGGCCGACCTGATCGCCCAGTACGCGACCCCGCTCGCGTTCGAGGCCATCAACGCCATGCTCGGCTGCCCGCCGGACATCGGTCGCCGCGTTGCCGCGGGAATCATGGCGATGTTCGAGGGAAGCGATGCGGCACAGGGCAATTCGATGCTCATCGAGGCGCTGATGGAGCTGGTCGCGCAGAAGCACGCCGACGCCGGTGACGACATCACGACGAGGCTGCTGCAGCATCCGGCCGGGTTGAGCGATGAGGAGGTCGTCGAGCAACTGGTCCCGCTCTACGGCGCCGGAGTCGAGCCGGTGCTGAACCTGATCACGAACACCATGCTCTCGGTGCTCACCAGTGACGGATTCGCCGGCAACGTCCTCGGCGGCAGCCTGCAGACGCGAGACGCGTTGGACGAGGTGCTCTTTCGCGATCCGCCCATGGCGAATTTCTGCATGAGCTATCCGCGGCATCCGATCCTGATCGACGATGTCTGGTTACCGGCCCACCAGCCGGTGGTGATCAGCATCGCGGCCTGCAACAACGATCCGATTGTCAGTGCGGGCGACCACACCGGCAACCGGTCACATCTGGCGTGGGGCGCTGGGCCGCACGCCTGTCCCGCCCAGCAGGCCGCCTACCTGATCGCGCAGGACGGGGTGGACCAGCTCATCGATGCCCTGCCGGACATGACCTTGGCCGTCCGCCCAGAGGCCCTGACCTGGCGCCCCGGCCCGTTCCACCGTGCCCTGACCGCGCTGCCGGTCACCTTCCCGCCCTCGCCCCCGTTCCCCCTCGAGTAACCACGGCCCCGCGGAATCACCCGCCCGTCTACGCGATGTACCGATGACCGGGAGATACTGAAGCAATCAGACTGGTAAGGCCCGGTATGCCCCGCCGGGCGGTATGCGGCACAAGCGAACGCCAAGATTTCCGCAAGGACCGGCGGTGAAGGTTGGCGAGCGTCGCCGCGGCGCTCACTGTCCCTGCTACCGGAACGGGTCCCCATCGTTGGCAATATCGACTTGCGCCGGCACCGGCGCGGCGAAATCGTCATGTCGACGGCATGTGTGCTGGTGACGAACCGATCGAGGCTATCCAGGGGAATGTCCATGAACTTCGCGTGGAGCGTGCGGCGCGCCGATGATCCGGCGCCTTCGACGATCGCGTCGCCGAGGTGCGGAGGATGGCGTGGCCGGCCCGAGTGAGTCCGAGCAGCTGGTCGCGGAGATCGCCGCCGGGCTGGCGGAATTCGTGCCGGCGGGGTGGCAGCGGTTGGAGGCGTGGTTCGCGATGACCGTCGTCAGCGAGTCGGCGTCGTTGCTGGCCCACGACGGCACGCGGACCGTCCGGTGCCGGGTTCCGGAGACGGTGTGGGCGGCGGTGCGGCGGCATCGTGCGGTCTCGGCCGGGTCCGGTGACGGGCCGTGGTGGCGACTGCTGGTGCGCGTGGATTCCGATGGCGCCGAGGTCTTGCCCGACCATGGCGCGGAGCCGTTCCCGGGAGAGCAGTTGTTCGCGCCCGAGGCCTATCTCGCCGACCTGGAAGTGCATCGGCGGGAACGCCTGCCGGTGTGGCTGGCGGCGTACATCGGACGGGTGGCATCGGCGTCGAGGCCGCCGCGGGAGGCGGCGGTGGCGGCGCGTGCGGATCGTGCGGCGGGGGTGCGGGCGGTGCCGGTCGACGGCGAATTACCGGACCTGGCGGTGCTGTGGGTGCGATGGACGGTGCTGGCGGCGGTGTTCGTGGCGGCCGGGTCGCGGCGCGGGCCGCGAGTCGGGCCGTCGACGGGGGTGTTCGAGAGCGCGGGACGCAGCGGCTCGACGCTGACCGTGCTGCCCGGTGACCGGGCGGTGCTCTCGGGTGGCGTGTGGGAGTCGCCGGTGCTGGACGCCGTCTACAACACCGGGTCGGCGGTGCCGAAATTCTTTGCGGGAGCTCCGGGGTGGGTGACGGACCCGGTGCTGAACCCGCGTGCGCTCACCGGTTTGCTGTCGTTCTGCTACTGGTGGGAGGCCGGACGCTGGTATCGAGGCGAGTCGGCGGCGATGGCGGAGTGCGCGCCGGCGATGCCGGCGGTGTGGACGGTCGGCAGCGTGGCCGGTGTGGCCGCGCAGCTGGCGTCCGGGCACGCGGGCGCGGCGGAGGCGGCCGCGGAGTTGGTGGCCGCGGCGCAATCGGGTGCGGTGACCCGGGCGGGGCTCGCGCGCGTGTTCGGTCACGACGACGGCATAGACCTCGACGGAGCCATGTTCCAATTCGTGGCCGCGGGCCTGGCCGCGGACGAGCCGGACGGCGTCGCCGAGCCCGAGGCGGTCGCCCTGGTTCGTGCGCATATTCTCCGGCAGGGCTACGACACCGAGGGATATTCGCTGTCCGGCTTGCACGCCGAGCGGCTGGGTGTGGGGTGGCTTGTGAGTTCGCCGGCGCCAGCGGGTGAGACGACGCTGGATCGCGCGGTGTTCTACGTGGCCGACGACGGCGTGGTGGAGCGGTCGACGTCGTCGGTGCCGCGGGCGGAATTCGTGGCCGGGTTCGAGCGGCGATTCCGGTGGCGGCGGGACCACCGTGGCGCGGCGGGGGAGTCGGCGTGAGCGACGAGCTTCGGCTGGATCCCGACACCCTGCGGAACGACGGCGCGCGCCTGGCCGACCTCGGCGAGCGTGTCGGCCGCACCTACGCCGACCTGCGACGCGGTTTGGCCGAAGCCCAAGGTGCCTGGGGCGACGACGATCTCGGCGAGGCGTTCGCCAAGGACTTCACGCCGCACGCCGATCAGCTGCTGGCCGGTCTGCGGGCGATGGAGGAGAGCCTGCGCGGGACGGCCCGGCAGGTCGCGAACGCGGCCGAGAACTTCCAGACCCAGGATCTCGGCGGGGCGCGGCTACTCGCGGGCGGAGGCGAGCCGTCGGGTCCGGGCTGGAACTACGCGGGCGGGGTGCAACCCGCCGCCCCCGCTTCCTGGCAGACGCCGGAGAACGGCACTGTCCCAACAGGTTCCGGGTTTGCGGATGGCGCACAGCCGCCTTCCGTGCCCGGCACGGTCCCGCCGGCGTCCGGCACCTCGCCGGGCGCTTCCACCGGGCCGTCCTCGCCCGACGGCCGATCGTCGCCGAACGGTCCGCAGTCGCCGGAGGGCCCGCAGTCGCAGGATCCTTCAGGCGCACCGGGTGGCCGAAACGGCCCGCAGTCTGCCGCGGACCCGAACCGCCGGCCTCCTGCCGCGGGTGTTTCACCGCCCACCGGTGCCTCGCCACCGGCGACCGGACGGGAAGTGCCCCGCAAGCCGGCCACCGCCGGTCCCGGGCCGACCTCCTCGCGGAACAGGGGCTCCGCTGCCGCCGCGAGACCGGAAACGCCGTGGTCCGGGCCGTCTTCGGGGGCGCCACGCGGTGCCACCGCCGACCAGAATCCTTCGAGTCCCCGCTCGAACACCCCGCCGCGCCCGCCGAGAGCGGCCGAGGACAAGAAGGATCGAGCACGCGAGACGCGACGGCCGGCGTCCGAACCCGGCACCTCCCCACTGTTCGCCTGGCTGGCGCGGACGTTGGCCGACCGACACGGTGTCACGGTCGTCGGGTTCGATCTGCTGGGCCTGCACGAGGTTCCGGTGCGCCAGTTCGCGGCGGCGGTCGATCGGGTGCTCTCCGACTATCCGGCGATCGAACTCGACGTCGTCGCCGTCGCGGAGCTGGACGACGACGCCGAAGGGGTGCGGTGGCACAGCGAGCCCGGCGACCCGGCCACGGTCCGATCGATCACGCTCGATCAGCGGGTCGCGGGCGATCCGGGCGCGGGCGCCGAAACATCGGAAGCCGCAGTGGATTCCGATGATCAATTGGTCTACGAGGCGACGGTGCGGGAGCTCGGTCTCGCGTTGAACAGCGCGGGGGACGACGCCGCCCGCAGGGCCGCCCAGCGCATCCTGATCGTCGAGTACATGCGGGTGGCGGCGGGCCGGTACACCACGTTCGGCGAACTGCTGCGCGGGTACCGGGACTGGCGTGCCGAATTGCCCGGCGGCACAGGCGAAACCGGGTTCGACGCACGCCGCGCGGTGGCCGCCGCGTTCGCCGAGGTCGTGCTGCGCCGCGAGCGGGCCGCCGCGCCCGCCAAGGCGCTGCACGCCGCGCTGGTCGACGCGGCGGCGGGGTAGGCGGTGCCGATGGGAGACGGGATAGCGCTGAACCCCGTGGAGCAGGCGCGGCAGGTGTTCGAGAGCCTGCCCGACCCGGCGCGGGGGGTGGTCGAAGCCGTGGTGTTCGGCGGCAACCTGCCGCGCACCGAGATCACCCGGATGCGGGAGCTGGCCGATGGACTGCGGGCGCGGGCCGGTGCGCTGGGCGAGCACGCGCAGGACGCGGGAAGCATACTGGCGCAGCAGGATTCGGTGGGCGCGTTCGCCGACGGGCTGCGTGAGATGCTGCGATCGCACGAGGACGGCGCGGGCAAGCTGAGCGAGCAGGCGCTGACCCTGGCCGACCAGGCGGACGGCGCCGCCAACGAAGCCGAGAAGACGATCTGCGTGATGTTCGCGTTCGGCGTCGAATTGGTCTTCCGGATCATCAGGATGCTGGCCGCCGCCTCCGCCGCCGGTCCCGCCGGTCAGATGGCCGCCCTGCCGGCCGTGGAGGCGACCCTGGTGGAGGGCCGAGCCGAGGCCCAGCTCATGCGCGCGGGGCTGAAGGAGGCCTATGGTCGGCTGGCGGCGAAGACGACGGCCGCACTGTCGGCGATGGGACCGGTCCGCTTCGCGGTGACGGCGGTACAGAGCGCCGCGCTGCCGATGATCGTCGACGGTGGTGTGCAGGTCCTGCAGGTCGCGGCCGGAGACCGGAATTTCGACCCGATCGGCGACGAGCGGGAGAACCCGACCGGATTCGACGTCACCTCGATCCTCGTCGCGGGGGCCGCCGGGGCCGGCGGTGCGGCGGGCGGCACACTGGCCGCCAAGGTGGGGCCGAAGCTGATTCCCCGCATGGAGACCAGCCGCACCCTGGCCGGACTGGTGCACGGAACCGCGGGCGCGGCCGCCGGTCTCACCGCCGCGGCCATGATCACCGGGTGGCCGGAGGACTACCAGCACATCCTGGCGCCGATGCTCAACGGCGCCTTCGCCGGAACCGTGCACGCGCAACCCGGCGCGCACTCCCGGCCCGGCCCGGCCGCCGGCCCGGTGGTCGACGGCGGTGGCATGTTCACCCCGCCCGACTCGCTCCCGGCCGGGCCGCCGATAAAGATTTCGGGGGAGTCCAGGCAG
The DNA here is from genome assembly GCF_029868745.1 of Nocardia wallacei. GTDB lineage: Bacteria > Actinomycetota > Actinomycetes > Mycobacteriales > Mycobacteriaceae > Nocardia > Nocardia wallacei_B. The sequence goes on along the minus strand of NZ_JARWOP010000358.1, from coordinate 6,010 downwards.
GCGTGGGAGACGGCGCGCGCGGCGTGGAAGGCGCAGCCCGCCAACACGACTGCGGGCGGGGCGGGGGACCCCGGCGCGGTTGCCGCGGGGCGCGGTGCCGCGCCGGTGCCGTCCGTGGCGACCGCGCCGTCGGTCCTGGCGGCTGCGGCGCTGGCGCCCGTCGCCGCCGCGGCCCACCCGAGCGGGACGACGCCGGCGTGGTCCGGTGCGGTGGCGTCCGCTCCCGCCGCCGCGCCGCGCGCGCCGGGCGGTGACGAGGTTGCCCGCGGTGCGGCGCCGGCCGGGCCGCGCGTGACGTCCGGCGCGGAAACCGCTGCCCCGCCGAAGGTTCCGACGTCGACCACGACGCGTGCGGGCGATGAGGCGGTCGCCGTCCCCGCACAGCCCCGGGACGGCGAAGGTCAGGGCTCCGCCGCGGCGCACGATGCGCGGGGCGGAGAGCAGGCGCGCGGCGAAGGCGAGAACGCCACCGCGCCCGGCGGCGAAGGGGAAGGCTCGGCCACGTCCGGGCGGCGTCCGGGCGAGGGCGAGCAAGGTGACGCCGACGGCGGCACGCGGAGCGAGCAGCGTGGGGAAGACTCCGTCGCGAATGACGATGCGGCGTCCGGGCACCCTCGCGGGAGCAAAGGAGAGGGTTCGGCCCCCGCGCGACGTGCGGCAGACGAGGGGGAGGGCACCGTCGCGGAGGACGGTGTGGCGGCCGGGCAGCCTCGCGGCAGCGCGGAGCCGAGTTCCGTTGCGGAAGACGGCGTTCGGTCCGAGCACGGGGCGCGAGACGAGCAGCGTGCGGAGGGCGAGGATGCCACCACGCGGGACGGTGCGCACAATGGGCAGCGCGAGGAAGGCTCGCAGCCCGCCGACGGATCCGAGGACGGCGCGGCGGGCGGGCAGCGGCCGGGCAACGAAAACCCCGGTGCCACAGCCGAAGACGGTGCGCCGGCGGCCCAGGCCGGGGAGCGGGCCGGAACGTCCGGCGACGAAGGGGCGGCGGGTTCTCGCGATCGAGCCGACGAGGTGCTGGCCGACTTCCATGCGCGGTCCGGGGAGGATGTTCCCGAGGCGCTGAAGTTGTCGAATATGCCGGACGAGGTGTTGCAGGCCGGGCTGTTCCACGAGGACGCGCACGAATCGCTCATCGCCGGAATGGAAATCATCCGGAGGCAGACGGTCGACGCCGCGCCCGGAGGGATGGTGCTGCGGACCCCGCAGCTGGAGGGCGGGTTCGAGATGGCCCGGCGGCCGGTGCAGATGCTGCCGGGGCAGGGCAAGACGTTGATGTTCATGTCGTACTCGCTGCATCAGGCGGTGCGTTCGCTGCGTGAGCCGGGCGGAGACGGCTCGGTGCTGCTGGTGACGACCGCGGATGGGCTGGCGCATCGGGAATTCACCGAGTACAAGCGGGTGCTGAGCCGCTACGGGGTCGACGTGCTCCGCGCTGATCAGAACACCGGATTCGGTCGGATGACACCCGGTCGGCCCGCGATCGTGGTGGCCACCGGGGAGACGGTCGGGCACCTGTGCAACGCCGGCCACACGCCGCCGCGCCGGGCGGTGATCGATGAGATGGACGCGATCGTCGACCGCGGGGAGAAGACGTTCATTCGTTCCGAGTCGGCCGCCGCCGAGGCGCCGGAGGCGACCGCACGGGAGGTATTCGCCGCGCATGACTTCCTCGCCGACGCGCTCGCGAAAGGCCAACTGTCGCATGAGGATTTCGGCCTGAAACAACTCGCCGAGGAAGTCGACGTGCAACTGCCCGACGGCTCCTTCGAGGTGGGGACGGAGTATTGGTACGACGGTCAGCCGGCGCTGACCCCCGCGGGCCGGGCGAAGGTCGAGGCGCTGCCGGGCGGGCAGCAGTGGCTGGACCGGATGGGGTCCTCGCGGCTCGACATGGCCGCCGCCGCGGAGTTCACCACGCGCAACAAGACGCACTATGTGATGGATCAAGGCAAGATCGTCATCGTCGACCAGGGCGAGCACGGTCTGCAACGCAATCCGAAGACCTCGAGCGAATCGCGGTGGAGTGCCGAGGAGGGCAAGGCGAGCCTGGCACAAGCGGTGGAGGCCAAGGAGATTCGCGCCGCCGAGGCCATCGGGATGAGCGCCGAGCAGCACGGGATCGTGGTGCGGGCCGACACCGATTCCGCCAAGAGCATCACCGCGGCCGAGATCTACGGCACCGACCGCTTTTTCGATCACATCACCGGCGCCTCGGGCACCCTGACGGACCTGGGTCACGTGCTGAAGACGGTGTACGGGCTGGAGGCGCCGCACGCGGTCGATCCGTTCAATCCGTCGCGGTTGATGGAGGGCCAGCCCGATGTGCACGAGAACACTCGGGCCAAGCTGAACGCGCTGGCCGGCTACGCCCACGACATGTGGGACGGCGGGCAAGGCCGGTTCCAGGAAATCCTGTGTCACCGTAACGATCTGGTGGAAAAGCAGGTCAAGGCGCTGCTGCGGGCGGGGGTGCCGCGCGAGGCGATCGAGGCGGTCGACGCCGACCGGATCGCGAAGTGGGGCGCGGAGGCGGAAAGCAAGCTGCAGGAGATCTTCGACGCCGCTGGTGAGCAAGGCAAGATCCTGGTGATCAACCGGCAGGGCCAGCGCGGCGTGGACATCTCGGTGTCCGACGCGGTCGAGGCCAAGGGCGGCATGCATGTGTGGATGACCGAGGTCCCCGAACACGAGTACATCTACGACCAGGCAAAGAACCGTACCGCCCGCAACGGCAAATCCGGGACGGCACAGGCGTTGATGTCGCCGCAGGACGCACTGATCCGCCAGGCCATGCACCTGCGCGGGGTCCGCGAGGCGGTCGTCACCTACCAGGACGCCGTCACGGCCCACCGTGCCGACCCCACATCCGCCACCCACGACAAGCTGGTCGAGGCCGGCGAGAAGCTCGGCTCGCTGGTGCCCGGACTGCAACAACGTGCCCACCACCTCGCCACCGAGGCCTTCATCCGGACCTACGCGCCGATCACCAATCCGTTTGCGATCCTCGACCCGACGCCGTCCTCGGCACCGAGCGATTCCGGCCAACTCGACAACCTCACCGACCGCTCCGCGCGGCTCGCCACCCTGCTCGGCATTCACCGCTCGACGGCGACCGCCCTCGCCACAGCGCTCGACCAGGACGACGCGCAGAGCCGCGATACCGCGCCCGATCAGCGCGGCCGGGACGACACAAGCGGCCGAACCGATGCACTGGACCGAGACTCCGCTCCCACCCGGGACCGAGCCCGAAGCACCGCACTCGACGGGAACGAAGCGACCGCTCACCACGACGGCGACGCCCTGCCGAGATCTCTCGCGCAGGCGAACCTCCCGGCCTCCGCCGTCGAGACATTGCGCCAGTACCTCGACGCGACCGCGCCCGGAAAGGCACTGCAGCAGGCACTGTTCACCGATGAGCAGGCACGAGCGCACCTCACGCCGCTGCGCGACCGGCTGGCCGGAACGCTCGGCTGGGATCCGGCGGAGATCGAGGGCGCGGAGGGAATGCGTCATCTCGGCGCCGCGGTGTCGGCCGCTCAGGTCGAGCTGGCCCGTGCCCTCGGCGACGACGCGACCCGGGACCCGGCTGTGCCGCTCTCCGACATCACGCCGGCCAAGGCCCGGGATGTGCTGGGCGAGGCCATATCTCGGAATCTGCTCGTAGACGGCACCGTCCCACTCGCCGACTCCGATGACGTCGTCGCCGCGGCATCGCTCTACCTGGCCACCACCGCCCTGCTCGATCTGGTGACCGAATTACACCGGCGCAGCCCCAACAGTTGCGTCAACAACGGTGTGACCGCGATGCGCGTGCTGTGCAAGGCCAACGCCGACCAATTCACCATGCCGCCCGGCGGCATCCCGCTGCGTGGCCACAACTGGGCCACCGTCCGAGGGTCGTTCCGCGGCGGCTCGGCGAAGTACTCCCGAACGCTGGACGAGGCCGTCGAATCGTTGAAGAACCGCCCCGGCGGTGCGCAGGTCCTGGTCTACAAATGGAAGAACACCGAGAGACAAGGCAGCGGTGACGCCGACAACCACTTGGTGGTGCTGGTCAACGACAGTAAACCCGGCGAAGAACCGAAACTGGTGGTGGTGGACCTCGCGGCGTCCCGCGACGGCAGAACCGACGACGATTTCGACGCGACGGACCTGGCGGACCGCCGCACCTTGCTCAACAAGGCCGTCGATTTCGAGAAATGGCAGCGCGAACAGCAGAAGTTCCTCGACCGGCTGCCTGAGTCCGAACGCCTTTTCCGGACAATCGATTTCGACGAGCACGGGGATCTGGTCACCGATACGGCCGTCCGTGACATGCCTCCCGAGGAAACACTGGATCAACCGGTGCCGGTGGACGAAGGTTTGTGGCGTCAGGTCGACGAGGCGTACGAGGACCTGCTCGAACTCGCATCCACCGGCAGTCACCCATCGGGCACCCCGGACTCCGACGCCGCCGCTTCCGGTGTCCCGCGAATGCAGAAGGAATTGCGCGACGCTCTCAGCTATATAACGCCGACCGACCGCGACCCGGCGGTCCTGCGTGACGCGCGAAAATTCGTCATCGGATGCTATTGGGAGTACCAGCGGCGAGGACAGACCGAGTCGTCTGCGGCGCGCCGCGCGCGCCAGGTCACTGTCAATATCCGGCGGCTCGCCAAGAAGCGTGACGTCGTTTTTCCTGACCTGCTGGCCGACCTGTATCGGGCGGGAGCGACCGCGGCGACATGGAAGGCGGTCTGGGCGGACTGGCGAGTCAAGGGTTCCGACAGCATCGGCAGCCGGCCGCCCGCGGACACCGAAAGCCTCGACGCCGACGTCGGTCTCGAGGGCACCGTCGGCAGTAGTCCCTCGAGCGAATTGGACTACGCCGCACTCGCGCCCATGGTTCGCGGAGACCAGTGGTCCACCGACCCCGCGCTCGGCGAAATCTGCAAGCAGCGTGGATTCGACGGGTTGCCCGTCGTCGCCGGGGCGGCCGAACTCGACGGGCTGATCGCCGCGGGCGGTCGCGAATTCTTCCGCGGAATGAGTGCGGCCGAGCATGTGGAGTTGTTCCGCAGCGGCCCGTATTTCCCCGGACGATGGCAAGGCGTCGACCACGGCAACGGCACCTACGTCACCACCAGCAGGAAATCCGCGCTGGAGTACGCCGACGACCGCCCGGAGCGCGTGCTGCGCATGGTGATGAGGCCCGAATCGCTCGCCCGGGCTGTGGATTACAGCCGGGTGCGTGCCGAACAGCGTGCCGAACTCGACGCCATCGATGCCGAACTGGAAGACCTGGCCGCGCGTCCGCGAGGGCCCGAGGTGCTCGCCCGCCAGGAGTACCTCGGACACCGCCGGGCCGTGCTCGCGGACACGGGCCGGTTCGCGGCCGCGATGGGCTACCCCGGCTACCACGCCGTCGATCCGGGCGGACACTACGGTGAGGTCTGGGTGATTCTGGACCGGACGTCGGTCACCGTGGACGAGGTTCCGCACGTTCCCGCTCCGGCCCCGCGTCCGACCGCTCCCAAGGTGACCGAGCCCGTGATGCGCGCACCGGACGAGATCGCGAGGATCATCGCAGGCCTGAGCGGTCCGCACACGCCGAAGTCGGACTCCGCCGAACAGGAGCGCGACGAGACTGCAAACGCGCCGATGCGACCGGACCCGGCGCGCGCGACGCGAGAGGAGCTGCGGCACTGGGCAACTCGTCTCTCGGACGACGCCCTGCGGACCCACCTCGCCGAGGCGCACACCGAGACTTCGGCACGCCTGGTCGCCGTGCGGCGTGGACACCCACCGGCCCGCGTGGCGACCGTCGCCACGGCTCGGGTGCAAACCGCGCTGGCCGCCGAGCAATGGCGTCGGATCGCCGGCGGCGGTTCGGGATCGGCGACGGCGGTGGGGGGGGCCGCCCCCCCGGTTTTTTTGGTAAAAGGGGGGGTAGAAAAGGGCGGAACGCGGTTAGCACCACAACGAAAAGGTGTTTTTGGCCGCATAGAAGGACCAGGGGTAGCCCCCG
>NZ_JARWOP010000357.1 GCF_029868745.1 Nocardia wallacei | reverse complement strand
CATCGGCATATTTTCTTGGATCCGGATCCTGATGCGGCGCGGTCGTTTGCGGAGCGGCGGCGGTTGTTCGGGTTGCCGCGGTCGTCGTGGCGTGATTACGACGGGTCGGTGATCAGTGAGGGCGGCGGCGTCTACGACCGCGGCGCCAAGGCGGTGCCGGTCTCGGCGCAGGTGCGGGCGGCGCTCGGCCTGAACCCGGGCGTCACCACGCTGTCCCCGCCGGAGCTGATCAAGGCGATTCTGCTGGCGCCGGTGGATCTGCTGTGGAACGGCGGCATCGGCACCTACATCAAGTCCGCCGGCGAGACCAACGCGGATGTCGGTGACAAGTCCAACGATTCGGTACGCGTCGACGCGAACCAGTTGCAGGTCAAGGTGATCGGCGAGGGCGGCAACCTCGGTGCGACGGCGCTGGGCCGAGTCGAGTTCTGCCGCAACGGCGGCCGGATGAACACCGACGCGCTGGACAACTCGGCGGGCGTCGACTGCTCCGACCACGAGGTCAACATCAAGGTCCTCATCGACGGCGTGGTCTCCGCGGGCGAACTGCCCGCCGACGAACGCAACGCGCTGCTCGCCTCGATGACCGACGAGGTCTCCGAACTCGTGTTGCGCGACAACATCTCCCAGAACTTCCGCATGGGCCTGTCGCGTGCACACGCGGCGCCGATGCTGGAGGTTCACCGGCGGATGATCACGGAGCTGGAGAACCGGCGCGGCGTGGATCGCACGCTCGAGGCACTGCCCTCGGACGCGGAGATCGACCGGCGCGCGGCGGCGGGCACCGGCCTCACGTCTCCCGAGCTGGCGAACCTGCTCGCGCACGTGAAGCTGTCGCTGAAGGACGACCTGCTGGCCGGAAACCTGTTGGACCAGGCGGCCTTCGAGACGCTGCTGCCGACGTACTTCCCGGCTCCGGTGCGGGAACGGTTCGGCGCCGCCATCAAGCGGCATCCGCTGCGGCGGCAGATCCTCGCCACCATGGTCGTCAACGACATGGTCGACCTCGGCGGCACCAGCTACGCCTTCCGCCTGGCCGAGGAGATCGGCGCCACCACCGAGGACGCCGTGCGCGCCTACACCGCCGCGGTGGAGATCTTCGATCTGCGGTCGCTGTGGCAGCGGATCCGGACCGCGCCGCTGCCCACGTCGGTGCGCGACGAGTTGGAACTGGAAACCAAGCGCACCCTCGACCGCGCCTCGCGCTGGTTGCTGATCAACCGGCCGCAGCCGCTGGCCATCGGCGCGGGGATCACTCGCTATCGCGACGGCGTGCGGGCCCTGGCCGACGCCGTGCCCGCGTGGCGGCCCGGCCCGGTCGCCGACGACGTGCTGCAGCGCTCGCAGGGACCGATCGAACGCGGCGCGCCCCGCGAGCTGGCCGAGGAGGTGTACCTGCTCATCCACCGCTTCACGCTGCTGGACGTGCTCGACATCGCCGACATCTGCGGCCGCGACGCCGCCGAGGTGGCCGCGCTGTACTACACGCTGGACAAGCACTTCGAGATCCAGCGGCTGCTCACCGCGGTCGCCCACCTCGATCGGGGCGACCGGTGGCGCACGCTGGCCCGGCTCGCCGTGCGCGACGATCTGTACGACTCGCTGCGCGCGCTCACCGTCGACGTGCTCACCACCACCGAGCCGCTGGAGAGCACGGAGGAGAAGATCGCCTACTGGGAGTCCACCAACCGGTCGCGCCTGGTGCGCGCCCGGGGGGCGCTGGCGGAGATCGACGCCACCGGAAGCTACGACCTGGCCACGCTGTCGGTGGCGGCCCGCCAGGTGCGCAGCATGGTCAGCAGCGGAGAACCGGTGACCGCGGCGAAGCCCGCGGCCGACCGCCCCTGAACCGCAGGACGGCCGCCGGGTGTATGCCGCGATTGCCGAGATCCCCGTTCCGCTGCGCAAACAGTTGGCTCGATCGCCGTTGTGCGCCGGCGGGGGCAGCGATCCGGTACGGGTGCCGCTGCGCGCCGTCCTGGAGGG
>NZ_JARWOP010000356.1 GCF_029868745.1 Nocardia wallacei | reverse complement strand
ATCGCGGACCACATGGTGGCGACCGCGTCGTGGGTCTGACCCCACGACAGCGCGGGCCGCACATCGCGCACGACCGCATCGGGGCCCTCGCCGCGGGGCTCCCGGGGGGGCGGGGGGGAGGCGGCGCGGCCGCGCGCCGGTGGCTCGGGCTGTTCGTGGCGCGCACGCCGGGATTGTCCGGACCGATCGGGCGCGGCCGGTGACTCGGGCCGCGCGTGGCGACCACCGGCGCGCGGGTCGGGCACGACCGGGATCGGTTCGGTTTCGTCGTTCATCTCGCCGTACAGTTTCACACCATCGTGCTGTGGAGAAGCTGAGAAATCGCTTCGGGGGTTGTGACATCCTGCACGATGAGCGCGGCGAATGCACATCCACTGCGGGTCTACCCGGTGCGCGCTGCGCGCAATCCCACCAGGGCGCACAGGCTGTCGAGGTGGCGTTCGAACACCTCGGCGCGGTCGGTGAAGGTGTCCGCACCGTACATGTCGAACACCTCGAAGCTCACCGCGCCGAACAGCCCCGTCCACAGCGAGATTCCGCGCACCAGCGCCCAATCCGGCAGTGTCAGACCGAATTCCGACCGGATCCGCACCAGGTCGCCCGCCAGTCGCTCCGACACCGCCGGCGGCTGCGCGGGTTCGGCGAGAAGGTCTGCGCGATAGGCGTTTTCGAGCACGACGAGCAGGGCGCCGATGACCCGCGTGCCCGGCGCGACGGTCTGTTCGGCCGGGGCGTGGTAGCCCGGCACCGGCGTGCCGAACAGCAGTCCGTAGCCCGCCGGTTCGCCCAGCGCCCAGGTGCGGACCGCGCGACCGATGACGCGCAGACGCTCGGCGGGGTCGGCCGGGGCCTGCGCCAGCGCGGCGTCGACGGCGTCGGCGAGTTCGGTGTAGCCGTCGACGACGAGCATGGTGAGCAGTTCGTCGCGGCTGCTGACGTACCGGTACACCGCCGAGGAGACGACGCCGAGATCGCGGGCCACCGCCCGCAGCGACAGCGCCGCCGCGCCGTGCTGGGCCAGGTGCTCGCGCCCGATGCGCACGATGTCTGCCATGGTGCGGGCGCGCGCACGCGCCCTCGGTGTCGTGGCCATGGTTTCACCATGCCATATCGAGAGCACCGCATCCACATGCGATCACCGCTTCCGGCACCTCGAATGCGATTGCGCTGGTGAGCACTACCGAGTGGTTAGGGGATACCGGGCGACACAGGTACTGTACTCGGTAGTAACGTAAGCAGCGTCACAGGCGACACCGAGCAAGGAGCGGCGACATGGCCCAGCCCGATACCGATTTCGACGTGCTCATCGTGGGCTCCGGTTTCGGCGGCAGCGTCACCGCGCTGCGGCTGGTGGAGAAGGGCTACCGGGTCGGTGTGCTCGAGGCGGGGCGGCGCTTCGCCGACGACGAACTGCCCGACACCAGCTGGGATCTGCGCAAGTTCCTGTGGGCGCCCAAGCTGGGCTGCTACGGGATCCAGCGCATCCATCTGCTGCGCGATGTGCTGATCCTGGGCGGCGCGGGAGTCGGCGGCGGCTCCCTCAACTACGCGAACACCCTCTACGTGCCGCCGGACCCGTTCTTCCACGACGCGCAATGGCGCGAGATCACCGACTGGCGCTCGGAGCTGACGCCCTACTACGAGCAGGCCACGAAAATGCTCGGCGTAGTGCGCAATCCGCACATCACGCCCGCCGACGAGGTCTTCCAGCAGGTCGCCGAGGACATGGGCGTGGGCGACACGTTCGTACAGACACCGGTGGGGGTGTTCTTCGGCGAGCCCGGCAAGCGGGTGTCCGACCCGTATTTCGGTGGCGTCGGACCGGACCGCACGGGCTGCCTCGAGTGCGGCGAGTGCATGACCGGCTGCCGCCACGGCGCCAAGAACACGCTCGTCAAGAACTACCTGTATCTCGCGGAACAAGCTGGCGCGCAGGTGATCCCGCTGACCACGGTGACGGCGGTGCGGCCGCTGGAAGGCGGGGCGTGGCAGGTCGACACCCAGCGCACGGGCGCGTGGCTGCGCAAGTCGCCGCAGTCGTACACCGCCGGGCACGTGGTGCTGGCCGCGGGCACTCGCGGCACCCAGCAGTTGCTGTTCGCGATGCGCGACAAGGGTGTCCTGCCGGGCCTGTCGCCGCGGCTGGGCGAGCTGACCCGCACCAATTCCGAGTCGATCGTGGGGGCGGCGACCCGCACCGTGGATCCGGATCGCGACTTCACCCGCGGCGTGGCCATCACCTCCTCGATCCATCCCACTCCCGACACCCACATCGAACCGGTGCGCTACGGCAAGGGCTCCAACTCGATGGGCCTGCTGCAGACGCTGATGGTCGACGGCGGCGGACGCGTGCCGCGCTGGCTGCGGTTCCTGTGGGAGGTGCTGCGCCATCCACTGCAGCTGCTGTCGATGCTGCGGGTGAAGAACTGGAGCGAGCGCACCGTCATCTCGCTGGTCATGCAGCACCTGGACAATTCGATCACCACCTACACCAAGCGCGGCCTGTTCGGGCGGAAGCTCACCTCGAAACAGGGCCACGGCGAACCGAATCCGACGTGGATCCCGGCGGGGAACGAGGCGACGCGCCGGGTGGCGGAGAAGATCGGCGGTATCGCGGGCGGCACCTGGGGCGAGATCTTCAATATCCCGCTGACGGCGCATTTCCTGGGCGGCGCGGCGATCGGCGCGGACGCCGAGCACGGGGTGATCGACCCGTATCACCGCGTGTACGGCTATCCGACGCTGAGCGTGGTGGACGGGGCGGCGGTGTCGGCCAATCTGGGCGTGAATCCGTCGCTGACCATCACCGCGCAGGCCGAGCGGGCGGCGGCGCTGTGGCCGAACAAGGGCGAGCAGGACACCCGCCCGCCCCAGCAGGCCCCGTACGAGCGGATCTCTCCGGTGGCCCCGCAGCGGCCGGTCGTGCCCGCCGGCGCGCCCGCGGCGCTGGTGCTGCCGATCGTCGAGATCCGCCGCGACACCGCCTGAGCTTTCCGCGCCCCGCCCGACGATCGCCGGTGGAGTCCGCGCCCACCGGCATCAGGCGGCACCGCGCACCCGGAAAGACGCCTGCGACGGCATGACATGCAATGGTGCATCGAATGCATCCATGCACCCAATGCCATTCCGGCGCAAGATTTTACGACCCGGCACCGGGCGAGCGCGGGCCTGCGCCGATGTTCACTGGTCGGGGATGTGGGCGAAGCCCATGGGCGAGGTGGGGGGCGGGGCGGTGGACACCGGTGCGCGGAATTCCTGGAGGGCGGTGAGGACGTCGACGTGGCGGGCGGCGTAGCAGCGGACCTGCGGGAGCGCGTGGCCGACCTCGCTGCGTTCCAGCGGTTCGGCGTCGAGGTAGCCGACGGCGGTCAGGTCGATGCGCAGCCGGTCGGCGATGCGGGCGATGGCCGCGGATTTACGTCCCCAGCCGACCTCGACGGCGGCGAAGGCGGCGTGCAGCCCGTGCCGGTGCAATTTGTCGCTGGTCCAGTCCCATTCGCCGCGGCTGGCGACGGCGTGCACGACCCCGCGGCGGGCCAGAGTGCGTAGCGCGCGCACGGCGTCGGGCCGCAGCGGCCCGCTCGTCGAATCGCACACCACGCCGTCCCACAGCGTGTTGTCCAGTTCCCAGACAAGGCATTTCACGGCCGGTGCTGTCATGTCGTCCCCACGCTCTCGTGTTTTCGGAACGGGCGGTTACAGATACGGCGCCACCAGTGGCACCGCCTCGACCGGATGCCCGGCCTCGATGGGCGCGCCGATCGAGGCCAGCCGCCAGTTGGCGTTCTCGCGATACACCTTCGCCACCACCATGGCGGTGTGCGGGCCGCCGCCGCGCAGATTGCCGCGCACGAGTTCGGCGTTGGTGGAGCCGTCGACCATGCGCCAGTAGCCGTTGCGGATGCGTTCGAAGGTGTGCCCGGCGTAGGAGGTGACGACGAAGACCATCGCCGTCACCTGTGTCGGCAACCGGCCCAGGTCGACGGTGATCACCTCGTCGTCGCCCTTGCCCTCACCGGTCAGGTTGTCCCCGGAGTGCCGCACCGCCCCGTCGCGGGACGCGAGTTGCTGGTAGAAGGCGACATCCACGAGGTCGTGGCCGACGAACAGCAGCGCCGAGGCGTCCAGGTCGATCTCGAGATCGCGCAGCCCGCGCGGGCCGTGCACCTTCACCGGGTCCCAGCCGACCGCCATCTTCACCAGCGACAGATCGCCTTTGCGGATCTCGCTTAGCGCGACTTCCTGCCCGGGGTCGAGCACCGCGGGACCGCGGTAGACCTCGGCGGCGGGACCGCCCACGGGGACGCCGTGCGCGGTGACCAGGGCGGCGAATCCGGCGGGATAACCGTGCCCGAGCGTGCGCACCTGCCACTCGGCGCCGGCGCGGTCCAGGTCGAAGGCGATGACCGCCGATTCCTGGCTCACATCGTCGATCACGTACTCGTACACCAGGTTTCCGGCGGCGTCCTCGATGAGGACCTGCGGCGGCGCGAAACCGGCGAACTGGGCCGCGGTGTCCTCGAGCGACAGCGACACCCGCACGTGCTGGATGTCGGGCGGCAGTTGCCGCAGCGCGATCGACAGCGTCGCGTGCTCGGGCGCCAACCGCACGCCGGGGCCCGCGGGATGGTTGTAGAAGACCAGGTCTTCGGCCGAGCGCACGCGGCCGCCGGTGTCGAGCAGCAGTGCGGAGAGGTCGATCGGCTCGCTGTGCCGAACCGATACCACGATGTCGTCGACGGCGAGGCGGTCGACTTGTCCCTTGGTCAGCTGTGCGGCCACCCGTCCTACTTTACGTTGCCCGGCCCGTGTTCCGGCTCATCCGAATCGGCCCGGCCGGTCTCGCAACCGGCTCGGCAGCAAGCGAATTGCCGCGCCCGCGGCCCGACCGGGTACGGTAGCGGCGCGAGAAGGCACGAGCAGGCAGGAGTTCGCGGTGCGCCACAGCGTCAGGCGGGTGGTCGGGGCGGTGCTGCTGGCGGCGGCGCCGGCGGCGGCCGGGTGCGGCGCCGAGGATCCCGCGCCGGTCGCCGCGCAGCCCAGCCTCACCACGACGATCACCCCGCCCGCCCGGACCGCCACGCCGACCGCGACGGGCACCGGGTCGACGTTCGCGGCGCTGCCCACCGTCGACGAGTACGCCGACAGCGCGCTGATCGACCGCAGCGAGTGGGGCGACGACCCCGACGGCCGCCGCCTGCGCGTCTATCCCAGTCCGGCCGGGCGCGCCGACACCTTCCCCGCCGCCCTGGACCGGGCCTGGGGCGAGGTGGTCACCGCGGCGCCCGACGCCGACAGTCCCGGCATGTACGACCAGTTCAAGTGTCACTGGGAGTGGGCGCGCCTCGTCGCACCGGACAAGCCGAGCTGGAATCTGGAGCCGTGGCGACCGGCGCCGGGGTATCAGGGCACCGTGCAGGCCCGCTGCAATCCCGGCGGGCCCGATCCGGCGGGCAACTGAGCGGCTGTCCGGAGTGCGTGCCCGGGTTCAGAATTCGTTCAGGTCACCCAGATCCGCCGAGAGCCAGTGGTCGGGCCGCATGTACACCGCCGACTGCTCGCCGAGGCTTTCGGCGAACTTCAGGTATCCGGCGACCTTGTCCTCGGGCAGGTAGCGCCGCACCATCGCCTCGTGCAGTGTGTCGGTGGCCGGGACGATCCGCGTGATGGGACCCTCCGCGGTCACGTACCTGACGGTCGGTTCGACGCGTTCGACCATGAGGCTGAACCGCCCCGCGGCCCGCAGCAGCGTCATCTTCTTCGATTCCGGACCGGTCAGCAACCACAGCTCGCCGCCGGGAACGTAGTCGTACCAGATCGGTACGGTGAGTGGTCCGCGGTCGGGTCCGGCGGCGATCGCCAGCGCCCCGACATGCGGTTCGGACAGGAACTTCTCGCGGTCTCGCGGAGTCAGCGCCATGGTGTCCACCGTACCGTGCGCCGTGCGCGCCGCGGCGGCGGCCGAAACTCGTTGTCCGGGAGAACCTTCGAACAGGTCGCGAAATATGCGTATCGTTGAGGGGTCGGATCGTTGGTGAGGTCGGAGCGTCACGACCCGAAGGGAGCGTCGCGTTGCGGTCATCTGCGTCATGGACTGTCCCCGACGGACCGCCACCGACCGTTCCCGCGGCGGCGCTGCGCGAGTTGTTCCCCGCGCTGGCCGAGTCCGCCGAGGTGTATCTCGACAGCGCGTCCACCACGCAGAAGCCGCGCCCGGTGATCGAGGCCGTGCACCGCTACCACAGTTCCCGCACCGCCAACGCCGGGCGCGGCAGCTACCCGTGGGCGACCACCCTCACCCGCGCCGTCGCCGGGGTCCGCGCCCGCACCGCCGAATTCCTCGGCGCCGCACCGGAAGAGGTCGTGTTCACCGCGGGCGCCACCGCGGGCCTCAACGCCGTCGCGCTGGCGTGGGGCCTGGCCACCCTCGACGACGGCGACGAAATCCTGTACAGCCCACGCGATCACTCCTCCAACGTGTATCCCTGGCAGCACCTGCAGGCGACGCTGCGCCGGTTCGGTCGCCACATCCGGCTGGTCCCCTACCGGGTGACCGCGCTCGGCGAGGCCGACATCGACGACATCGCCGCCAAACTCGGGCCGCGTACCCGCCTGATCACGGTCTCGCACCTGCATCACGTGTTCGGTGCCCGCACCACACTCGAGGAGTTGCGCGGCCGCCTCGATCCGCGGGTGCTGCTGTGTTTCGACTGCAGCCAGAGCGCCGGGCACATACCGGTCGACGTCGAGGAACTCGGCGCGGATTTCGCGGTGTTGTCGGCGCACAAGATGTTCGGCGCGCCCGGCACCGGTGTGCTGTATTGCCGCGGCCGCGTGCACGATCAGCTCACCGCGTTCCTGCCCGGCGGCAATTCCGGTGTGGCGGCGACGGATTCGGGGCTGGCGGCGGGCCCCATGCCCGACCGGCTGGAAGGCGGCACACCCAATCTGCCCGGTCTGCTCGCCCTCGGCGCGGCGCTGGAGTTCCTGGACACGATCGGGCTGGACACGATCGCCGCGCACAACCAGGCGTTGACCGGGCAACTGATCGAGGGCCTGCGCGCGGTGCCGGGGCTGGAGTTCCTGCCCGGCCCGGCGTACGCGCCGTGCGAGACCGGGTACGGCATCGTGTCGTTCACTCTCGACGGCATCGGCGCCACCGATCTGGGTTTCGTGCTCGCCGAGTCCGGATTCCTGGTCCGCACCGGCGCGCACTGCGTCCCGTCGGGCAGCGCCGCTGTCGCCGACGACGATTCGGTACGGGTGAGCACCCACCTGTACAACACCGCCGCGGAGATCGACCGATTCGTGCGGTGTGTCACCACCATTGCCACGGAGGTCCGATGACAACCGATCCGGCGCACCCCCGCTACGACCGGCGCGCGGCCTCCCGCGTCCTCGCCGGGCTGGCCCGCCCCGGCCTGTTCGCCGACCCGCCCGATCCCGGACCGCTCGAGAGCGAATACCGCACCGCGGCAATGCGTCCCGAACCCGGCGCCCATCTGACGCTGTCACAGCGGCTGTATCTGGAACGGTTCATGCGGCCCTGCCGCGCCGACCAGGTCACCAGCGCCACCCACCGGGTCGAGTGGACCGACTCCGACGGCATCCCCAACACCGGGCACTTCCATGCCGGCGGCCTGGGCCCGATCGTGCCGATCGCGATGCGGGAAACGGTGCTGCGGCTGTGGCACGCCCTGGCCGGCGACGCGGCCCTGGCCGGCCGGATCACCGCCCTCGGCCCGCGCGATCGCGCCGTGCTGGCGGGCACCACCACCGATCACGACCCGATCGACATCTTCCGGGTCGGGATCGAGGCGTGCGGGCGCGTACTGGCCCAGCACGCGCTGCTGGCCCGCTGGACGCCCTACCGCACACCGGCCGAATTCGCTTGCGGCATCCGCGATTCGGGCATCTTCGCGGCCGTGGCCACCCGCTGGTTCTGGGAGTTGCAGGCCTCCACCTACCGGCGCGGCATGATCCCGGTGACCCTCGCCGCCCAGCCCGACGGCACCGTGCGCTACACCGCCGACACCGTCGCCACCCTGCGCGCGATGAAGGACGCCACCATCACCGACGCGCACACCGTGATGCGCCGCGCCACCGGCCCGGAAGGATTGTCGGTGACCGCGGCGATCGAGAAGTACCACGACGAACTGGATCTGATCTCGCGCCAGTACGCGCTGCTGGCGCCGGGCACCCGCCCGTCGTGCCTGGCGGCGATGCCGCATCGGCTCGACGGCGAACACTCCAGTGTGCTGCCGACGGTGGTGGACCGGTTCGTGGACCTGTTCTGCGACACCATCGCCACGATCACGGTGACCGAGACGCCGGGCGAATCCGAGCCCGGCGCCGGCGATCTCGCCGCCGAGGACCAGATCTTCTATGTGCCGGACATGAACTGCAAACATTGCGTGCGCACCATCACCGGCGTGCTGGAGTCGATGCGGATCCGCGTGCACGAGGTCAATCTGATCAGCAAGCGCGTGGTGGCGGAGTTCCGCAGCCCGCGCAACCGCCACCGCGCGTTCGAGGCCCTGCGCGACGGCGGCTACAACCCGGTGCGGACCCGGCCCGCGGCCGAGCCCGTCGCGTCACGCGGCGCGGAAAGCGCGGTATGACCGCCGCGCTACCCGCGCTACCGGCCAAGATCCATCCGCTGGTGCGCGCGTTCCTCGACACACCGGGCGCGGCCGCCGACGCGCTGGCCCGCTTCGGCTCCCCCGCTCACCTGGTGTTCCCGCAGGTGTACGCGGAGAACCTGGCCCGGCTGCGCGCGGTGCTGGAACGGCGGTCGCCGCGGCACCGGATCTGCTACGCGCACAAGGTGAATCGGTCGCGGGCGTTCCTGCGCACCGCCGAACAGGCCGGGATCGCCGTCGATGTCGCCTCCGCCCAGGAGCTGGCGGCGGCGGCCGAGGCCGGGTTCGGGCCCGAGCGCATCGAGGTGACCGGGCCGAAGGGTGAGACGTTGCTGCGGGGTCTGGTCGATACCGGGGTGACGGTGAACGTGGACAATCTGTGGGAGCTGCGGAGGATCGCCGAGCTGGCCGGGGAGCGCGTGGCTGTCCCTGTCCTGCTGCGTGTTTCGGGGTTCGCAGCGAGTCCGGTGAGCCGGTTCGGGATCGCGCTGGGCGAGGCCGAGGAGGCGTTGGGGGTGGCGGCGGCGCAGCGTGACCGGATCGCGTTGCGCGGGTTCGCCTTCCATATCGATTCCGGCGAACCCGCCGAACGGGTGCGTGCGGTGGAGGCGTGCCTGGGCCTGGTCGAGCGCGCCTATTCCCATGGTCTGGCGCCGGCGGTGCTCGATATCGGCGGCGGCTTCCGGCAGGTGTTCACCGCCGACGCGGACCGTTTCGACGGCTATGTCGCCGCGCTGCGGGAGGCGCTGCTGGGCCGCGGCGAGCCGATGACGTGGGGCGGCAACACTTTCGGCTTCCATGTCGACGGCGCCGGCGTGCACGGCACGCCCGTGTTCCACAAGTACGCCAACACCGTGCCCGCCGCCCGCATGCTCGACGACCTGCTCACCGCGCCGCTCGACGCGCACGGCGGGCGCACCGTCGCGCAGCTGGCCGCGGAGAACCTGCTGGAGCTGTGGCTGGAGCCGGGCAAGGCGCTGGTCGATCACGCCGGAATCACCCTGGCCCGAGTGGAATTCGTCAAACAGGCCGCCGACGGCAGCGTGCTGGTCAATCTCGACCTCAGCCGCGACACCGTCACCCCGGCCGATCAGGAGGTGATGGTGGATCCGATCGTGCTCCCCGCCGCGGGCGACAGCGGCCCCGTGGCAGAGCCCGGCCCGGTGGGAGTGTTCTTCGCCGGGCGGCTGTGCCTGGAACGCGATCTGATCACCAATCACAAGGTGTGGCTGGACGCGCGGCCGCGCCCCGGGGATCTGGTGGTGTTCCCCAATACCGCCGCCTACCATTCCGACCTGTCCGCCGCGGCCGCCTCGATGCATCCGCTGCCGCCGAAACTGGCGGTGGCACACCGGTCCGGGGAGTTCCGGATCTGCCCCGACGCCGACTACGAGCCCGCCCTCGCCGCCTCCGGGACGGTGTGATGCGCTACGACCACATCACCGACCTGATCGGCAACACCCCGCTGCTGCGGCTGGATCCGGCCGTGCACGGGCTCGAGAACGTGCAGCTGTACGCGAAACTGGAGTCCTGCAACCCGTTCGGGTCGGTCAAGGACCGGGTGGCGTGGGGCATGATCCGCGACGAACTCGACGACATCACCGCCCGCGGGCAGACGCTGATCGAGGCGTCCAGCGGCAACACCGCCAAGGCGCTGCGCATCCTGGGCGCCCTGCACGGGGTCGGGTTGCGCGCGGTCACCAACCGCATCAAGGTGTCGGAGGTGCGGGAGCTGCTGCAGCTGTTCGACACCGAGATCGAGGAGCTGCCCGGGTTGTCGGAGTGCCCGGATCCCACCACCCCCAACGACGTGTACTCGGTGATCGAGTCGACGATGGCGAAAAACCCTGGCGCCTACCATCATCCGTCGCAGTACACCAACGAGAAGAACATCGAGGCGCACTATCACGGCACCGGACGCGAGATCCACGAGGACCTCGCCCGCGACGGCGTACACCGCGTCGACTACCTCGCCGGCGGTCTGGGCACCACCGGCTCCACCCGCGGCGCGGCGTCCTATCTGCGCAAGCACAATCCGGAACTGCGCGCGCTGGCGGTGGTGTCGGAACGGTCGGACTTCATCCCCGGTATCCGGTCGGAGACCGAGATGTGGGAGGTGGGGCTGTTCCGGCCCGACTTCTACGACCACATCCTGACCGTGGACTCCGGGCGCGCCATCGACGCCACCGTGGAACTGGCCACCGGCTACGGCGTACTGGCCGGGCCCACCAGCGGCGCCACCTACGCGGCGGCGCTGGATTTCCTGGGCGCACTGGACCATTCGGCCGCCGACACCCCGGTCGTGGCGGTCATCATCGTCTGCGACCGGCTCGAACCGTACCTGTCCTATATCAAGAAGCGACGCCCGGAGTTGTTCGGGCGCAGCGGTTCCCGCACCGAGCCGCCCTCTGCCGCGGAACTGGCCGCGGTGCCGGCGCTGTCCCCGGCGGCACTGGCCGAACTCGACGCCACCGCACACCCGACGATCGTCGACACCCGCGGCGCGATGGCCTACCGGATCGGGCACGTGCCCGGCGCGTCGAACATCCGAGACGACCAGCTCGACGACATGCTGACCCACGGCATACCGTTCTCACGATCGCGTCCGGTGGTATTCGTGTGCCCCGTCGGCGAGGTGTCGCGGCGGTTCGCCGCCCTGGCCCGCCGCGCCGGATTCGACGCGTCAACCCTCGACGGCGGCATCGTCGCCTGGCGAGACGCGGGCCTGCCCATGGAGTCCGCGCCGCGCTGAGTCTCCGCGGCGGTCGAGGGCTCACAGGAGGAGGCCCTTACCGATCGCGCTGGTCGCGGCGGGTGCTGGCAGGATGGGCGGGGTGCATATCGCTGTCGGGCTGGTGATCCTCGTCGCCGTGGCGGTCGCGCTGGCGGCGCTGGCGCGCCGGCTGGGCATGGCCGAGCCGCTGCTGCTGACCGTCGCGGGCGTGGTCGCCTCGTATCTGCCGTTCATACCCCAGGTCGACATCAACTCGGAGCTGGTGCTGCTGGGGTTGCTGCCGCCGCTGCTGTACACCGCGGCGATCAACACCTCGCTGATCGAATTCCGGCCCAAGAAGCTGTCGATCGCGCTGCTGTCGGTGGGCTTGGTGCTGGCGACGACGTTCGCGGTGGCGGCGGTGGTGTGGTGGCTGCTGGGGGTGCCGTTCGCGGCGGCGGTGGCGATCGGCGCGGTGGTCGCCCCGCCGGACGCGGTGGCCGCGATCGCGGTGGCCCGCCGAGTGGGCATGCCGCGGCGCATCGTGACACTGCTCGAGGGCGAGTCGCTGTTCAACGACGCGACCGCGCTGGTGTCGCTGCGCACCGCGATCGCGGCGATGGCGGGAAGTTTCAGCGTGTGGCAGGCCGGCGGCGACTTCTTCTACGCCGCCGGTGGCGGCGCGCTGATCGGGGTGGTCGCGGCGGCGATACTGGCGCTGCTGCGCCGGCGCATCACCGATCCGGTGCTCGACACGAGCCTGTCGCTGCTGGCGCCGTTCGCGGCGTATCTGCCCGCCGAGGCCGCGCACGCCTCGGGGGTGATGTCGGTGGTGGTGTGCGGGCTGATCCTGGGCCAAGGCGCGCCGGTCTGGCAGACCGCGGCCTCGCGCATCGCCGAGCGCACCAACTGGCGCACCATCCAGTTCCTGCTGGAGAGCGCGGTGTTCCTGCTGATCGGCCTGCAGGTGCGCCATATCGTCGAGGACGCCTGGAACAGCGGGCTCGATCGCCCCACGATCGTGGGAACCTGCGCCGCGGTGCTGCTGACGGTGGTCGTGGTGCGCCCGCTCTGGGTGTTCCCCGCCACCTATTTCGCGTGGTTCGTGGAATCGCGGCCGCGCGGCAAACCGCGCCCGGCGTGGACCGGCCCGGCGGTCGTGTCGTGGTCGGGCATGCGCGGCGTGGTGACCCTGGCCGCGGCGCTGCTGCTGCCCGACGACACCCCCGAACTGGCCACACTGAAACTGATCGCGCTGGTCGTGGTGGGCGGAACACTACTGCTGCAAGGCATTTCGCTGCCGATGCTGGTGCGGCTGCTGCGGCTGCGCGGGCCCAGCCGCGCCGAGGACGCGCTGCAGGAGGCCAATCTGCTGCAGCAGGCGACCACGGCCGGGCTGGCGGCGCTGGAATCGGAGATCGCGCCGGAAACGCCGCCGGAGGTGGTGACGGCGCTGCGGGATCGGGTGTCGCGCCGCGTGTTCGCCGCCTGGGAGCAGCTCGGGCGCGCGGAGTCGGTGCGGGTCACCCCCAGCGGCGAATACCGCAGGCTGCGGCTGGCGATGCTGGCCGCCGAGCGCGCCACCGTGCTGGAGGTGCGCGACGCGGGCACCGTCGACCACGAGGTCCTCGCGCACGTGCTGGGCGCACTCGACATGGAGGAGTCGACGATCGACCGGGTCGCCGAGGTCGACGACGAGCCGAGCGGGCCGCTGCGGGCCGCGGGCGGCGGTGACTGCGAGCATCTGCGCGAGGCCCCGCACACCGCCCGCCCCGATACGCCCGACGCCTGCGCCGAATGCGTCGCCGAGGGTTTGACCTGGGTGCATCTGCGAATGTGCCTGTCCTGCGGGCACATCGCCTGCTGTGATTCCTCGCCGGGCAATCATGCCGGTGGCCACTTCCGCGCCACCGGGCATCCGGTGATGCGCAGCGTGGAGCCGGGCGAGAAGTGGCGCTGGTGCTATGTCGATGAGCTGCTGGGCTGAGGGCCGTTAGGGTGGGCGCGTGCACACTGGTCAGGACTCCGCCGGCGCCGAACCTCGGATCTGGGGCGGCACGACGCTCACCGAACGCCGCGAGGCGCGACGCACCGCGCTGCTGGAGGCCGCGCTCGACCTGATCGGCGAGGCGGGCGCCGGCGCGGTGACGATGCGCGCGGTGTGCCGGACGGCCACGCTCACCGACCGCTATTTCTACGAGAGTTTCGCCAGCCGTGACGATCTGCTGGATACGCTCTACCGTCAGGTCGCCGAGGAGTTCCTGGCGCCGATGACCGCTTTCGCCGCCGCGGACAGTCCCGCGCGCGACCGGGAACTGGCGGGTGTGCTCGTGGACAAGGTGCTCGAGGACCCGCGCAAGTCGCGGCTGTTCCTGGTGGAGCCGTATTCGAGTACGGGCTTGGGGCAGACCACGATCGCGGTGATGCCGACGTTCACCCGGCTCATCCAGGACCACCTGTTCGGACACATACAGGATCCGGTGCGCCGCCGCATGGCCGCGGTCACCATGGCCTCCGGCAACGCGGGCATGTTCTCGGCGTGGCTGAACGGTTCGCTCAAGGTGACGCGGGAGCAGGTGGTGGATCACCTGGTCGAGGTGATCACCGTGTACCGCGCCCTCTACCGCGACTGACTGCGGCCGCACGACGGTGGTGCGATTCCGCTCACAGCAGGGTTGCCGGGCGCTGCCGGGCGGGTGTCTACTGTGCGACGCACGGTGAACAAGCCCGACCAGGAGTGCGCCGTCCGGCTGTCCGAGCCGGACCACTCCGCGGCGCGAAAGGAGGTGGTCGACGTGTCAGACGGTGACAGTACGCAATTCGCTTGTGCCGACACGATTTTCGGCGACCACTCCGCTGCGCGCCCCCGCCCGCCCCTGCGCGGGTAGCCCGCCGCGCGTCCCGGTCGCCACGAGCCTGCGGGAGGGCTGACTCATGACGACCTTCGACATGCTGGCGCGGCTGGCCACCGGCGTGGGCCTGGGCGTGGCGATCGGGCTGGAGCGCCAGTACCGGGCGCGGATGGCCGGGCTGCGCACCAACGCACTCGTCTCGGCCGGGGCGACGCTGTTCGTGCTGCTGTCCGCACACGGCTTCCACGGCGGCGCCGCCGACCCGACACGTGTTGCCGCGCAGATCGTTTCGGGCATCGGCTTCCTCGGCGCGGGAGTGATCATGCGGGAGGGCGCGAGCGTGCGCGGGCTGAACACCGCCGCCACGCTGTGGTGCTCGGCGGCGATCGGCGCGCTCGCGGGCGCGGGCATGTACGGCACCGCCGCGGCGGGCACGATCGCGGCGGTCGCGGTCAACACCGCCCTGCGCTGGGCCGGTCGCGCGGTGGACCGCCACCCCGAGTCGGGCCGCGAGCAGCGCGCGGACTACGTGTTCACCGCGGTCACCGACGACGCCGCCGAGGCGCACGTGCGGGCGCTACTGGTACAGGCGTTGGCGCGCACCGACTTCCGGCTGGTGTCGGTGTCGAGCCGCAACCTCGCCGAGCCGGGTGCGACGGCCGCGCGCGGGCGGGTGCGGGTGTGCGCCGAACTGTCCGGCGATCAGCGCGACGACCGCCAGATGGAGGCGGCGGTCAGCCGGCTGAGCCTGGAACCGTCGGTGACCAGCGTCGGTTGGAGCATTCCCGACACCACCGACGTCGTGGGATGACCCGTGCTCAGCGGGTCTCGCGGGCGGGTTCCTGCGATTGCGCGGCCCGCAGCCGGGCCTCGAGGCCGTCGAGCACGCACAGCAGGCCGAAGTCGTAGGCGACCATACGGGCGGTGGCGGGGTCGGTGGGCATGTATTCGCGGTAGTCGCGCAGCATCTCCGGGTAGTCGGGGGCGACCCGTTCCAGGGTGGTCATCGCATTGTCGTAGTCCCACTCCGGGCCGTCGGACACTCGTTTCAGGCTGATCTCCGGAAGTACCTGTCCCAGGACGAAACTCATCACCATGCCCGACGCCAGGTAGATGTCCAGGCCGGTGAATCCGGCCTGCACGAACGCCCGGCGCAGCCGGTCGCTGAGTTCGAACGCCTTCGGCCCGACCATGGGCATCTGCCCGATGAGCCCCGCCACCCAGCGATGCTCGAGCATGGTGACGCGCAGGCTGTAGACGAAGGTCGTGATCACCTCGCGCCAGGGCTTGCGCTCCGGGTCGGGCACCTCGACGTAGCCCCAGAACTCGTCGAGCACCAGCTCGAGCAGGTCGTTCTTGTTCGCAACGTGCCAGTACAGGCTGGTCGCCCCGGCGTGGAGTTTGGCGCCGAGCTTGCGCATGCTCAGCGCCTCGAGCCCCTCGGCGTCGAGCAGTTCCAGTGCCGCGGCCACGATCTGCTCGCGCCCGAGGCCCGACGTCCGCGCCGGGCGCGGCGGGCGGGTCCACACGGAGGAAAACTTCTCGGCCACCGCCTCACCCTAATTCACTGGCACAGTGTTCGAGTTTATCGTACGGTGTGCGAGTGGAATCGAACACTGTACGAGATTCGTCCGGCGAGGTCGCCCGCGATCCGCGCCGCTGGTGGATCCTGGCGGTCCTCTGCCTGTCCCTGCTGGTGCTCATGATCGACGGCACCGTCCTCAACCTGGCCATACCGTCACTGATCCGGGAACTCGGGGCCGGCCCCGCCGATATCCAATGGATCCTCGACGCCTACATCCTCGTGTTCGCGGGCCTGCTGCTCACCGCGGGCGCGCTGTCGGACCGATTCGGGCGCCGCCGCATGCTGATCACCGGACTCGCCGTGTTCGGCGTGGCCTCGCTGGTGGCGGTGCTGTCGACCGAACCGTGGCAGGTGATCGCCTCCCGCGCCGCCATGGGCGTCGGCGGATCGCTGCTGATGCCCTCGACCCTGTCGATCCTGATGACCACCTTCGCCGAGGACGAGCGCCGCAAGGCGATGGCCGGATGGTCGACGGTCTCGATGGTCGGCATCGTCGCCGGCCCGACCCTGGGCGGGCTGCTGCTCCAGCACTTCTGGTGGGGTTCGGTGTTCCTGCTGAACATCCCCGTCGCGATCCTCGCGATCGCCGCCGCCGTGGTCCTCATGCCGGAGACCTTCGGCGAGCAGCGGCCGGTGGACCTGGTCGGGGTGGGGCTGTCGATCGTGGCGCTCACCGCGACGGTGTACGTCATCATCGAACGCGAATGGAACATCCTGGTGATCGCCCTGGCGGTCCTGGCCGCGGCCGGATTCGCCTACTGGGAACACCGCTCCGAACATCCGATGCTGCCGCTGGAAGTGTTCCGCAACCGCGACTTCACCGGCACCTGCCTGACGCTACTGCTGATGGTGTTCGGCATGGGCGCGGTGCTGCTCATGCTCACCCAGTACCTGCAGTTCGTGCTCGACTACACCCCGATGAAGGCCGGGTTCGCGCTGCTGCCGTACGCGGTCGCCGCCGCGGTGTGCAACGGGCTGGGCGCCACGCTGGGCAAGACGCTGAGCAACAAGACGCTCATCGTGTCGGGCCTGCTGGTGATGGGCGCGGCCTTCGCGGTCCTCGCCAACGCCGACAGCTACCTGTGGGTACTGGTGTCGATGCTGGTGATGGGTGTGGGCGGCGGCCTGGCCGGGCCCTCGGCCTACGCCTCGATCATGAGCGCCATCCCGCTCGAGCACGCCGGTGTGGGCTCGGCCATGAACGACACCCTGCAACAGGTCGGCCAGGCGCTGAGCATCGCGGTACTCGGCAGCGTCCTCGCGGGCGTGTTCACCTCCCACATGCCCGCCGAGATCCCCGCCGCCGCCCGCGACAACATCGGCGCCGCCCTCCAGCTCGGCTTCACCGAACCCGCACGCTCGGCATTCACCACCGCCATGCACTACGGCTCCTGGATCAGCGCCGGATTCGCCATCGCCGCAGCCCTTCTGGGCCTGATCCTGCTCCGCACCCGCAAACCCAGCCAACACCAGGAACCCGAATCCGCCTCGGTAGCGTGACGACGCGCCGCGCCCGCCACTTCTCGGCGGGTGCGGTCCGCCACGTCCTCGGTCACCGCCGAATTCCGCCACTCGCTGCGGCACACCGTTCGGCAGATCTCGTCATGGACGGATTGCTCGGTCAGCGACTCAGATCTTCATCCAGCTTGTGTGGTGCTCGGCTGCTTTCTCGATGCGCACCCGGATGACTGTCGACCGACTCGTCACCTGGACCACAAGTAGGCCAACAGACAGCGGCGACGCATACGGCGGCCGGCATACCCACCGCCAGTGTGAGGCCGAGGATCACGAGCCCGCTCATCCGGGCCGCCCAGTCGACGCAACCGCCCAGCGGGCGAAACTCATTCGCGGGCAGACCGTTTCCACGTCGACGACATGCATCAGGGCGTGCAGGGTGATTGCGTCCAAGTGATCCGACGACGGCGTGATCACCACATCGACATCGGCCGAACGCACCTGATCGACCAATGGCAACACACTGGCAACCGGTGGCCACACCAAGACGTAGCCGAGACTGCGTGCCAGTCGTCCGACCCGCGCGGCGTCCCATCGCGGCGCTGTGGTCACATTCGGGTCGATCCACCCGAGCGCGGTCGGGAACGCTCTCAGCGCTGCCGCCCGAGAGGAGTCGGCGTCGCCATCGTGCTGGTCACCCATTCCGGCAATGTCATCGACCCGGCATCAGCTTCTCTCATCCCTGTTCCTCTCTCCGCGTGGCGTGCCCTCACAACGGTCGCAGGTGCGTGTAGTGGTGACACCTGCTGAAAGGAGCGCGAATCGCCCAGTTACCAGGTGATCTGACCTGCTGTTATAGCCAAAGAAGGCCTGTTGCCCATTGCGATGGGTAACATGGGCGCGCCGCGTTCGTTCCCAGAGAAGGGATACTCACCGTGGGAGTGCCGTCCAGCCCGTCGAGCGCAAATCTGCGGGCACACCGATCCGCAACGCCGCAGGCACGCGGTCGCGAGATGGCGGCTGCGGGCAAGAAGCTATGGACGGCTGTGGGATCGGTGGCACGCGCGGCAACGGAACTCATGGCGCTGTACCCGGATATACCGAGCTTGCAAGCATTTCGGTACGCGGCCGGCCTGTCTCAAGATCAGGCTGCTGAGCGCTACAACGAGGTGACCGGCTATCAGACAAGCTTGGGCGGTACTTCCATCAACGCATGGGAGAGTTGGGCTCGTGGGCGAGGTCGAGGGTCACCGCCGTCGTTGTCGAGCATATTGATCCTCTGCGCCGCATACGGTCGCGGACCATTGGGTGCTGCCGAAGAATCCATATCGCCGACCGCGCTGATCGCCGAGGCCTACGAACGGTTGCCCATCGAGGACCAACTGTCTCTCAAACAGTTCACGTCCGAATCCCGAACCGCTGCCGAGCATAACCCGCTACCTCTACCTGCCACCAAAGACGGCGCACTCCCATCGGGCTCGCCGACATGTCAAATCGGCGAGGAATTCACCCTGTCGGCGCCGACTATCGAACACGGCAATCCCGAACTCAGTGTGTTCACGCTGCCGAATCCTGATCCCGGCCGATTGTTGGACTTGACATGGGAGACATTCGGGTACGGGGTGGAACGACTATCGGCACAGATCAAAAATGTCGGAAGACGTTTGGACGTCGATATCTGTTTCGGTGTGAACGAGGCGGGGCTGGTTATGGCCACCTTTCTGGCATCTTCTAGGTTCTCCCGCTGCAAGATCGGCTATCTGCGCTGCAACAAGATTCGCGATGGGATCGATCTCGACGACGCTTCGTCTCTCCCCGATGCTCCCGATGCGACGACTATTGTCATCTGCGACTTCGAGGTGAAACACGCTGACGTCATCGGTTATCTGACGCGACGAGTTCGCGCGAAGTACCCTACGGCGGATTTGTACTTCGCCGTGTTCGGGGCCATGACAAAGAGCCGCGACCTGAGGGTGAAAAGCTTCGATGAACTCACCGGAGTGAAGATCATGCAGGCCGCCGATCTTCAAGCGGTCTTTATCGCTGCCACCATGAGCCCGCCCGGAATCGAGCCACCACTGGAGTTGCGATGATCGGCGATGAAAGGGACCAGCCGACTACTCACGGCGAGACGAGTCACGATCTCGCGCGGCACATCGCCGACCTGACACGGCGAATGATGAGCGAGATCCGGCCCCGGCTGGTCGAAGCCGCTCTGACCGGCCGCCGGGCAGAAAACGAGAACGTGCGCCACGCCGACAACTTCCTGTCCGACTACGACCTGTGGATGCATGAGCGCTACAAGGAGCGATTGGCGCAGTTCATCCCCTCGTTCGTCTATGCCTCCGAAGAAGCGGATCCGGAGATTATCGGAGAGGACCCCGACCCGGATCTGTGTGTCCTGGTCGACCCTCTCGACACGAGCGAACTGGCGGTGCGGGCATTGCACGGCTACACGCATGTGCTCGTGTACTCGCGCAGTCTGGCTCGCCCTGTCGTCGCCGTCGTGGGCGACATATTTCACCATGTGCAACTTTATGTCGCCGCACGTAATCGCGAGGGCAGGGATCGCGCATTCATGGTCACTGCCGACAGGACGGAATACGCGCTGACGCGGCCCTCGACTGCGGCCCTCTCCGATGCGTTGGTCACCAATTACATGATGCGACCCGAGCAGAGGTTCCGGCCCCTCGCCCGCCAGGACGATTTTCTCGATGCTCTCAGTGCTGTCTCCGACCGTGGCAGGGCAAACGGCCGCCTCGGAGTCGACTTCGGTTCAATCGGTCTCTGTCATGTGGCCGCGGGATTCTCCGACGCGATGATCGAATTCGCGAAGGGCTTCGCTATTTGGGACCTTCTCCCGGGCCACTACGTCCTCTACGCCGCTGGCGGCGTCGTCACCGATTTGCTGGGGATGCAGATAGAACTGGACTACGGCTTGGGTTCCATCGCGAGCATCGGCCAGGCGATGGGCCGGCGCCGAACGTTCATCGCTGCCGGTACCCACCGCCTTGCCGAGGAAATCCGGCAATCGCTTCGCGTACGCGATTGACAGGTGGCGTGGAGGTACCGGCAGCGAATTACTCAGTGCCCCATCATCACCGGGGCATCGGTGACCGCGTCCGGGTTGGCCGGTTTCTTGCGGGACAGGAACGCCGCGGGGATCAAGGTGGCGGCGACGAGGACGACCGCCACGATGAAGGTGTGGGCGAAGGAACTCGCGGCCTCGGACAGGCCCTCGTCCAGCGCGCCCGGCGGCAGCTTCGCCGCGATGGACGGGTCGAAGTTCGCGCCGATCGCGGCCTGCGCGAACTGCTTGTCGTTGAGCAGGTTGGTCAGCACCACCGACATCGTGGCGGTGCCGATCGAGGCGGCGGTCTGGTTCACGATGTTCATCAGCGTCGACCCGCGCGCCACCTGCTGGTGGGTGAGGGTCTGGATGGCGGCGGTCATCGTCGGCATCATCGTGCAGCCCATGCCCAGACCGGTCACGAACAGCGCCGCGCCCATCATCCAGTACGAGGTGTCGGCGGCGAGCTGGGTGAAGAACGTCATGCCGACCGCGATCACCGCGAGACCGGTCATCACGATCTTGCCCGGACCGATCTTGTCCACCAGCCGCCCCGCGATCGGCATCGTCAGCATCGCGCCCAGGCCCTGCGGCGCGAGCAGCAATCCCGCGTGCAGCGCGGACTCGCCGCGCACCTGCTGCAGATAGCTGGGCAGCAGCAGCCCGGATCCGAAGAACGCCACCGCGAACAGCAGCATCGTCAGCACCGCGAAGGTCAGATCGCGGTTGCGGAACAGGTGCAGATCGATCAGCGGATGCTCGGTGCGCAGCGCGTGCAGCACGAACAACACCAGCAGCACCAGCCCGAGCACGGCCGGCACCAGGACCTTCGTCGCGGTCACGGTGTGCTCCTCGGGAATGGAGGACACGCCGAAGAGGAACAGCGCCAGGCCCGGCGAGGCCAGCAGCATGCCGAGGAAGTCGAACGACTGCGACGGCTCGGGCCGGTCGGACTGCAGCACCACGTACGCCAGCACCAGCGCGACCGCGCCGATCGGGACGTTGATCAGGAAGATCCACTGCCAGTGGAACCCGATCAGCCAGCCGCCCAGGATCGGGCCGCCGATGGGTCCCAGCAGCATCGGGACGCCCATCACCGCCATCACCCGGCCCACCCGCTGCGGCCCGGCCGCGTGGGTCATGATCGTGATGCCCAGCGGCATCAGCATGCCGCCGCCGAGGCCCTGGATCACCCGGAAGGCGATGAGCGAGGGCATGTTCCACGCCGTCGCGCACAGCGCCGAGCCGAGGACGAAGAACACCAGCGCAAGCATGTACAGACGTTTGGTGCCGAAACGGTCGGCCGCCCAGCCCGTCACCGGGATGACGCTGGCCAGCGCCAGCGTGTAACCGGTCATCGCCCACGCGGCGATGGCGTAACTGGCGCCGAATTCGGTCTGGAACTTGGGAATGGCGACGGTGACGACGGTGATGTCGAGAATCGACATGATCGCGCCGATCACCACCACACCGGCCACCTTGAACACGGCGGCATCGAGCTTGTCGGAAACCGGTCCCGACTGCGGCCCGGGAGTATCCGGAGGTAGGGTCACCGCTTCAGCCTGCCAGGTGCCGCCCCGAAGCACCAGAGGCCACACCGAAACCGGGCATCCGACCATATCCGCCGCCGGTAGGCTGGACGACCACTGTCGTACACCGTTGCCGGGCAAGGAGTTCCCACTGATGACCGACCCGGTGCAGGGGTTGACCGGTACGCTCACATCGCCGATCCGGGGCGCAGACATGCTCGGGGAGGTCCTGGTCGCGATCCGAGGGGGAACCGAAATCTACATCGCGCGCGCCGCCGAGCCGCTCGACGCGGGCACCACCGTGCTCGTCGTCGCCGTCAACCCAGGCCGCATCGTCGATGTCGTTCCCTGGGTGCCGCTCGACTTCGGACCGGGTGGGGACACAACGAAATAGCAAGGGAGACAACAGTGCTGGGGTACCACGTGCCCGATCCCGACGAGGCCATGCTCGTCAGCGGCGGGCGCGCCGCGGACAATGCGCCGTTCCGGGTCGTCATCGGTCGCGGCAATTGGGTCATGCCGTTCTTTCGCAAGGTCAGCTACCTGTCGCTGGCCATGTTCGAGGCCGAGATCTCCGAACGATGCGTCACTAAACAGGCGATCCAGCTCGACGTGCGCGCCGTGATCGCCTTCAAGGTGGCCAACGACACCGTCTCGATCGTCAATGCGGCACAACGATTCCTGTCCGAACAGGAACGGGAGATGTCCGTCCTGACCGGACGCATCTTCTCCGGCCACCTGCGCTCGATCGTCGGCTCGATGACCGTCGAGGAGATCATCCGCGAACGCCAGAAACTCGCCGACGAGGTACTGGTGGCGTCCAAGGTCGAAATGAGCAACATCGGACTGTGGGTGGACTCGTTCCAGATCCAGTCCATCGACGACGGCAACCTCGGCTACATCACCGCACTGTCCGCGCCGCACAACGCCGCCGTCCAGCGCGACGCCAACATCGCCCAGGCCCAGGCATCCCAGCTCGCCGCCCAGGCCCAGCAGGAATCCGAACGCCGCCAGGCCGAATACGCCCGCGAGACGGCCCTGCTGCGCGCCCAATACCAGCGCGACATCGACAAGGCCAACGCCGAAGCCGCCCAAGCCGGCCCGCTCGCCCAAGCCGTCGCATTGCGGGAAGTGCTCACCGCCCAGGCCGAGCAAGCCCGCAAACAAGCCGAACTCCGCGAGGAACAGCTACAGGCCGAAGTGGTCAAACCCGCGCGCGCCGAAGCCGAACGCGTCCGCATCCTCGCCGAGGCCGAAGCCGACCGCACCCGCATCCAGGCCGAGGCCGCCGCCTCCAACAACCGCATCGCCCTCGACCAGCTGCTCATCGAGCAACTCCCCGAAATCGTCAAACAAGCAGCTCAAGGCCTGTCCCAAGCCAACCTGACGGTCCTCAACGGCCCCGACGGCGTCAGCGAACTGGTCAACGGAATGGTCGGCCAGGGCCTGACCGTGTACAACTCCCTGCAAAAAGCTCTTTCCTCCGACAACAATCAACAGGACGGTTAGAGTGACCGCACCAGGGACTGCGACGAGGAGCGGGTGTAGGTGTCCATCGGGAAATTGGTGTCCTTCGATAGTTCTCGGGGATTCGGCTTCATCCGCCCGGAAGACGGTGGCCCCGACGTGTTCGTGCACGTCAACGACATAGGACTGGACGAAGACGAACTGCGGCAGGGGCGGGTGTTCGAGTTCGAGGTGACCGAGGGCGACCGCGGACCCAAAGCGGTCAACCTCACCGCGGTCGGCGGCGCGCCCGCGGCCGCGGCTCCCGCCGCACCGCGCCACCGCAACCGGGAGCGCACCTCCGGCCAGCTCACCACCGCCGAACACCGGCGGCTGATCACCGAGCTGTTGCTGGACGCCAGTCCCGCCCTCACGGCCGGGGAGATCCTCACCATCCGCGACCGGCTGACGGCCTTCGCCGATCAGCACGGCTGGCTGGAGAACTGACAACTCGGGCATACGATCTTGCTGAACGGTTGCGGGCGATGAATCCACGTCGCCCGCACCGTCGGTATCGGTGAGACCGACCCGAGGAGGATCGTGTGGACCTGCCCGTCATGCCGCCCGTCAAGCCGATGCTGGCCAAATCGGCCTCCGACCTGCCGCACGACCCCGGCCTCTACTACGAACCCAAATGGGACGGATTCCGCTGCATCGTGTTCCGCGACGGCGACGAGATCGAACTCGGCTCCCGCAACGACCGCCCCCTGACCCGGTACTTCCCCGAACTGGTCGAACTGCTGAGCAAAGCCCTGCCCGACCGCTGCGTCATCGACGGCGAGGTCGTCGTCGTCACCGACAAGGGCCTGGACTTCGACACCCTGCAGCAGCGCCTGCACCCCGCCGCGTCCCGAGTCAACAAACTCGCCGTGGAAACCCCCGCCAGCTTCGTCGCCTTCGACCTGCTCGCCCTCGGCGACGACGACCTCACCGACAAACCGTTCGCCGAACGCCGCCGCATCCTCGAAACCCTCCTCACCGGCACCTACGAACGACTGCACCTCACCCCACTGACCTCCGACCCGCACACCGCGCAGGACTGGTTCACCCGCTTCGAAGGCGCCGGCTTCGACGGCGTCATGGTCAAAGCCACCGACCTGCCCTACCTGCAGGACAAACGCGTCATGGTCAAGGTCAAACACGAACGCACCGCCGACTGCGTCATCGCCGGATTCCGCTGGCACAAGGACGGCCAAGGCGTCGGATCACTGCTGCTGGGCCTCTACGACGACGAAGGCAGCCTGCACCACGTCGGCGTCGCCAGCAGCTTCACCGCCAAACGCCGCAAGGAACTCGTCGACGAACTCGCCCCGCTGCGCGAGAACGCCCTCGAACACCACCCGTGGCGCAGCTGGGCCGACGCCGCCGCCCAAGCCAAGGCCGACGGCAAGATGCCCGGCGGCATCAGCCGCTGGACCGGCGGCAAAGACCTCTCCTGGGAAGCACTGCGCCCCGAACTAGTCGCCGAGGTCCGCTACGAACACGTCATGGCCGGCCGATTACGCCACGGCGGCCGCCTGGTCCGCTTCCGCGACGACCGCACCCCCGAATCCTGCACCTACGCCCAACTCGACGAGGTCGCCCCCGCCGAACTCGCCGACATCTTCGCCGAGGCCAAGCAATGAGCGCCGGCATCGACCTCGAGGTCGACGGCAAAACCGTCACCATCAGCAACCCCGACAAGATCTATTTCACCAAGCGCGGCGAAACCAAACTCGACCTCGTCCGCTACTACCAGGCCGTCGCCGAACCGTTCCTGCGCACCGTGCGCGACCGGCCCGTGCTGCTCGAACGCTATCCCGACGGCGCCGGCGGCAAATCATGGTTCCAGAAACGCGTCCCGAAATCGGTACCCGACTGGCTACAGACCACCGTCGTCTCCACCCCCAACGGCACCACCAGCGACGCGCTGGTGGCCGCCGACCTCGCCCACCTCCTCTGGGCAGTCAACCTGGGCTGCTTGGGATTTCACGTCTGGCCCACCCACGCCCGCGCCGCCGAGCACAGCACCGCACCCGAGGTCCACGACGCCGCCGGGCAACTACTGCCACCCACCGGCGTCACCGACGAACTACGCATCGACCTCGACCCCTCCCCCGGCACCGCCTTCGACGACCTGCGCAAGACCGCCGCCCTGACCCGCGACCTGTGCGCCGAACTCGGCATCGACGCCCGCCTCAAGACCTCCGGCTCCCGCGGCCTGCACATCTACGTCCTGCTCGAACCCCGCTGGGACGGCTACCAGGTCCGCGCCGCCGCCGTCGCCCTGGCCCGCGAACTCGAACGCCGCCACGGCGACCTCATCACCGCGCAATGGTGGAAAGAGAACCGCGGCAGCCGGATCTTCATCGACTACAACCAGAACGCACCGCACCGCACCGTTTTCGGCGCCTGGTGCGTGCGGCCCAAGGTCGGCGGCCAGGTCTCCACCCCGCTCGCCTGGGACGAACTCGACACCGTCGTCCCCGACGAACTCACCCTCGCCACCGTCCCCGCCCGCGTCGCCGAACTCGGCGACCCCTGGGCCGACCGCACCCCGCAATCCATCGAGCCACTGCTCGAAATGTCCACGCGCGACCTCGAATCCGGGCTCATGGACGCGCCCTGGCCGCCGGTCTACCCGAAGATGCCCAACGAACCCCCACGCGTCCAGCCCAGCCGGGCACGCAAGGAGCAGAGGGACAGCGCCCCCTAGCCCTCGTTCTCGATCTTCGGGAAGGACTGGGTCACCAGGGTCAGCAACATGTCCGTCAGCAGATGGTGAACCTGCTCGCGCGACAACGTGCCACGCGTGATCCATTCGCGCCCAGCGGCTTTCACCAAACCGCCGTAGGCACGGACCAAGGCGCGCAGCTCACTGCCGCGCTTCGAGCCGGACAGGCCGACCATCTGCAGCAGCCGGTCGGCCGCCGCGTCGTCGGCCGCGTCCAGGATGCGCTCCACATCCGGGTCGTCGCCGATGCCCTCGTGACCGGTCACCTTGACCCACGTGCTGCCGTGCTCACCGATGGTGTCCAGCAGCCACGCCACGCTCGCCTCCACCCGCTCGCGGGTATCGCCCGTGGGCACCGCCATGTGATCGGGGCGCGGCAGCGTCACCATCCGCCGCACCACCGCCAGATACAGATCACGCTTGTTGCCGAAATAGTGATTGATCAGCCCGCGCGCGACACCCGCGCGCTGCGCCAGCTCCGCGGTCGACACGGCCGCGTACGGGCGCTCACCGAACATCTCGATCGCGCATTCCAGAATCTGCGCGCGCCGTTCATCGGGCTCCAGCCGACGCCGCCGCGCCAACGGGTCGGCGGCGTCCACTGTTTCGCGGGTCGTTTCAGATCGACGCTGCCGGGCAATGAGATCCTGCTCGGGTGCGTCGATGTTGTCGGTCGTTTCAGATCGACGCTGCCGGGCAATGAGATCCTGCTCGGGTGCGTCGATGTTGTCGGTCGTTTCAGAGTGAGCGGGCAATGAGATCCTTCATCACCTCGTTGGAGCCGGCCAGGATGCGCAGCACCCGGGCGCCCGTGTACAGCTGGGAGATCGGGTATTCCGTCATATATCCGTAGCCACCGAACAGTTGCAGACAGCGATCCACCACAATACCCAACTGGTCGGTGAGCCAGTATTTCGCCATCGCCGCGGTCGGGATGTCCAGCTCACCACGCAGATGCTTGACAATGGCATCGTCCAAAAACGTCCGGCCCACCTTCGCCAGCGTCTTGCACTCGGCCAGCTCGAACTTCGTGTTCTGCATCGCGAACAGCGGCTTGCCGAACGCCTCGCGCCCCTTGGTGTACTCGACCGTCAGATCGACGGCCTTCTCCATCATCGCCACCGCCATGATCGCGGTCACCAGCCGCTCCTGCGCCAGCAACTGCATCATCTGATAAAAGCCCTGACCCTCCGACGCACCGAGCAGATTCGACGCCGGAACCCGCAACCCGTCGAAGAACAACTCCGCGGTGTCCTGTCCCTTGCCGCCGATCTTCGACAGAATCCGGCCCCGCTCGAACCCCGGCGTGTCGTCCCCCACCTCCGCGAAGATCAGCGACACCCCGGCGGCGCCCTTCGTCGGATCGGTCTTGGCGGCAATGATGATGCCGTCACACAGCCAGCCGTTGGAGATGAAGATCTTCGACCCCGTGATGATGTACTCGTCACCCTCACGCACCGCCCGGGTCTTGATGTTCTGCAGATCCGACCCGGTGCCCGGCTCGGTCATCCCGATCGACAGCACCATCTCCCCGCTGGCCGCCCGCGGCAGCACCCGCCGCTTCAGCTCCTCGGAACCGAACTGATGCAGATAGGGCGCGATGATCGTCGAGTGCACCGGCATGCCCAGCGCGCCGTCACCTTGAAACGTCTGCTCCTCGATGATGGCCGCCTCGTGCGCGAAAGTGCCGCCCCCGCCACCGTATTCGGCCGGAATCGAGGCGCACAGCAGCCCCAGCTCACCGGCCCGGTTGTACAGCTCACGGTCGGGATGGCCCTGCGCGACGAACTTCTCCTCGTGCGGAACGACCTCCTTGGCGAAGAAGTCCTTCGCCAAGTCGCGTACGGCCTCGACCTCGTCGTCGCTCCATGGGGCGCGCACCATCGTTGTTGCCCTTCGTCTCGTGCCCGGCCGGCACCCACCGGCCCTCCGAGCACCAGCGTGGACGACTATTGGCGGAATGTCAACAACGTTCGCGGCGCGGCCGTCACCCCGCCTCGCGCGCCTGATTCACCTCGGCCAGAGTGGTGAAAATCGGCGTCTCCGGATCCGCGGCCACCCCCTGCCGCCGCAGGAACCCATCGATCAACCCCCACACCAGCTCACTGGCCTCCACCACGAACTCCTCCGCCCCCTCCTCCGGCGGACCCTCCAACCACAGATCCGTCGTCGCCACCACCACACCGATCACCGCACGAGACAGATAATCGATCCCACCCACCTCGATCGGCACCGCGTCGGCGATCGCCCGCGCCAACCTGGTGAACCGCTGCGCCGCGGCCCGCCCCAAATCGAACTGCAACACCGAACCGTCCCGATCACCACCCGACGCCGGCAGCACCGGCGCCTGCGCCAGGAACCGAAACACATTGGGATGCTCCAGAATCCCCCGCGCGTAATCACCGAACACCCGACGCAACGCCGGCCGCGGCGGCTGCAACAGCAACGTCATATCCTCACCCGTCGCGGCGAACGCCGTACGCGACATGCGCTCCGCGACCGCCGTGTACAGATCCGCCTTGTCCGCGAACTGCCGGTACAACCGCGGCTTGGTGATCCCGGCCTCGCGCGCGATGCCGTCCATACTCGGCCGCGGACCCGTCCGATCGATCACCCGAATCGCCGCATCGACAATCTCATCGCGAGTCACTCGCGGCGAATGGGTATTACGGCTGGGACGGGGCACGATCGACTCGACTCCCTGGGGCGTGGGCTCACCGCGAAGACTACACGTACCAGCAGTACGGAAGCAGCCCGCACCGAATGTGAACGTATACAGGGAAAACACGACGCGCACCGTCTACCAACCCAATATCGCCGTACTCTCGGTAGCGTCTAACGTACCGGCGGTACGATCCAGCGGGACAGCCCGGCACTGCGAGGTAGACACAATGACCCACCTGCCCGACACCGACCCACTCCGGCCACGCCGGCGCACCGTGCGCCACCGCGGCCTCGAGCTCGCCGTCTACGAACGCGGCAACCCGAAGGCCGACACCCTCGTCCTCGTCCACGGCATCACCGATACCCACGGGATCTGGGACGACGTCGCCCGGATGCTGGCCGACAGCTTCCACGTCGTCACCTACGACGTGCGCGGCCACGGCCGCTCCGCCAAACCCCCTCGCACCCAGGACTATCGGCTCACCGACCTGACCGACGACCTCTACGCCGTACTCGACGCCGTCAGCCCCGACCGCCCGGCACACATCGCGGGCCACGGCTGGGGCGCCTTCCAACTGTGGGCCGCACTCGGCGACCCCCGCGCCAACACCCGCATCGCCTCCGGGACCGCACTGTGCGCACCCGACCTCGGCCGCCTCGCCCTCGCCCTACGGCACCCCCGACTGCCCGAAACCCCCTGGTGGAAACTCCCCGGCCTCGGCTGGCTCGTCCTCGGCCGCCGCCTGCTCGGCTGGCCGCGCGTGCGCGCCCGTCTCCGCCACGGCACACCACCGCTCGCCCCCACCTGGATCACCGATCTGCTCGCCGGCGCCCGCATCGTGCACGCCAACCTCGTCCACCACCTGCGCCACCCCCGCGAAACCCACACCGCCGTACCGGTCCAGCTGATCGTCGACCGCGCCGACGCCCTCGCCCTGCCCACCGCCGCCGACCACGTCCGCCGCGGCGCCGACCGGCTGTGGTGCTACCGGCTGCCCGCCGACCACTGGCTGCCCATCACCGAACCACTGCTGGTCGGCGAGGCGATCGCCAACTTCATCGACGACCTCCGCGCCGACAACGCGCCGATCGAATACTCGCCGCGATAGCCGAACATCGGCCACCGAGATCGGCCCCGGGCCCACGATGCGACAATGAGTCGCCAGCTCACCAGCGCACGAAGGACAGATCCGCACCACGATGGCCCACAACGACCCGACGACCCGCACCGCATCGCCGGAGCCCGCCATCGACCCGGCGGACCTCGCCGCCTGCCTCCGAGTACTCGACCTGGCCGCGCAACTCGACAAAGAACACCCCGACTCGGTCGCCGTGCAGCACGCCGTCGGGCACATGTTCAAGAAGCTGAAGCAGCGCCGCCGGGTAGCCGCCCGCGACGCCAAGTCCGCCGCCGACCGCGCCGTGGTCGCCGCCACCGCCACCGGCTCACCGAACCGCATCGATGACGAGACGGCCGGAATCCCGTTGTCCCCCAACAGCACCGGCGCTACCGCGGGCACCCTCGTCCGCCCGCGACCGTGCTACATCTGCAAACAGCGATACACCCGCGTCGACACCTTCTACCACCAGCTCTGCCCCGACTGCGCCGCCCGCAGCCACGCCAAGCGCGACGCCCGCACCGACCTCAGCGGCCGACGCGCGCTGCTCACCGGCGGCCGCGCCAAGATCGGCATGTACATCGCACTGCGACTGCTGCGCGACGGCGCCCACACCACCATCACCACCCGCTTCCCCAACGACGCCATCCGCCGCTTCAAGGCCCAGCCCGACAGCGCCGACTGGATCCACCGGCTCCGCGTCGTCGGTATCGATCTGCGCGACCCCGCCCAGGTCGTAGCGCTCGCCGACGACGTCGCGGCACAGGGACCGCTGGACATCCTCATCAACAACGCCGCCCAGACCGTCCGCCGCTCACCCGGCGCCTACAGCGCACTCGCCGACGCCGAGAACGGTCCGCTGCCCGCAGGCGAGCTGCCCGATACGGTCAGCTTCGGCAAGACCATGCAGGCACACCCCACGGCGCTCACCGCATCGCTGGCCCCTGCGCTCTCGGCCGCCGACGTCACCGACCTCGCGCTCGTCGCGGGTTCGGCCACGCCCGAACGCATTTCGCGCGGTATCGCCATCGATGCCGGCGGCCTGGTGCCCGACCTCGCGCACACCAACAGCTGGGTGCAGACCGTCGCCGAAGTCGACGCCACCGAACTGCTCGAGGTGCAGCTGTGCAACTCGGTCGCACCGTTCGTACTCGTCTCACGACTACGCCCCGCCATGGCCGCCGCACCCGCCCACCGCAAGTACATCGTCAACGTCTCCGCCATGGAAGGCGTGTTCAGCCGCGCCTACAAGGGCCCCGGCCACCCGCACACCAATATGGCCAAGGCCGCGCTCAACATGCTCACCCGCACCAGCGCCGACGAGATGTTCGAGTCCGACCGCATCCTCATGACCGCCGTCGACACCGGCTGGATCACCGACGAACGCCCGCACTACACCAAACTCCGCCTCGCCGACGAAGGCTTCCACGCGCCCCTCGACCTGGTCGACGGCGCCGCGCGCGTCTACGACCCCATCGTTCAAGGTGAAGAAGGCGTCGACCTGTACGGCTGCTTCCTCAAGGACTACGAGCCGTCGAGCTGGTGAGGCTCCCGGTCATGGCCGAGCCGTCCCGCTGAGGGTTCCTGGCCTCATTGCTTCTTTTGTTGTGAGTTGATGTGAAGGTTCTCGACGTGGTTGATCAGATTTACATGCATAAATTCGCATAGGGTGATATCGATATCTTCAAACCGACCAAGCGCCCCGGAGGCAGCCGGCTCCAGGAGCCAACAGCCGAAACCTTTGGCGCGCAGACCTATTGGTCGGCGATGTGACATCTCGAGGGCGAGACACTCCCCTCGGCGGGTATCTCGCGCCGCTGCCGCGCCCCTCCCCCATCAACGATCCGAGTCCTCCGACATCGCGTCCCGGTTTCGTCGTCGATGCTGGTTGTTGGTGGCGCATCTATCCTCTTCAGTCGCTGACACGCTGAAGTGTGTAATACATGCCTAGATTCGCATATCGGTATATAGGTATTGAAATAGCCTGCGGACGTCGCCGGTCGGAGCCGAAGTTGGCCGGGCGGAAGATCTCTGGGCAACCCGGTCCGGCCCTTCTAAGCTGGATGTGTGATGTACCGGCTGCTGGCAGACGTCACCGCGGGCGTGCACTATTTGTTCGTCGTCTACCTGGTGACGGGCGGGTTCCTCACGTGGCGGTGGCGCTGGACGATATGGACGCATCTCGCGGCCGTCGGCTGGGGGTTCAGCACGGTGCTCTTCGGCGCCGACTGTCCGCTCACCCATCTGGAGAACTGGGCGCGGCGCCGGGCCGGTGACGCGGAACTGCCGCCGGGCGGGTTCATCGACCACTACATCACCGGGGTGCTGTATCCGCAGGACGCGTTGGACCTGGTCCGCGTGCTGGTTGTGATCGTGGTGGCGATGTCGTGGGCCGGGTTGTGGTGGTTGTCGCGCCGGCGGGACTACCTCACGCCGTCACCGCAATAAGCGCGACAGGATTCGTCAGGGCAGGCGGGCGGCCACGAAATCGGCCACCTCGGCGACTTTCTCATCGAGGTAGAAGTGCCGTCCGGGGAGGGTCTCCAGCTCGAATTCGCCGGTGGTGTGGGCACGCCACTGCCCGGCCTGCTCGACGGTGACGGTCGGATCTGCGTCGCCCAGCAGCGCGGAGATGGTGCAGCGCAACGGCTCTCCGGGTTCGAACGCGTACGTCTCGACCGCCCGGTAATCGTTGCGAACGGCGGGCAGCACGAGATCGGCCAGACCCGGTTCGGTGCGCAGTACGGCCACCGAGGCGGGATCGTTGGCGAGCCGCTCCAACTCCGCGATCAGATCCGCGTCGGGGGCGTCGTGCAGACGGCCGGGGTAAGGCGCCGACGGCGCGATCCGACCCGAGACGAACAAGCGGGTCAGGTCGTGGCCCGCGGCCTCCAGCCGGCGCGCGGCCTCGAAGGCGACGGTGGCACCCATGCTGTGCCCGAACAACGCCGGCTCGCCGGGTAAGGCCAGCGCCGTCAACTCGCGTGCCACCGCATCGGCCATCGCGCCGATATCGGCGATCATCGGCTCCCCCAGCCGGTCCTGCCGCCCGGGATACTGCACGGCGACGACCGTGACGCCGTCCATCCGCTGCGCGAGCGAACGGAACGCACTCGCCGAACCGCCGCCCGGCGGGAAACACACCAGCACCGCACGCGGCCGCGCTTCCGTCCGGAACTCCCGCAACCAGGTGCCGCTGCCCTCTACCGCCACGTTGCCTCCTTACGCCTTCCGGTCGGGGCTTCCGGCACGAGCATCCCATTTCGGCGGGTATCGCACAGCGCGGACACCGGCTTCCGTTCCCGCTGTGCATGTCCGCACCGCGTGCAGCCCCGCACTCGACGCAGGTGCGGCCGATGTCATTTTTCGCGCAATGCCCGCACCGCGAGTGCCACGTCCTCGCCGTGCAGCAGGTCACCGCCGGGAGCGAGCAGCGCCAGCATGGCGTAGCCCTGGAACAGCACGAAATAGAGTTTGGCGACCGCACGCGCCTCCTTCGCCGACAGGTCCGGATGCATCTCGCGCAATACCGCACCCAGGTCGGCGTAGGCACCCTCGGTCGCCTCGGACAGATACGCCTGGAGCTCCTCCGAGCGCGCGACGCGGATCCCGTTCTCCATGCTCAGCAACAGCTGCTCGTGGTTCTTCTGGATGACGTCGAGCATGGCGTTCCACGTCGGTTCGATCGCTTCCCGAAGCGAACGCCCCTCCCCCGCCTCGCGGATCGCGGCCTCGATGCCGTCGCCGAGGTCGGTGCCTATCGACTCGGTGATCGCCTCGGACACCAGCCGGTCCTTGGAGCCGAAGTGATAACCGATGGCCGCCAGGCTGACACCGGCCGCCGCCGCGATGTCCCGCGCGGTGACCTTGGCGAGTCCCCGCTCGAGGATCGCCTTGCGAGCACCTGCCAGCAGATCTTCCCGGTTTCCCATGAGCCCACCCTACCAGCGTCTTAGACATCTGTTCTAGACATACGTGCTAAACCTGTGTTAGACATTTGTCTAAGACGTTCGAACCAAAGAACAGGAACTCACCGTGACTGCCTCCGCACAGACTCCTCACGTCCTCGTCTCCGGCGGCGGCATCGCCGGCAATGCCGTTGCGCTGCAACTGCTCCGGGCCGGTGTCCGGGTCACCGTCATCGAGCGTGCCGACGCTCCCCGGCCCGGCGGGCAGGCCGTGGATCTGCGTGGGCCCAGCCGCGAGGTCGCCGAGCGGATGGGGCTGATGCCGGGCATTCGCAAGTACCAACTGCAGGAGTTGGGCATGGCCTACGTCGACGCCCAGGGCCGCGAGTTCGCGACGATGCCGATGGAGATGTTCGACGGCAAGGGACCGGTCGCCGAGATCGAGATCACCCGCGGCGACCTCAATCAGGTGTTGCTGGACGAGGTCACGAGCGTGGGCGGCGAACTGGACTATCGCTACGGCGATCGGGTCGAGGCCCTGCGCCAGGACGACACCGGCGTGGAGGTCACCTTCGCCGCCGGCGGCGCCGAACGATTCGACCTCGTCGTCGGCGCGGACGGCGTGCACTCGGCCACCCGGCGGCTGGCATTCGGGCCGGAGGAGCGGTTCGCGACGTTCCTCGGCGGGTACGGGGCGTTCTTCACCATCCCGACCCCGCCGGATGTGCGGCCGGGCTGGTTCGCCCTGCATCCGATGCGCAGCGTGGCCGTCGGCATCCGGCCCGACGGCGATCCGAGCACCGCCAAGGCCATCATCACGCTGCGCGCGGACGCGAATCCCGCACTGCGGCGCGATGTTTCGGCGCAGCAGCAGCTGATCCGGGACATGCTGGCCGAGGCCGGCTGGCACGCGCCACTCGTGGTCGAGGCGATGCGCACGACCCCGGACTTCTACTTCGACGAACTCGCGCGCATCGACATGCCGACGCTCTCCGCCGGACGAGTGACCCTGGCCGGGGACGCGGGCTACTGCGGCTCCCCCATGACGGGCATGGGCACCGCGATGGCTCTGGTCGGCGCCTACATCCTGGCCGGGGAAATCACCGCCACCCCGGACGATCTCCCCGCCGCGCTGGCACGGTACGAGGAGAAGGTGACGCCGTTCCTGGCCGAGGCCAAGGAGATGCCCGGCGGTGGGATCAAGATGATGTTGCCGCACAGCCGGATCGGCGCTGCCCTCGCGCGCACGTCCGCGCGGGTCATGCTGTCGCGGCCGCTGCGGCCGGTGATGAT
The DNA here is from genome assembly GCF_029868745.1 of Nocardia wallacei. Lineage (GTDB taxonomy): Bacteria > Actinomycetota > Actinomycetes > Mycobacteriales > Mycobacteriaceae > Nocardia > Nocardia wallacei_B. Next base: position 8,666 of record NZ_JARWOP010000356.1, on the reverse strand, counting down.
GAAGGCGTTCTTCTCCAAGACCGACAGCTACGACCTGCCCGCCTACTGAACGGGCCGGACAGCCGAGCGGCCCGTGAATCGGGCCGCTCGCTAGGCTCGACTCGTGCGGCAGAAGATCATGATGGATGTCGACACCGGCATCGACGACGCGCTGGCCCTGCTGTACCTGCTCGCCAGCCCGGACGCCGAGATCGCCGGTATCGCCGCCACCGCGGGGAACGTGCCCGTGGCGCAGGTGGCCGCGAACAACCTGGCCCTGCTGGAGCTGTGCCGGGCTCCCGACATCGAGGTCGCCCTGGGGGCGGCCGAGCCGCTCGCGATCCCGCTGCGCACGACCGAGGACACCCACGGTCCGCAGGGCATCGGGTACGCGCAATTCCCGCCGCCGACCAAGACGCTGTCACCACGGTCGGCGGCGCGGCTGTGGGTCGACACCGTGCGGGCGCATCCCGGCGAGATCATCGGGCTGTGCACCGGGCCGCTCACCAATCTGGCGCTGGCCCTGCGGCTGGAGCCCGAACTGCCCCGGCTGCTGCGGCGCCTGGTGGTGATGGGCGGCGCGTTCCAGCATCCCGGCAACACGACCCCCACCAACGAATGGAACGTGCACGTCGATCCCGAGGCCTGGCAGGAGGTCCTCGCCGCCTTCGCCGTGGCGCCGACCGATCGGCGGCCCCTGATCTGCGGGCTCGACGTCACCGAGACCATCGAGATGCGCCCCGATCACCTGGTGCGACTCGCCGAACGGGCGCACAGCCTGCCCGTGGAGGTCCTCAGCGAGACCGACGCGCCCGGTGCGGTGTCCAAGGCGGGCAACGCGGTCGTCCGGTTCGTCACCGACGCCGTGCGGTTCTACTTCGAGTTCCATCACGCCTACGGCCAGGGGTACATCGCGCACATGCACGATCCGTTCGCCGCCGCGGTCGCCCTGGACCCCGCGCTCGCTCGCACCCGGCCCGCCACCGTCGACGTCGAGCTGGCCGGAACCCTCACCCGGGGAGCCACCATCGCGGACTGGGCGGGGATGTGGGGCCGGGAACCCAACGCCGACATCGTGATCGGCACCGACCCGGCGGACTTCTTCGACCGGTTGATCGCCCGCGTCGGCGACTTCGCCCGCACGACTTCCGCACAGGCGTAGGCCGAGATGAGCGCCGAGGACACCACCTACATCGCCGAGTTCCGGCAGCGGCTCGGGCTGCCTGGTCTGGTCGACATCCACACCCACTTCATGCCCGACCGCGTGCTGCGCAAGGTCTGGGCGTACTTCGACGACGCCGGGCCGCTCATCGGCCGGCCCTGGCCGATCACCTACCGCGACGAGGAGCAGGTGCGGCTGAAGACGTTGCGCGGCTTCGGGGTTCGCGCGTTCACCGCGCTGGTGTACCCGCACCGTCCGGATATGGCGGCCTGGCTCAACGAGTGGGCCGCCGACTTCGCCGCCCGCACGCCCGACTGCCTGCACACCGCCACCTTCTATCCCGAGCACCACGCCGCGAGTTATGTGGAGGCGGCGATCGAGTCCGGTGCACGGATCTTCAAGGTGCACATCCAGGTCGGCGATTTCCATCCGTGCGATCCGCTGCTGAACGACGTGTGGGGGATGCTGGCCGAGGCCGGAATCCCGGTGCTCATCCACTGCGGATCGGGCCCTGCGCCGGGCGAATTCACCGGACCGGAGCCGATGCGCGAACTGCTGCGGCGGTTTCCGCGGCTGCGCCTGATCATCGCGCATATGGGCGCACCGGAGTACACCGAGTTCCTGGATCTCGCAGCCGAATTCGACGGCGTCCACCTGGACACCACCATGAACTTCACCGACTTCTTCGAGTCACAGGACCCCTTCCCCGTCGCCGAGCGCGGCCGGTTGCGCGATTTCGGTGACCGCATCCTGTTCGGCAGCGACTTCCCCAACATCCCCTACTCCTACGGTCACGCGCTGTTCGCGCTGGAGCGACTGGATTTGGGTGCCGACTGGCTGCGGAAGGTGTGCTACGACAACGCCGTGCGCATGTTCGAGCTCGGCTAGTCGCGCGGCCGCGCCAGCCGGGTGGGCTGCACCCGGCCGCGCAACACCACCGATTCGCCGGTGCGCCACCGGTGCTGTTCGGCTTCCACGGCGGCCTCGACGGTGACCGCGGCGGCGAGTACCCGGCCCGGGTCCTGCTTGGCCAGCTCGCACAGGCGGGCGGCCTCGTTGACGGCATCGCCGATCACGGTGAACTCGTAGCGGCGGCGCGCGCCTACGTTGCCCGCCACCACTCGCCCGGACGACACTCCGATCGCGGCATCGAATTCCCTTGCGCTCTCGGACAATCGGCGGCGGATGGCACGGGCGGCGGCGAGCGCGGAGCCCGCGAAGTCGGTGAGCGGGGCCGGGGCGCCGAAGATCGCGAGCGCGGCGTCGCCCTCGAACTTGTTGATCAGGCCGCCGCAGCGCTCCACCTCGTCCACCACGATGCCGAAGAAGTCGTTGAGCATCGCGACGATCTCGTCGGCGGGCCGGGTCGCCGCCATCGTGGTGGACCCGATGATGTCGATGAACAGCGCCGCGGCCTCGACCTCCTCGCCGCCGAGTTCGGGGTTGCGGGCCAGGGCCGCGTCGGCCACGTCGTCGCCGACGTGGCGGCCGAACAGGTCCCGGATCCGCTCGCGTTCGCGCAGCCCGTCCACCATGCGGTTGAAACCGCTCTGCAGCTCGCCCAGTTCGGTGCCGTCGAAGACGGTGACGTGCACGTCGAGCTCCCCGTTCTCGACGCGGCGCAGCGCCCGGCGCACGGTGCGCACGGGCGCCACCGTGGCCGCGAAGGTCTGTGTCATCAGCAGCAGACCGAAGACCAGGGTCGCGCCGCCCAGGGACAGCACGCAGATCGCCAGGCGCGCCTCGCTGAAGTCCATGCCGCACAGCGACAGCACCGCGAGCACCATCGCCAGCGTCACCGGCACGCCGGTGGCGAGGGTCCACACGAGCACCGAGCGGCCGAACACACCGAAGCCGCGCAGCCGCCGGGCCGGGGCGGCCTCCAGCACCCGCGCGGTGACCGGGCGCAGCGCGAACTCCGCGATCAGATAGCTGTTGGCGCACACGACAACCACGGTGAAACCCATGCCCAGCAGTACCTTCGGCGCGTACGCGATATCCACCAGGCCGTAGAGCGGAGCCAGGACGGCCGCGCCGCCGAGCCACAGCACCGCCTGCTGCATCACCAGCCGCCGCGGCACCCGGACCGCGGCGGCCTGTTCGGCCGGGGTGGGGACGCGGTCGGGATCGATCGCCCAGCGCAGGGTCCGCACGCCCCATACGGTCCCCCACACCGTGCCGACCACCACCGCCAGCGCCGTGTACAGCGGAGTCGCGATGACGTTCTGCAGGATCAGCCGGCGGCTGAACATCGACGGGCCCGGCAGCACGAAGCCCACCAGGGCGATCACCACGGCAATGCCGATGAGGTTCGCGACCAGCAGCGGGATCGTCAGCAGCGCCTGCACCCGCAGCCGTCGCACCCCGGACGTCTCGTCCGCCGAACCCAGCAGCCGCGACCCCCAGGGCGCGGGCCCCAGCGCGGCGGGACTCACGTCATGATCGACCATGGATGCAGCCTAAGCGCGCCCGGCGACACATCGGCCGCAGCCCGTCCGTCCCTGCGCGATCCCGGTGCCACGTAATGCCCCCAGGAGGGGGCACTGTGTCAGCGTTCGTCGAAGGCGCGCAGGATTTCCTCAGCGGCCAGGGCGGGGGTGAGCGAGCCGTCGCGGACGCCCTTTTCCACTTGCGCGCGAATCGACTTCACGGCGGGGTTGTCGGCGAGGCGGCGCAGGAGCTGGTCGTGCACCATGGTCCAGGTCCAGTCGACCTGCTGACGGCGGCGCTTCTCGGCGAATTCGCCCGCTTCGGTGAGTACTCGGCGGTGCTCGAGGACGGTGTCCCAGAACTGGTCCAGCCCGGTGCCGTTGAGGCCACTCATGGTGAGCACCGGTGGGCGCCACAGTGATTCGCGCGGATGGATGAGGCGCATGGCGCCCTGCAGTTCCCGGGCCGCCGACTTGGCCTCGATCTCGTGGCGGCCGTCGGCCTTGTTCACCGCGACCAGGTCGGCCAGCTCCAGCACGCCCTTCTTGATGCCCTGCAGCTGATCTCCCGTGCGGGCCAGGGTGAGGAAGCAGAAGACGTCGACCATGTTGGCGACGGTGACCTCGGACTGGCCGACGCCGACGGTCTCGACCAGGATCACGTCGTACCCCGCGGCTTCCAGCAGCACGATGGTCTCGCGCGTCGCCTTCGCCACGCCGCCGAGCGTGCCCGCGGTCGGCGAGGGCCGGATGTAGGCGTCGCGTTCCACCGCCAGCCGGGCCATGCGGGTCTTGTCGCCGAGGATGGAGCCGCCGGTGCGGGTCGAGGACGGGTCGACGGCGAGCACCGCGACCCGATGGCCCGCCCCGATCAGATACATGCCCAGCGCGTCGATGAAGGTCGACTTGCCGACGCCCGGAACGCCGGTGATGCCGACCCGGTTGGATTCGATCCGGCCGATGTCGGGGGTCAGCTCCAGCAGCAGACGCTGCGCGGCGTCGCGATGATCGGCCCGGGTGGATTCGACCAGCGTGATGGCCCGGGCCAGGCCCGCACGTTCGCCGTCGCGCACCGACCGGGCGAGCTGCTCCACATCGACTTCGCGCCGCCGCCCGCCGCCGCCCGCACCGCCGGAGCCCGCGCGCAGCGCCGGGGGTAGTCCGCGTTCGGTCGACAACGCTTGCGTCCCAGGGATATTCACTGCCTCACCACGCTGCCCTGCGGGCGCGCCGTCGCCTCCACTCGCCGATGTCCGCTCGCTCATTCGGCTCCGGTAACAGCGTCACCGCCGATCTCGTGGCCGAGTTCCACGGCGAGCTTCCGCAGCAGCCCGACGGCGGCGTCGGCGATCACGGTGCCCGGCGGGAAGATGGCCGCGGCGCCCGCCCGGTACAGCTCCTCGAAATCGCCCGGCGGGATGACGCCGCCGACGATGACCATGATGTCGGGCCGCCCGGCATCCGCCAGCGCCTGCCGCAGGGCGGGCACCAGCGTGAGGTGGCCGGCCGCCAGCGACGACACGCCCACGACGTGCACATCGTTGTCGGCCGCCTGCCGCGCCACCTCTTCGGGGGTCTGGAACAGCGGGCCCACATCGACGTCGAAGCCGAGATCGGCGAAGGCCGTGGCGATCACCTTCTGGCCGCGGTCGTGCCCGTCCTGGCCCATCTTGGCCACCAGGATGCGGGGACGGCGGCCCTCGGCCTCGGCGAATTCCGCCACGAGGTCGATCGCCTTGCTGATGTTGGTCACCTTGCCGGCCTCCTCGCGGTAAACGCCTGAGAGAGTACGGATTTCCGCCTGATGCCGCCCGTACACCCGCTCCAGCGCGTCGGAGATCTCGCCGACGGTGGCCTTGGCGCGCGCGGCGTCGATGGCGAGGGCCAGCAGGTTGTTGTCCATGCCGCCCTCGGAAGACGCGGCGGCCCTGGTCAATTCGGCCAGCGCCCGCTCGACCTCGGACGAGTCGCGTTCTGCGCGCAGGCGGCGCAGCTTCTCGGCCTGCTCGGCGCGCACCCGGGAGTTCTCGACCTTGAGGACCTCGATCTGCTGGTCCTCGTCGACCTGGTACTTGTTCACGCCGATCACCGGCTGCTGCCCGGTGTCGATGCGGGCCTGGGTGCGGGCGGCGGCCTCCTCGATGCGCAGCTTCGGGATGCCCTCCGAAATCGCCTGCGCCATACCGCCGTGCGCCTCCACCTCGGCGATGTGTGCGCGGGCGCGTTCGGCGAGTTGGTGGGTCAGCCACTCCACGTAGTAGGAGCCGCCCCACGGGTCGATCGGCCGGGTGGTGTTGGACTCCTGCTGGATCAGCAGCTGGGTGTTGCGGGCGATGCGGGCGGAGAAGTCGGTCGGCAGCGCGAGGGCCTCGTCCAGGGCGTTGGTGTGCAGCGACTGGGTGTGGCCCTGGGTCGCGGCCATCGCCTCCACGCAGGTGCGTGCGACGTTGTTGAACACGTCCTGCGCGGTCAGCGACCACCCGGAGGTCTGCGAATGGGTGCGCAGCGACAGCGACTTCTGGCTCTTGGGCTCGAATTTCGAGACCAGTTCGCTCCAGAGCAGCCGTCCCGCACGCAGTTTCGCGACCTCCATGAAGAAGTTCATGCCGATCGCCCAGAAGAACGACAGCCGCGGCGCGAACTGGTCGATCTCCATGCCCGCGTCCAGCCCGGCGCGCAGGTACTCGACGCCGTCGGCGAGGGTGTAGGCCAGCTCCAGATCCGCTGTGGCACCGGCCTCCTGGATGTGGTAGCCGGAGATGGAGATGGAGTTGAACTTGGGCATCTTGGCCGAGGTGTAGGCGAAGATGTCGGAGATGATCCGCATCGACGGCTTCGGCGGGTAGATGTAGGTGTTGCGGACCATGAACTCCTTCAGAATGTCGTTCTGAATGGTTCCGGCCAGCTGTTCGGGCTTGACGCCCTGTTCCTCCGCCGCGACGACGTACAGCGCCAGGATCGGGAGCACCGCGCCGTTCATGGTCATCGACACCGAGACCTGGTCCAGCGGAATGTGATCGAACAGCTCGCGCATGTCCAGGATGGAGTCGATCGCCACGCCCGCCATGCCGACGTCACCGGTCACGCGCGGGTGATCGGAGTCGTAGCCGCGGTGCGTGGCCAGGTCGAACGCCACCGACAGGCCCTTCTGACCGGCCGCCAGATTGCGCCGGTAGAAGGCGTTGGAGTCGGCGGCGGTCGAGAAGCCCGCGTATTGGCGGATCGTCCACGGCTGGTTCACGTACATGGTCGGGTACGGTCCGCGCACGAACGGCGCGACGCCGGGCACCGAGTCCAGCGGATAACCCTCGGCGGCGATGCGGTCGCGGTCGGCCTTGGTGAATACGGGCGGCACGTCGATGCCCTCCGGGGTCGACCACACCAGCTCTTGCGGCGCTTGGTGATTCGCGGCGGCGGCCGCCCGCACGAACGCGTCGACCTGCGCGCCGCTCACCTCCGCCGCGGCGGCGCTGTCGAGCGGCACGTCGGCGAAACTGCCGATCACATGCTTGCTTTCTCGTGTGGTCATCTACGCTCCCAGCTTTTCCAGCAGGCCGGACAGGGCCGTCACCGCGTCCATACGCGCCGTCAGGAATGCGTCCGGCCGCTCCGTGCCGGACAGTTCGGCCACCGCCTTCTCCGGCCCGGCCAGCAGCACCGTCGCGATACCGGCGCTGCGCAGCTGCTCCACCGCGGCGCCGGCCTCGGCGGCGTAGCGGGCGTCGGTGCCGCACAGCACGGCGATGGTGGTACCCGATTCGGTTGCGGCCGTACCGATCCCGGCAATGTCGAGGGTACCCGGGTTGATCGTCTCGATACCGCCCGAGGCCAGCAGGTTCGCGGTGAAAGTCACCCGCACGTTGTGCTCGGCCACCGGGCCGAGCGGCACCAGCAGGGCCCGCGGCCGGACGCTGTGCGTGGCCAGGTAGGCGTCGGAGCGGTCGCGCAGCGCCTCGAACGCCGAACCGTACCGGGCGACCTGGCCGGGCCGTCGCGCCGCCTCCGACAGCGGCTGCTCGGCCAGGTTCGGGAACTCGTTGACGCCGGTCACCGCCGTCTTCCGGTGTGCCACATCGGTTTCGCGCCGCGCGCGGACCGCGGCGATACGATCGGTCAGCAGCCCGGAGTCCAGCGCCGCCGGATAGCCGCCGGCGCGCTCGATCTCCTGCATGAACTCCCACGCGCGCTGGGCCAGCCGATCGGTGAGGCTCTCCACGTACCACGAGCCCGCACCGGGGTCCCGCACGTGTCCCAGATGCGATTCCTCCAGCAGCAGCAGCTGGGTGTTGCGCGCCATCCGCGCCGAGAACGCCTGCGACACCTCGAGTTCGCCGGGCGGCAGCGCGGCGTCGAAGGGCAGCACCGTGACGTAGTCCGCGCCGCCCACGCCCGCGCCGAACGCCGCCAGCGTGGTGCGCAGCATGTTCACCCACGGGTCGCGCTGGGTCATCATGGCCGCCGAGGTCACCGCGTACTGCGGCGCGTTGCCGAACGCCGGAGCGCCCAGTTCGTGCGCCACCCGCGCCCACAACCGCCGGGCGGCACGGAATTTCGCGATCGTCGCGAACTGGTCGTCGGTGGCGGCGAAGCGGAACAGCAACTGCCCCAGTGCGTCCGCGACATCCACGCCCGCGCCGGTGAGCAGCCGCAGGTACTCCAGGCCCGCGGCCACCGCGGCGCCCAGTTCCTGTGCGTCGGAGGCGCCCGCGTTGTGGAACGCGACACCGCAGACGGTGATCGCCCGCACGGTCTCCGCTCGCGCGATCGACTGCCGGGCCAGCGTGACCGCCGCGTCCGTGTCGATGTGGGTGGTGCCGTTGAAGCGGCTGGTCAGCGGTGTGGCACCGAGCGAGATCTGGATGTCGGCCCGATTCGGGTCGGCGACACCCTCGATGCGGTAGTCGTCGAGCACGGCGAACAGTCGCGCCGCCCCCTCGGCCGCGCCCGCGCCGGCGGGCCGCCGCCCGCGGCTGCACGGCCAAGGTCGCGCGTTCCTCGGTCCGGCTGTGCAGCAGGGTGTCGAGCAGTTCACGCCCCAGTCCGGCGCGACGCCGAAACCGTTGGACCGCAAGGTCGATGACCGCGAAGGTACGCCC
>NZ_JARWOP010000355.1 GCF_029868745.1 Nocardia wallacei | reverse complement strand
CCTTGCGGGTTTGGGGGTTCTTGCTGGCCGTGTAGTTAACCATTACCGTTTGAATATTTATGCCCGCGCCCGAGCTTATCTGTATTATCGAGCCGCCGGGGCCGCCGTCGATGATGTGCCGGGCGCCCGCGACCACGGTGTTCCAGGTCCCGGTCACGTTGATGTCCATGACATCCCGGAACGAGTCGGGGGTGATGGCGTCCCAGGGCTCGGGGACGCAGATGCCGGCGTTGGCCACGATGGTGTCGAGCCGGCCCAGCGTCGCGACGCCGTCGTCCACCACCTTGCGCAGGCCGTCCAGGTCGCGGGTGTCGACGGCGGCGGCGAGGATGCGGCGGCCGGTCTGCTCGACCAGCCGCACCGTCTCGGCGAGGTCGTCGGGTGTCGCGGAATCGTAGGGCACCGACGGGGGCAGCGGCCCCGCCACGTCGATGGCGATGATGTCGGCGCCCTCGCTCGCCAGGCGCACGGCGTGCGCCCGCCCCTGCCCTCGCGCCGCGCCGGTGATGAATGCGACTTTGCCGGTGAGTCGGCCGCTCACGTGCCCCTCCTCGTATCGCCGTGCGCCGGAGCCGAGTCCCGCGCCCGTGGCCGGGCCGATGGGAGGGCACTGTCGTACGGTATATCGTAAGCACAACGGTAGTTGTCTGTGAGTCACTCTATGGCCGCCGCGCCCCCCGCGCAAGAGCACTGTCGCGCATGCGCCGCCCACCCGGTCCTCAAGGCGGACAACGTTATCGGGCACGGAGGAGTGGGCGCGCCGGCCGGGCGGCGGCTCACCTACCTCGGCGAGGGCGCCAACTCGCCGTGGGTTGTGAGTGGTCGGCATGGCCTCACCCGGTATGAGCGAGGAAAGCGGGGACGCGCGGAACTGCCGCTGCGGGGCTCGGTCCGCCGACCGTTAAGGTGGGCATTCGTGGACACGACTTCGCTGACCGGCAAGGAACTCGCCGCCGCACTCAACGCCGACACCAAGCAGCGCGCCGCCGCGCTCACCGAGCGCGGGAGTGCGCCGCGGCTGGTGCTGGTGGTGGCCAACGACGATCCGGCCAGCGGCTGGTATGTGGGGTCCCTGCGCCGCGCCGCGGACCGCCTCGGAATCGCCTGCGACACCGTCGATCTCGGCGCCGACGCCACCGCGGACGCGATCCGGGCCGAACTGACGAAGCTGAGCGGCGATCCGGCCGTCGACGCGGTCATGCTGCAGACGCCGCTGCCCGCCGGGGTGGCCCTGGACGACGTCAGCTCCGCCATCGCCGCGGCCAAGGACGTCGACGGGGTGAGCCCGCTGTCGCTGGGCCTGCTCGCGGCCGGTCTGCCGACCTTCCCCCCGGCCACGGCCGAGGCGGTCGTCGAACTGGCCAAGCACCACGAGATTCCGCTCGCCGGCCGGCACGTCGCGGTCGTGGGCCGCTCGAACGTGGTCGGTAAACCGCTGGCGCAGTTGCTGCTGGCCGAGAACGCGACCGTGACCGTATGCCATTCGCGCACGGTGGACCTGCCGTCGATCACCTCCGCCGCGGACATCGTGGTCGCGGCCGTCGGCCGCGCGGGCCTGATCACCGGCGAGCACGTGCGCGAGGGCGCGGTGGTGATCGACGTCGGCACCAACGAAGGCCCGGACGGCGGCATCGTGGGCGATGTGGACGCGGCGTCGGTGCGGGGCCGAGCCGGTGCGCTGAGTCCGGTGCCGGGTGGCGTCGGGCCGGTGACCACGGCCTTGCTCATGCGGCACGTGGTGCGAGCGGCGGAGTCCGGGCGCGCGGAATAGCCCGCGCGGCGCGGTCGGAAGGGCGGTATCCTCCGGTGGAATGAGGGCGAAAGTCCTTGCGCGCCGGTGTGATCCGAGGGGGAGCCGATGACCTTGCAGCAATCTCGTCGCGGGTGGTTGCGCCGCGCGGCGCTCGTCACCGTGGCGATCGTGCTCGCGGTCGCCGGCGGCGTGGCGGGGGCCTCGCTCGGCGGTACGACGGCGGGCCGCGCGCAGCCGGTCGGGGCGGGCCACGACATCGACGGCGACAACTTCGACTGGGATCCGTGCGGTTACCTGAGCGCCGAGATGTACGGCGACCTGGCCGAGCGCGACAAGACCGGCCGGCCGCGCATCCAGATCAAGCCGCACAACTTCGACACCTGCGAGGCGTCGATCGACCTGCCCGACAGCCCGCGGCTGCTGACCGTGGTGGTGACCAAGCTCCAGCGCGGCACGGGCAACGAATTCGAACGCGACGACGAATACACCGTGCGCGCCGAGGGCGACTGGAAGGTGGCCGTGCAGCGCGCGCCGCAGCGCGGTGAGTGCGCGCGTGTGGTGTATTCGGCGGACACCTCGTTCTCGATCCGGTCCCACGCCGACCGCCCCGCCGGCGACCGCGTCGACCCGTGCGCCGCCGCCGAGCGCGCTACCCGGTCGCTGCTGACCGTGCTGCACACCGGAGTCGTCGGCACACTGGATTTCCCGCCGCAATCGCAAGGCCACGGCGACCTGTGCGGCGCACTGACCGAGGCCGACGTCACCACTGCCGTCGAGTTCCCCGGCGGGCGGTCACAGCGGCCGGGCCGCCGGGCGGCACACGAATGCGCGTGGCGATCCACCGCCGAGGACGGCCGGACCGCCGAGGTCCTGTTGCTGACCCATCTCGACGTGTCGCCACCGCGCGCGCTGGGCCCCGCTTATACGCGCACGACGATCGCTGGCCGCGACACCCTCATACACCGGGTCACGACCGTAGGGACGTCCTGCGTCGCCGTCCTGGAGGGCTGGACCTGGCCGTCGTGGCCCGGCAACCAGTTGTTCCAACTGGACTATCCGGCGCCGAAAGCGTTGGTGGAGAACACTACTCTGCTGGTGCGCCCCGCGAACGGGAACATCGATGACGCCTGCCGCGCGGCCGAGGCGCTGGCCGCCAAGGCCTGGCCTCGGATGCCGTGACCCGGGCGGGCCAGGGCATCCGGCGGCCGGTCGATTACCAGTGCACCGTCACCGGGTCGCCCACGGCGACAGTGTTGTAATACCACTGGGCGTCGTCGGGCGGCAGGTTGATGCAGCCGTGGCTGACATTGGAATTGCCCTGCGAGTCCACCGACCACGGCGCCGAGTGGACGAAGACGCCGCCCCAGGTCAGCCGCTCCGCGAACTCACCTTTGAGCAGGTAGCCGTCCGGATCGCTGAGCGGGATTCCGATGGTGCGGGAGTCGAAGGTGATACTCCGGAACTTCTCCATCACCGGGAACGTGCCGACGGGTGTCTCGTGACCGGGCTTGCCCATCGACGCGGGCATCACCCGCGGCGGTTGACCGGGTACGTACACGGTGAAGGTGTGCGCGGACATGTCGGCGTCGGCGGTGGTGCCGCCGCCGGTACGGAAGTCCGTGCGGGCGTTGCCGACGGTGACCGTCAGCGGGGTGTTCGCGGGCAGGAATCCGGCGGGATGCCAGACCAGCTCGCTGTCACCGTTCCATGTGAACGAGCCGTCCAGGCTGCCGACCCGAACCGCGTGCTCGGCGCGTGCTCGATCGGCGACCGGTGCGGCGAAACGCACGGTGACCGGATGCGCGATGCCGACGACCGCGCCGTCGGCCGGTGTAATGGATTGCACGGGCGAGAGCTGCGGTGCCACCCTCACCGCCGCCGCCGTACCGGATGTGATCGCGGCGAGCGCCGCGATCGTGATCGCCAGGAACAGATGCCTGATCATGTTCCGCATGGCTCCACCCCCTCAGGTGGTGTGGTTATGAGACGTTCATCCTAGATCTCCATGATCATGTTTGCCTCCGGAAAGTGTTCGGTTCGTAATCAAAACGCGGCCTGTCGCAACATGTCTCGCAGCAGACCGGATGTTATGGGCGTACCCGTTGTCCGGGTCGGTAACCGGACATAACAGACGGTTGCGCGGCGTGCGGCCGACCCGCTCCGTAGCATCGGGGATCGTGCTGCGAGGCGAGGCGGAGGCCGCAAGTGAGGGAACGGCGGAGGGGCCGCGGCCGCGGCGGCGGTGGTGGACGCCGGTGCGCGGCCTGTTGTTGTCCGTCGCGGTCCTGCTGGGTCTCTACACGCTGCTCGCACAGCTGTTCGCCCTGCTGCCGGTGCCGTGGACGCGCCCGCTGCTGCGGGTGGGGTTCGCGCAGGTCTTCGTGCTGGGTCTGGGCTGGTTCCGCGACTGGCTCGGGTCGTGGAACGTCGTGCTCGCCGGCGCCGCGGTGCTCGCCGCGCTGCTGGCCGTCCGGCTGCGGGGGACGTGGCCGTCCGGGACGATCACCGCGATGACGGCCGTGGGGATGGTGATGTGCCTGGTCACCGCTGTCGGGCTGGCGTTGTCGGCGCACGCGGCGACCGGCAGGTGGGTGCTGTTCGCGCCGATTCCGCTGGTTACGGCCGGTAAGTCGCCGAACGAGACGGTTACTTACGCGACCGTCGACGGTGCGGCGTTGCGGGCGGATCTGTATTTGCCCGCCGGGCGGGCGGATCCGGCGCCGCTGGTGGTGAGCATTCACGGCGGGGGATTCGTGGGTGGTAGCAGGGGGCCGAGTCCCTACAATCACTGGCTCGCCGAGCAGGGGTACGCGGTTCTCGATGTGGATTACCGGCTGTCGGATGTGGATCATCCGCGCTGGGATACCGAGGATGCCGATGTCGGTTGCGCGTTGACCTGGGCGGTGGGGCATGCCCGGAAGTACCGGTGGGATCCGGATCGGGTTGCGACGTTCGGGGGGTCGGCGGGGGGCAATCTTGCTGTCAATGTGGCGTTCAAGGCTAATGCGGGGCGGTTGCGGCCTAGTTGTGGGACTGCTGGGGAGGTGCCGAAGGTGCGGGCGGTGGTTGCTGTGTATCCGGCGGTGGATTTGAGTGGGTCTGCGGGGGATACGGCTGAGGGGGAATCGCTTTCTCGGCGGTATTTGGGTGGGCCGGTGGGGACGTATCCGGAGCGGTATGTTGCGACCGACTCCGGGGCGCAGATTACGCCGGATGGTCCGCCTACTCTGCTGTTTCAGGGGCGGGGGGATCATCTGGTGTTCGCTTCGCGGACAAGGGGATTCGCGGATGAGTTGAGGGGGGCGGGGGTTGCGCATCGGTATGTTGAGCTGCCGTATCTTGACCATGGGTTTGATGCGGAGGTTCTCAATACGGGTGCTCAGGTTGGGCGGGTGATTGCGCTTGAATGGCTGGACCGCTATGTGAAGGGCTGAATTTTTGGCTGTATTTTTGGCCTCCGCTTCGCTCCGGCGGGTTTTAGGCGCCCGTTGTGGAGGGGGGTTGTTGGGGGCGCGGGGGCGCGGCCCGGGCGGGGCGGCCGGGGCGCGCAGACACCCCCCCCCCCGCCCCCGCAGGGAGTGGGGGGGGGGGGGGGGGGGGGGGG
>NZ_JARWOP010000354.1 GCF_029868745.1 Nocardia wallacei | reverse complement strand
CAGCAGGGCACTCGCTGGAATTCCACTCGGCGCTGCCGTCAACGCATACGTCAACTGGGATGATTGGAAATATCACGGGAAGCCGGGTGATGAAGCCATCGCGAACGCAGCAGGCGGCACCGCCGGAGGGTGGGCGGGTTGGGGGCGTCTCGGCCGGCGCGGGGGGGCCGGCGCGGCGGGGGGCGCGCGCCCCCGATTCTGGACTCGCACGGGTTGACCATGTGGGCGTACTCGGTGCTACTGGCCCTGGGGCGTGGCCCGGCTCGCGGTCAGGGGGTGCTGGCGGAGGAGATCGGCGCGGACAAGACTCGCATCATCCCGATCCTCGACGACCTGCAGGAGCGCGGCCTGATCGAACGCCGGCCGGACCCGGCGGACCGGCGGGCCAAGCTGCTCGCGGTGACCGCGCGCGGACGCACCCTGGCGCGTGCCGCGCAAGCCGACATCCAAGCCATGGAGGAGCGGCTACTGAGCCGGCTGTCGACGGCCGACCGGCGCGGTTTTCTCAGCGCCCTCGCCACCCTCGCCGACCTGCCGCGCGACGACCTCGTCGGCGGAGACGTCACGTCGGAGTGACGCAGTTGATCTCGGTGCGGAATCGGTGACGACCGGTGTACCGGTCGCGCCCGCTGCCGGGGATCGCCATTGATCCCCCGTGGTTCGCCGTTGAACCTTTATCCCGTATGTTCCGGATCGCCTGAGCGGCTCCACTTGTTACGACGGGGCGGGGCCGGAAAGTTCATCGGCCGGCCCGAAATTCACGCGCGGGTCAGCGCTTACGGCCGGGCAGGCGAATGGTGAGGGGCGCCGGGTCACGCAGTTGGACGCGCTCGCGCGGCGCGGCGATCAGCACGACGGCGCCGGCCACCGGCAGCAGCAGGGCCGCGATCAGGCTGAAAACGTAGTTGCCCGTGGACATCTCGGCCGGTTTGTGCGCGAGGTGATAGATCAGGTGCGGCACCCCGAAGACCAGCCAGCCGAGTCCTGCGGCGCGGGCGAGCAGGCTGTCGCCGTAGTACAGCGCCGCGGCGGAGACGGCCGCCAGCGCCAGGAAGAACGCGCCCACGTCCGCGGACAGGTGCTGGTTGAACGGACCATCGGCGGCGACCCAGTTCAGGCCGAGGCCGGGATAGGCGCGGAACCACGTCGCCGGCGCCACGACCGCCCACAGGCCGGTGATCGCACCCGCCAATGCCAGGAGCCACAGCCCGATGGTCGTGATCAGCCACCGCCGCCGGTTGACGTCCAGCCGCATCCGCACCCGCAAGTTGTCGCCCGCACGCTGGACCGAGATCCGCATGGGATCCTCCCGTTCGCCGCCCCGCCACATCGGATGCTGCCCACCGTAAACCGGACATTCGGTGTGGACAAGGGGGTGGGCGAACGGTCCGGCGCGTCAGGGCGCCGGGGTCAACTCGCGAGAGCCGCCGGAATGGTGCGCGCCACGCTCCTTCAGGACATCCAGCAACGGCACGGCGGCCTCGATCGCGGCCGCCTCGTGGTCGAGCAGGACATCGCCGCCCTGGGCGCTGACGATCGGTGTGTAGGGATCGGCGACGAATTCCTTACCGAGCAGTTCCCGGAGTACGGCCACCCCGCAGAACGGCACATAGTGCGGGCTGTAGCCGCCCTCCTGAACGAAGGCGATCCGCCCGTCGCAGAGCTGGGCAGCGAGGTGCAGCAGTGCGCGGGTGAGCTGCTGGAAGCCGCTGCTGGTAACCATCTGGCGAGCCAGCGGGTCGAGGATGCTCGCGTCGAAACCCGACGCGACGAGCACGAGTTCCGGCCGGAAGGCGCGTAGCGCCGGCGCCACGACCCGATCGACGGCATGCAGGTAGGCCGCGTCGCCGCTGCCCGGCGGGAGCGGGATGTTGAGCGCGGCTCCTCGGAGCCGGCGACTCGTCAGGCCGCCGGAGGTGAATCGTCCTTCATCGACTGACGAAGTTGCTCCATGGAGACACACCGGCGACCGCTTCGCAACCGGGGGCCTCAGCTCTCGATCGGGTCGATCTTCGCGTCGTCGGGCCCCCAGTAGGCGCGCATGCTCGTGATGCGGCCCTCGTCGTCGAACTCCATCACGTCGATCGGGGAGAGCGTCATGCGTGTGCCGCCCGCCTCGGTGATCAGTGTGAAGGAGACCGCGGCGTGCCGGCCGTTGACGCGGACGGCGTCCAGTTCGGTCTTGCGCTGGACCTGTGCGAGGGCGTCGTAGAGTTCGCCGATGGCGGCGTGCCCGCGGCGCGGCTCGCTGCCGATGGGGTCCTCCACGACCGCGTCGGGGGCGTAGAGGGCCAGGATGTCCGCGGTCGGGCCGGTGGCCACCAGCTGCACGTACCGTTCGACCGCCGCGCGGATCTGCTGCGCTGCCATGCAAACTCCCACTGAATTGAAACGTGTTCTAGTGGCGCAGCGTAGCACCGTTCGCGGCCGCGGTGTCCGGTAGGCGCAGCCGGTGTGCCCCGGTGTAGACGTTCATGGTGTCGCCGCGCAGGAACCCGGCGAGGGTGAGCCCGGACTCGTCGGCCAGGTCGACGGCCAGCGAACTGGGTGCGGATACGGCGCCGAGTACGGGGATCCCGGCCATCACGGCCTTCTGGACCAATTCGAAGGAGGCGCGGCCGCTGACGATCAGGACGAGATCGTGGGCGGGCACGCGGTTTTCGCGCAACGCCCAGCCGATCACCTTGTCCACGGCGTTGTGTCGGCCGACGTCCTCGCGCACGGCGAGCGCGTGGCCGTCGGTGGTGAACAGGCCCGCCGCGTGCAGGCCGCCGGTGGCGTCGAAAACCGACTGGCGCGAGCGCAATTCGCCGGGGAGCCCGGCGAGGATGTCCGTGTCGAGCAGCGGACCCGCGGCGGGCAGGGGGAATCGGGTACGGGTGCGGACCTCGTCCAGCGCGGTCTTGCCGCAGAGGCCGCAGGCGCTGGTGGTGAGGAAACTGCGGGCGGGAACCGGTGTGGGCGTATGCAACTGGATGTCCAGCACGTTGTAGGTGTTCTGCCCGCTCTCGTCGGTGCCCGCGCAGTAGCGGGCTGAGACGATATCGTCGCGGGAGCCGATGATGTTCTCGCTCAACAGAAATCCGTGCGCGAGATCGATATCGCTGCCGGGTGTGCGCATGGTGACGGTGAGGGAACGCCCGTCGACGCGCAGTTCGAGGGGTTCCTCGACGGCCAGGGTGTCCGGCCGCCGGATCTGCCCGTCGGGCGTGAGTCGAAGTGTCTTCCGTCGTGCGGTAACTCTGCTCACTGCGTGGCCTCGATGTCCCTCATCGGGTGTGTGAATGACGTTCCAGGCGGACGGTCACCGCCTTGGAGACCGGTGTGTTCGATCGCTCCGCCACGTGGTCCAAGGGGACCAGCGGATTCGTCTCGGGGTAGTAGGCGGCGGCATTGCCGCGCGGCGTCGAGTAGCCCACCAGCCGGAATCCCGTCACGCGGCGCTCGATGCCGTCGGTCCATTCCGTGACCAGATCCACCAGGTCGCCGTCGGCGAAGCCGAGCGCGGTGATGTCGCCGGGATTGACCAGCACCACCTTCCGGCCGTGGTGGATGCCGCGGTAGCGGTCGTCGAGACCGTAGATGGTGGTGTTGTACTGGTCGTGACTGCGCAGGGTCTGCAGGATCAGTCGGCCCTCCGGCACCGGCAGCCAGCGCAGCTCGTTGACCGCGAAATTGGCCTTGCCGGTGGCGGTGCGGAACTCGCGGGCGTCGCGCGGCGGGTGCGGCAACTGGAAGCCGTTGCGCTGCCGCACCTTTGCGTTGTAGTCGGCGCAGCCGGGGACGACCCGGGCGATCGCGTCGCGGACGCGGTCGTAGTCGCGCCGGAACTCGTCCCACGGCACGGGATGGCCGGGACCGAACAGCTCGCGCGCGAGTTCGCACACGATCGCGACCTCACTGCGCAACTGCGAGCTGACCGGCCGCAGCCGCCCGGTCGACAGATGCACCATCGACATCGAATCCTCCACCGAGACACGCTGTTTGGCGCCGTCGGGGGACAGATCCTCATCGGTGCGGCCGAGCGTGGGCAGGATGAGCGCGGTCCGGCCGTGCACCACGTGGCTGCGGTTGAGCTTGGTCGAGACGTGCACGGTCAGCTCGCAGCTGCGCAGCGCGGCCTCGGTGATCTCGGTGTCGGGGGTGGCGGAGACGAAGTTGCCGCCCATGGCGACGAACACCTTCGCCCGGCCGTCCCGCATCGCGCGAATGGAATCGACGGTGTCCCAGCCGTGTTCGCGCGGGGAACGGATACCGAACTCGGAATCCAGTGCGGCCAGGAAGGTTTCGGGCATCTGCTCCCAGATGCCCATGGTGCGGTCGCCCTGCACGTTGGAGTGTCCGCGCACCGGGCAGACGCCCGCGCCCGGCTTGCCGATCATGCCGCGCAACAGCAGCAGGTTGGTGGCCTCCTCGATGGTGGGCACGCCGTAGCGCTGCTGGGTCAGGCCCATCGCCCAGCACATGATCGTGGCCTTCGACTCCGCCAGCAGCGCCGCGGTGTGCTCCAGTTCGGCGCGGGTCAGGCCGGTGGCCTCCTCGACCACGTCGAGATCCACTGCGCGCAAATGCTTTTCGTATGCCTCGTAACCGGCGGTGTGGCTTTCCACGAAGGCACGGTCGACCACGGCGCCGGGAGCGCGGTCCTCCGCCTCCAGCAGCAGCTTGCCCAGGCCCTGGAACAGCGCCATATCGCCGCCGAGCCGGATCTGCAGGAAATCGTCGGCGATGCGCAATCCGGTGGTGTAGCCCTTCACGGTCTGCGGGTCGCGGAAACCGAGGAGGCCGGCCTCGGGCAGCGGGTTGACCGCGATGATCCGCGCGCCATGCTTCTTCGCGTGCTGCAGTGAGCTGAGCATGCGGGGGTGGTTGGTGCCCGGGTTCTGCCCGGCGATGAGGATCAGGTCCGCCTTCGGGAAGTCGTCGATCGATACCGAACCCTTGCCGATGCCGATCGAGCTGGTCAGCGCCGCGCCGGAGGACTCGTGGCACATGTTCGAGCAGTCGGGCAGGTTGTTGGTGCCGAACGAGCGGGCCAGCAATTGGTAGAGGAACGCGGTCTCGTTGGCGGTGCGGCCGGAGGTGTAGAACAGTGCCTCGTTCGGGCTGTCCAATGCGCGGAGCGTGTCGGCGATGAGGCGGTACGCCTCCTCCCACGCGATGGGGGAGTAGTGCGTGTCGCCCGGGCGCAGCACCATGGGTTCGGTGATGCGGCCCTGCTGACCGAGCCAATAGCCGGACTTGGTCGCCAGCTCGGCGATCGAGTGCTCGGCGAAGAACTCCGGTGTCACCGTGCGCAGCGTGGCCTCTTCCGCGACGGCCTTGGCGCCGTTCTCGCAGAATTCGGCGACCCGGCGGGGGCCGGTGGGGTCGGGCCACGCGCAACTGGGGCAGTCGAAGCCGTCGCGCTGGTTGAGCCGGGCGAGGGTACGGCCGGTGCGAATCAGGCCCATCTCCTCGACGCCGCGATCCAGCGCGACAGCCACGGCGGTCAGTCCGGCCGCCTCGCGCTTGGGCGGGGTGACGGTGAGTTCGGCTTCGTCGATGTCCTGTGTCGGCGCCTTGCGATGCATGACTGTCTCGTCCTCCTGCCTACGACGGATCCGTCGATCGAACCGGGTGTGACCGGCGGGGACCAGTGGCGACACAAACCGTCCCAGGTGGTCGAGCTTACGCGGTATGGTGCCGGGGACCGCGCACCGAGGACCGGAGAACGACGAGGAACTATGCACAGCATTTCGAGGATTACGGTCGGGCGGGCGAGCACGGTGGCCGCGGGAGCGGTCGCCGCCGCGGCGCTCGGGCTGCTCGTGGCCCAGCCCGCCGACGCGTCGGTGACCAGGCTCGGCGCCACACCCGATCTGAGCGTCGGCGTGGCGACGAACTACGGCACCGGCTGCCGCTACACCCTGCAGGCGTTCGTGGACGACCCCGCCGCTCCGGTTACCTTCTACGACAACGGAGTTCCGGTCGCCCGGGTCCGCCCCGCCGGCGCCTACGCGCTGACCGGCTGGGTCCCCGCCACCCAAGGCCCGCACACCCTGACCGCGGTCCAGGACGGCCAACCCGCCGAACTCCCACCCGCCCCCCTGGGCCTGCGAGTCGGCCAAGGCGTCCCCCTCGGCTTCGGCTGCGGCGTCTTCGGCGGCTGACACCCGCCAGCTCAGGTGCTCGACGGCACTGCCTTGCTTCCCGCACGGCGCCACACCGGTGGTGAAGAAATCATTCGAAGCCGAGCCGAGTTGTCGGCAGAATGCCCGGCCATGGAGCGGACATTCGAAGCGTTGCTGGCGGAAGCGGAGTCGGCGCCGGTGGCGGGTTGGGACTTCTCCTGGCTGGACGGGCGGGCTACCGAACAGCGACCGTCCTGGGGCTATCAGCGCTCGATGAGCGCGCGGCTCGCGACCGCGACGGCCGCACTGGACATCCAGACCGGCGGCGGTGAAGTTCTCGCCGAGGCCGCGGCGTTTCCGCCGACGATGGTCGCCACCGAATCGTGGCCGCCGAACATCGCCAAGGCCACGGCGCTGCTGCACCCCCGGGGCGCGGTGGTGGTCGCCGATGCGGACGAGCCCCCGCTGCCGTTCGCCGACGCGGCGTTCGATCTGGTGACGAGCCGACATCCGGCGACCGTCCAATGGCACGAGATCGCCCGGGTGCTGCGGCCCGGCGGCACCTATTTCGCCCAGCACGTCGGCCCGGCCAGCGTATTCGAACTGGTCGAGTATTTCCTCGGCCCGCAACCCGCGGCCCGGCGCGAGCGCCACCCCGACGACGAGGCCGCGGCGGCCCGGGCGGCGGGGCTCGAGATCGTGGACCAGCGACATGAGCGGCTGCGGATGGAGTTCTACGACATCGGTGCGATCGTCTACTTCCTCCGCAAGGTGATCTGGATCGTCCCCCGCTTCACCGTCGAGGTCTACCGTGACCGTCTCCGCACCCTTCACGACCACATCGAGCGGCGAGGCTCCTTCCTCGCCCACTCCTCCCGCACGCTTATCGAGGCCCGCAAACTCTGAATTTCTCCGCGTTCAGACCCTCGATCGGCATGGGGCACTACGTCCTCGGCCGGGGGATGGGAGCGGAATTCGGGTGGGGGAGGGCGGGAAAGTGGGTGCGGTTCTGGGGGAATGGAGGGGCTGGTGGTGGGGTGGCGAAGGCGGGGCTTCGTGGGGGTGGGGTCGGTTAGGGTTGCCTGGTGATCAAGGTCGTCTACGAGGCGTACCCCCAGCAGGCCGGGCTCGACGAGCCGGCTCCCGGCTATCTGCGCTCCGAGGATCCGCTACAGATTGCCGAGCGGCTCGCGGACGTGGGTTTCCAGACCGGGCATCTGACCGGTGCGCGGTGGACCAAATCGGAACGGAACTACACCTACACGGCCACGGTCGTGGAGTCCGACGGGTCCCGGACCGCCGCGGCCGCCGAGATCAACACGTATCTGAAGGCGACCGAGGTGCAGCAGGACGTCCGCCGCGTCCTGTACGCGTACGTGATCCACCAGGACTGTGGCGACGGACCCGTCAGCCGCGCCGACGCGCTGCGCGTGGCGGGCAGCGAAACGGCGCTCGAGGCACTGATCTACCTGCACCAGCGTTCCGACGATGTCGGCGTCGAGGAGATGCTGCACTCGGGCCTCGACGTCCTGGCCCTCCTGCACGCCGAAAAAGACTTGGGCTTGCGGGAATCCGACTAGGACAATGCCCGGGTGACGATGCGGCGGATTTCGGTGGTGGGGAACTCGGGATCGGGCAAGAGCACGCTGGCGCGGCGGATCTCCCGACGGCTGGGCATTCCGTATGTGGAGTTGGACGCCATCCACCATCAAGCGGACTGGACCGCGATGTCGCCGCCCGAGTTCCGGTCCGCGGTCGCGCAGCGGATCGCCGGGGACTCGTGGGTGGTCGACGGCAACTACCACGGCAAACTCGGCGATCTGGTGTGGCGCCGGGCCGATACGGTGATCTGGCTCGACCTACCACGGTCGGTGGTCATGAGGCAGATTGTCATGCGGACGCTGGGCCGCGCACTTACCCGCCGCGAACTGTGGAACGGCAATCGGGAGCGCTGGCGGGACATGTTCTCTCGCGACCCGCAACGTTCGGTGATCCTGTGGGCGTGGCAGTCCCACGGCCGGTATCGCACGCGCTATCTCGCCGCGCAGGCCGACCTCGCCGACCGCGGCGTTGAATTCGTCCGGCTCCCTTCACATCACGCCGCCGCCGCATTCCTCGACCGGCTCGGCTAGCGGCCGTTCACTGCTCGAGCAGGAACTCCTTGGCCGCGTCGAGGATCTCCTGTGACAGCTCGTCACCGGCGGTGGCGCGGGAGAGCAGAAGGGCGCCCGCCATCACCGACAACTCGACGAGGACCGCGCGATCGTCGGCGGGGTGTTCGCCGTATTCGGCGAGCTTGCCCAGCATGTTGCGGATGCCGTCGAGATAGGCCGCGCGCAGCGGGCTGTCCGACCCCGCGCGCCCGATATCCCCGGCCAAGGCGGCGATCCCGCACCCGCGCCCGGCGGCATCGCGGTGTGCGGCCGACAGGTACCGGCCGATGAACGCGCGCCGGGCCGCCGCACCGTCCGTGCTGTCTCCCCGGATCTCGTCCATTTCGCGAATTTTCTCGGTGTAGGCGGCCGTGCACGCCTGCGCGATCAAATCCTCCTTCGAGTCGAAGTGCCGGTAGAAGCCGCCGTGTGTCAGCCCGGCGGCCGCCATCACCTCGGGCACGGTCACCGCGGCCGTGCCGCGTTCCCGTACCCGCGCCGCGGCCGCGTCGAGGACCTGCCTGCGGTGCGACTCCGCCTGTGCCCGAGTCGTTCTCGGCACGTTTACCCCTTCCGTCGGTCCGTCGCGCGCCCGCTGCGCGCGATCGGCGCTTCCAGTCTTGCGCATCCCGTTAGATGATGAGCATAATCTAAAAATCCACTACGACGCGGAAGAGATGACACATGAGCACAATCGAGGGCGCGGTCGCGCTGGTGACGGGCGGTCAGCGCGGACTCGGGCAGGCATTCGTCGACGAACTGCTGCGCCGCGGCGCCGCCAAGGTCTACGCGACCGCGCGGACGCCCAAGCCCGCCGACGATCCACGGGTCGAGTCGTTCGCGCTGGATGTCACCGATCCGGCCGCCGTCACGGCCGCGGCGGCGCTGGCGCACGACGTCGAGATCGTCGTCAACAATGCGGGCGTGCTGCA
Source organism: Nocardia wallacei (assembly GCF_029868745.1). Taxonomy (GTDB): domain Bacteria; phylum Actinomycetota; class Actinomycetes; order Mycobacteriales; family Mycobacteriaceae; genus Nocardia; species Nocardia wallacei_B. Next base: position 70,830 of record NZ_JARWOP010000354.1, on the reverse strand, counting down.
TCCGGCGCCGCTGCTGACGGCCGAAATGGCCGATGTGGTAGCCACTTTCGAGACCAACGTCTTCGGCCCGCTGCGGGTCGCCCAGGCGTTCGCGCCGGTGCTGGCGGCCCATGGCGGCGGTGCGCTGGTGGATATCCATTCGGTGTTGTCGTGGGGTGCGGGCGCGGCGGCGTACGGCGCGTCCAAGGCGGCATTCTGGTCGCTCACCAATTCGCTGCGACTGGAACTGGCCGCGCAGGGGACCCAGGTGGTCGGGGTGCACCTCGGCTTCGCCGATACCGATATGGTCCGGCCGCTCGCGGTCGACAAGATCGACCCGAGCCAGGTGGCCGCGGCGGTCTTCGACGGTGTCGAGGCCGGTGAGACCGAGGTCCTGGTGGACGAGGTGACCCGGCTGGTGAAGGCGGCACTGGCCGGGCCGGTCGAGAATCTCACGCTCCCGATTCCCCGCTGAGACTGTCGCGCAACGCATTACGGAAAGACGAGAGGGCACTCCGATGCCGCTGTGGCATATCTATCATCCCGCGAACACCTACTCGGACAAGGACAAACAGGATTTCGCCGCGGACATCACCGAGTTCTACACCGGCTTCGGACTGCCCGCGTTCTACGTGGTCGTCCTGTTCGAGGAGGTCGCGGAGTCCGCGTTCTACGTCGGCGGACAGCCCGCGGCCGACACGGTGCGGATCGTCGTGGAACACCTGGCGCGTCACCTCGACGACCCGGAGCTGCGCAAACGCTCGACCGCGCGGCTCAACGCCATCATGGAGCCCTACACGCGAGATCGCGGACTGCACTGGGAGTTCCACACCTACGAGTCGCCGCGCGACCTCTGGATGATCGCGGGGCTCGTTCCGCCCGGCCCCGGCACCGAAGCCGAAAAGGCTTGGGCCCGAACGAACAAGCCCGCTCCCTACTGAGCGCGGCTACCGTACGGTCGCGACCTCCGCTGCCGGCTGGTCGGTGGTCGCGCCGCGCGGCTCCGGCCGCAGGCCCGCGAGCGCGGCGAGAACCGTTGCGGCACAAGCGCCCGCGCCCACCCAGAAGGCGATGCCGAACTGCCGCTCCGCGGGCAGCGGCAGGTGGGGGAGCAGCTTCGCGGTCAGCAGGGTCGTGATGACGGCGCTGCCCAGCGAACTGCCGACCGTCCGGGAGATGGAGTTGATCCCGTTGGCGATGCCGCTCTGATGCTGCGGCACCGCACCCGCGATGAGCGCGGGCATGGCGGCGTAGGCCAGGCTGATTGCCACGCCGACGACCACACCGCCCCCGATCACCGACGCGGCGGCGGAGTGGGCGAGAGCCAGCCAGGCGAATCCGGCGACGCCGACCAGTCCGGCGAGCACGAGCACCGGTCGGCCGCCCAGCCGGCCGACCAGGATGCCGCCGACCGGCGCCGCCACCATCGAGGCCAGCGCGGTCGGCAGCAGATACTCCACCGACGCCCGCAGGATCGAGGCCTCGAAGCCGTACCCGGTGAGATGCTCTGGCATCTGGGCCAGATACGAAATGCCCATGAACAGCAGGAACATCGCGAAGCCGACGAACATGCCGGCCAGGTTGGTGAACAGCACCGGGCGATGGGTGAACATCCGCAGATCCACCAGCGGCGCCGCCACCGTCCGCTCGACGACCACCCACGCCACGGCGAGCGCGGCCGACGCGGCGAGGCAGCCCAGCGTCGCGGCCGACGTCCAGCCCCACTCGTGACCCTGGGAGATCGGCAGGAGCAGTAGGACCAGGAATCCGCCCAGGGTGATCGCGCCGGGCAGGTCCACGCTGCCCGGATGCCGCACGCCGGTGGCCGGCACCGCGACCGCGGCCGCGAGCAGCGCGAGCACCGACAGCCCGGCGGTGAACCAGAACACGACGTGGTAATCCGGATCGCCGCCCTTGGTCAGCAGTCCGGTGGCGACCAGCCCGAGGCCGCCGCCGAAGCCGAGCGTGCCGCTCACGATGGCCATCGCGTGGTGCAGCCGGGCGGCCGGAACCGCCTCGCGCAGCATCGCCAGCGCCAGCGGGAAGATCGCCGTCGCGACGCCCTGCAGCGTCCGTCCGACCAGCAGCGTGCCGAGCGAGCCGGCCAGTGCGGAGACGGCCGAGCCGACCGCGGCCACCGCCAGCACGCCCAGCAGCGTGGGCTTCTTGCCGTACAGGTCGCCGACGCGGCCCAGCAGTGGCGTGCACACGGCCGCCGACAGCAGCGTCGCGGTGGTCACCCAGCTCACCGAGGTCGTCGAGACGCCGAGGTCGGTGGCGATCAGGCCGAGGATCGGCACGGCCTGGGTCTGCATCACCGTCACGATCATCGCCGCGAAGGCCAGGATGCCGGTCAGCAGCGAGCCGTTGCGTTCCGCCACGGACACCTCCAGAAGCTTGAAGCAGAATATGTTTGAAGTCCTCAAGTATCTAAGGGTTCAAAGATCGTGGTTGTCAATCGCGGCGGTAGGATCGGCGCTATGACACCGGGCACAACGCAGAGTGCGCTCGCGGTGCTGATCTCGCGATTCGTGTCCGCGTACCTGCACGACTTCCTCACCGCGGCGGAGGGCCACGGGCTGACGCTGACGCAGGCGAAGCTGCTGCTGGCGCTCAACGAGCCACCGGCCGAACTCCCCATGCGGGTGCTGGCCGGCCGGCTGGCGTGCGACCCGTCGAATCTGACCGGGGTCGCCGACCGGATGGAGTCGCGCGGACTGGTCCGGCGCACGGTCAACCCGTCCGATCGCCGGGTGAAGTACCTGGCCGCGACGGACGCGGGCCGCGAACTGGCCGAGCAAATTCGCGGCTCACAGGTGCGCGCGTACAAGGCGCTCGCCGAGCTGTCGCCGGAGGAGGAGCGGCTGCTCGAAGGCATGCTGGAGCGCCTCGTGCCCAAGCTGGAGGCGGAGGCGGACTAGTCGCTCAGGCGGTGAAACGTCCTGTGGCCAAGGCGTTGTCGCGGTGCCGGTCGGGGAAGCCCGGCCCCAGTCGCGAGAACACCTCGCCGTGCCGCAGCGGCTCGTGGCAGTGGGAACAGACCACCTCGGCGTGCGTGTCGTGGTCGCAGCTCTCGTGGTGCAGGACCACCGGCGGGCCCGCCTCGGGCGCGACCCAGCGGTCGCCCCAGCGCATCACGGCCAGCAGTACGGGGAAGAAGTCCTGGCCCTTGTCGGTGAGCCGGTACTCGTAGCGGGCCGGGCGTTCCTGGTAGCGGACGCGCTCCAGCATGTCCTCCTCGACCAGCCGGGTCAGGCGCTGGGTGAGGACGTTGCGGCTCAAGCCCAGGACTCGCTCGAAGTCGTCGAAACGCGTTGTGCCGTAATAGGCCTCGCGCAGTACCAGGGGCGTCCACCAGTCGCCGATCAGGTCGACGGTGCGGGCGACGGAGCAGGGCCAGTTCGCGAAGGTCGTGCGCTTCATGCGGGTACCGTATCGAGCCGGGCGGGGACGTACTTGTGCCACGGTGTGCCGACCCATTCGTCGCGAGAGTCGTACTCGGTCAGCTCGTTCGGAGCCGCGCCGCTGGTGAGCACCGTGCCGTCGGCGTCGAATACGGTGAGCCCCAAGCCGTTCGGCAGGGCGAGGTGACCGGAGCGCATCCGGTCGGTGGGTTCCACGGGCACCTCGGTGCTGCCGCGGCGCGTGGTGACGCGCACGAGATCACCGGCGGACAGGCCGAGTCGCCGCGCGTCGGCCGTGCTGATGCGCAGCGCGCCGCCACCGTCGCGTTTGCGCCAGCTCGGGTCGCGCATGATCGTGTTGGCCGTGAAGGCACGGCGTTCACCGGCGGCCAGGACGAACGGCCAGTCCTGCTCGGCGCGCGGCTCCGGGAGATCGGCCACGACCGCGAGCAGTTCGGGGATGTTCAGCGTAATCTTGCCGTCCCGCAGGCGATTCCAGGTCTCCTCGACGGTGTCGTCGGTGATGACCACGCCGTGCTTCCCGGTCAGGATCGCCTCGAACAGGCGCTCCCCGGCCGCCAGGCCGGTGCCGTATCCGGCGCGCTCGACGCCCGTCGGGTTCTTGCGCGCGCAGTTGTAGGCGGCGGCCCACAGCAGCGCGGCCGCGTCGGCGCCGTCGGGGAGGGTGGGGCCCAGCGTCCGATACAGCAGTACCGGTGCGAGTTTGGCCTTGCGCCGGTCGGCGAGGATGCCCAGGAAGGCCATGGCGAACGCCTCGCGGCCCTGGGCGAGCGCTTCTCGCAGCGGGGCGTAATCGTCCTCGGTCAGCGCGCCGGACGCCTCGACGAGACGGGCGTGGATCTCCGGTTCCGGCAGCACATTCGGCGGTGCCGGCAGTACCGGATGCCGTAGCTGGAAGATGTTGCGCGGGAACTCGAAGTTGAAGAACGTCGCCTCGTACTTCTCGAACTGGGTCGGCGCCGGGAGTATGTAGTCGGCCAGCCGCGCGGTCTCGGTCATCGCGATGTCGATCACGACGACCAGGTCCAGGGCGGCCAGCGCCTCTCGCATCCGCGCCGAATCCGCCAGCGAATGCGCGGGATTGGCGCTCTCCACCACCATGGCGCGATACCGGGCCGGATGATCGGTGAGGATCTCCTCGCTGATCACATTGCACGGCACCAGGCCACTGACGATCCGCGCGCCGGCCACGGGGCTGCGCGGCCCGGCGTCGGCGGGATGGCCGCGGTCGTGCCCGAGCGCGACGAGGCCCGAGAAGGCGTACTGGGTCCCGGATTTGCCGAGATTCCCGGTGAGCAGCCACACCAGTTTCTCGACATAACTGACCACCGTCGAGTAGCGGTTCATCTGGACACCGAGGTCCTCCAAGGCGGCGACGGACTCGGCGCGAGCGATGCGGCGCGTCGCGGTTGTCACCAGTTCGAGGTCGACATCGGCGATGGCACAGTACTTTTCGATGGGCACCGTGCGCAGCACGGCGAGCACCTCCTCGACGCCGTCGGCGTGCTCGGCCAGCCAGTCGTGCGCGATGAGATTGTCGCGCAGCAGGATCGCGGCCATCGCGGTGAGCAGGTAGACGTCGGTGCCGGGGCGCAGTTGCAGGTGGAACTCGGCCAACTCGGCGGTCTCCGTGCGCACCGGGTCGAGTACGACGATGGAGCGGCCCGGGTCGCGGGCGATCTCCTTCAGCACCGCGCGAGCGCGCGGGAAGCCGTGCGACTGATACGGATTCTTGCCGACGAACAGGGCGACCTCGGCGTGCTCGACATCCGCGCGCACCGGGTGCCCGGCCATGCGCGCGCCCACCCAGAAGTCGCCGGTCTTCTCCTGCGCCAGCGCGCTGGAGCGGTAGCGCATGCCGTAGGCGGCCATGGTCGCCGGGGCGTAGCCGCCGCCCAGATGATTGCCCTGGCCGCCGCCACCGTAGTAGAAGATGGACTCGCCGCCGTGTTCTGCGCCGATCCGGAGCATCCGCTCGGAGATCTCGGAAATCGCGGTGTCCCAGTCGATTTCCTCGAAGGTGCCGTCCGGTCGGCGGCGCAGCGGCGCGGTCAGGCGACCGGTGCGGCCGTTCTGGTAGTGGTCCAGCTGGAGTGCCTTGTTGCAGGTGTAGCCCGCGGAGGCGGGGTGCAGCTTGTCGCCGCGGATCTTCTCGAAGGAACGGCCGTCGGGTCCGACCAGGACCTGAATGCCGCAGTTGCACTCGCAGAGGATGCACGCGGTGGGCTGCCACTCGGTCATGGAGGGAGCGTACGCCGGTAAGTTCACAAACGCTACCCACTGAATCGAGGCCCGGCCCGACTCAGCGGTCGGCCAGCAGCAGGGCGGTGTCGCCGAACTCGTGCCACAGGTAGCCGGTGTCCAATGCCGTGCGATAGGCGGCGGCGACCGTATCGGCCCCGGCTACGGCCTCGAGGAGGTCGAGGTGTGAGGCGCCGGGCTCGTGCCAGCCGGTGATCAGTCCGTCCACCGCGCGGGCCGGGTGTGCCGCGCCGAGGACCAGATCCGTCCAGCCGCTTCGGGGGCGTACCCGGCCGTCGGGGCCGGTGGCCGATTCCAGGGCCCGGGTGACCGTGGTGCCGACGGCGATGACGCGGCCGCCGGTCGCGTGTGTCGAATTCACCAGTCGCGCGGTACTTTCCGGGACCGAGAAGCGCTCGGGGCTCGGTGGCTCACCGGCTTCGGGAGAGGAGACGCCGGTGTGCAGGGTGATGGGAGACAGTCATCGCGCCACCGCCAGATCGGAGGCCACGTATCGCCCGCTCGGCGGCCGGGTGTCGATCAGGTGCAGCAGGGCCGGGACGACCGTGTCGGGCTCGGGGCGGTCGGAGATGTCCTCGCCGGGGAATGCCGCCTGGTGCATGGCGGTGCGCATATCGCCCGGGTCGAAGCTGTAGACGTGCAGGTCCGGGTGCTCGGCGGCGACGATCGCGGTGAGGTGGTCCAGCGCCGCCTTCGACGCGCCGTAGCCGCCCCAGCCCGGGTAGGCGTTGACCGCGGCGTCGGAGCTGATATCGACCACGATGCCGTCGGTAGCGTGCAGTCGCGGTAACGCCGATTGCAGAATCGCCAGCGGCGCAACCACATTGGTGTGCAGCACGGTGGCGAACTCGGCGAGTGGATAGTCGGCCAGGCGTGGCATCGGGCTGGGGCCGAGCGCGCTCGCGTTGTTCACCACCAGGTCCAGCCGATCCAGTTCGCCGAGGACGGTGGCGAGGCGGGCGCGATGGGCGGGGTCGGCGACGTCGCCGGCGATCGCGATGGCGCCGGTCGCATCGCGGACGCGGACGAGCGGGTCGAGGCGGCGGGCGGTGAGGACGAGGTCCCACCCGCGTGCGGCCAGTGCCAGCGCCGTCGCGCGGCCGAGGCCCGCGGAGGCTCCCGTGACGAGAGCGGTCTTAGGAGGGTTCATGACTCCATCGTTGGACCTGAACCATACTTCAGGTCAAGGAGGCCGATGAGTTCAGGTGACCGTCGGCCACGACCGAGGAGCGACCATGACCTACACCTGTCAGGTGTGCGCGGCCGGGCCGGGTCCCGATGGGGCCTCCGCGAAGGCCGCTCGAGCGGCCGCGAGCGCCGCCGCGCGATCGGAGTCGACCAAGCCGATGCGGGTGCGGCGGTCCAGCAGGTCGTCCTCGTGCAGCGCGCCCTCGTGAGTGACCGAATAGGCGAATTCGGCTCGCAACACGTCTATTCCGGGCGCCACGGGCTCGGCGAGCGCCGGATTCTCCCGGGCCGATCGGAGAATCTCCGCGGCCGCGGCGCCGTACCGTTCGATCAGCACCGGCGGCGCGGCGAGACGGTCGCGAGTCGCACCGGATACCGCCCCTATCAACGGGATCCGCTTGGTGACGCAGGGGGAGGCCGACAATCCGGCGGCGGCCACCGCGGCGTCGACGGCGTCCTCGGCCATCTTGCGGTAGGTGGTGAGTTTGCCGCCGACGACGGTGATCGGCCCGCCGGGAGAGTACAGCACCGCGTGCTCGCGGGAGATGTCGGCGGTACTGTCGCCGGAGGTGCGCAGCAGCGGGCGCAGACCCGCGAATCGGCCCCGGATATCGCCGCGGTGCAAGGGCTTTCGCAATACCGTGTTGACGGTGTCGAGCAGGAAATCGATCTCCGCGTCGGAGGGTTCCGGTTCGTCGGGGACCGGTCCGGGGGCGTCCTCGTCGGTGAGTCCGAGGTACACGCGCTGGTGCGCGGCCGGGAAGGCGAAGACGAAACGGCTGGTGCTGCCCGGGATCGGCACGGTCAGCGAGGCGCTCAGGCCGCCGAATGCGGCCGCGTCGAACACCAGGTGGGTGCCGCGGCTGGGGCGCAGCTCGATGCTCGGATCGAGCTGGTCGGCCCAGACGCCGGTGGCGTTGACAACCGAACGGGCTCGGACGGTGAGGGTTTCGCCGGTCGAGGCGTCGTGCAGGACGGCCGAGTCGCCCGTGACCTGTTGCGCCCGAACGCGGGTCAGTACGGACGCGCCGTAGGCGGCGGCGGTGCGGGCGATCGTGACCACCAGTCGGGCGTCGTCCACCAGCTGGCCGTCCCAGGCGAGCAGGCCGCCGCGTAAACCGTTGCGGCGCAGTGTCGGAGCCAGTCGCAGGGCCTCGGCGGCGGCTATCCGCCGCGACCGGGGGAGTACCGCCGCGGGCGTGCCGGCGCTGCGCCGCAACACATCACCCGCCGCGAACCCGGCCCGCACCAGCGCCCGCTGCGCCGCGCCGACCTCCGGCAGCAACGGCACCACCTGCGGGAGGGCTCGGGTGAGATGCGGCGCGGTGGTGGTGAGCAGCACGTCGCGCTCCACCGCGCTCTCGTGCGCGATCCCGACGCCGCCGCTCGCGAGGTACCGCAACCCGCCGTGCACCAGTTTCGAACTCCACCGGCTCGTACCGAAGGCCAGATCATGCTGCTCCACCAGCACGGTCCGCAGCCCCCGGCTCGCCGCGTCCAGCGCCGCCCCGACACCGGTGATCCCGCCCCCGATCACCAGCACATCCACGACCCCGCCGTCCCCGAGCGCCCGCAGCTCCCGCTCCCGCCGCCCGGCATTCAGCGCCGAATCCCCGAAACCCGCTGCGGTCCGGTGCATCCCATCGCTCCGATCACTCATGCGAGGCGCTCGGCGCCGTCGGGGATCAGGTAGCCGTCGATGGCGCGGGCCAGTTCGGCGTCGAGGTGGTCGGCGTCGAGGAGATCGCCGACCGTGCCCGCGGACTGCACCGCGGACTGGCTGATCAGCAGGAGCATGGTGGCCAGTTCATCGGGGTCGCCGTCGCGGATCGAGCCGTCTCGATGGCCCTCCCGGATCACCGCGGCGAACAGCAGGATCAGCTCGTGCTGGTTGCGCCCGAGGCGGCCGAACACGTAGGTCAGCATCAGGTCGGTGTCGGTGCGGAAGATCTTGGCGAACAACCGGTTCGAGCGCAGCATGGCCGCGCCCGCCACCACGCCCTCCACCAGCCGGGCTCGCGCGGTGCCGCGCGCGGGCATCGTCTTGCCGACGATGCCCCGCATTTCGCGCACCAGTAGTTCCGCGATCAGGGAGCGGGTATCGGGCCAGCGCCGGTACACCGTGGGCCGGCTGACCCCGGCGCGCCGCGCGACCTCGGACAGCGTGGTGCGGCGTACGCCGAACTCCTCGACGCAGGCGCGACCCGCGTCGAGGATCGCCACGTCGATGGCGGACAGTTCGTCGGCGCCGGTGGTGTCGATCGCGTGCATGGCAGTGCCACCTTCGTTACTGCTTGACATTCTATGTCAGACTGTAACGCATGACGGACACGCAGCACGAGCAAACTTCGTCGCGAATGCCGGGCGAGTCTGCGCCGCGCCCGAGTATGGTGTGGGACGCCTGGGGCATTCCGGCTGGTCATGCGCCACTTCCGGAGCGGATTCGGACTCTGCTGGCGCAGGTGTTCGGAGTGTCCGGGGAGCCGGTGGCTCATCGCGATGAGGGCGATGTGCCGCTCCGCGACTCGACGTTGACAGCGGCGGGTCTCGCGGGGTTGTCCGCGGTGGTCGGCGTCGATCACGTCTCGGTCGACCACCGGGACCGGCTCCTGCACGCCGGTGGCAAGAGCACGCCCGATCTGCTGCGCCGTCGCGCGGACGGTCCGCAGAACGCTCCCGACGCCGTCGTCTACCCCGCCGATCACGAGCAGGTGGTAGCGGTGCTCGCGCAGTGCGCCGCACAGGGTTTCGCCGTGGTGCCGTTCGGCGGCGGCACCAGCGTGGTGGGTGGCGTGGACCCCGTGCGCGACCGCTTCGACGCCGTGATCGCCCTCGACCTGCGGCGGCTCGATACGGTGAGCGAGGTCGACGCGGTGAGTGGCACCGCCACCCTGGGCGCGGGGCTCACCGGTCCCCAGGCGGAGAAAATCCTTGGGGAGCATGGTCTTTCGCTCGGGCATTTCCCGCAGAGCTTCGAGTTCGCCAGCATCGGCGGCTTCGCCGCGACCCGTTCGTCGGGCCAGGCGTCGGCGGGCTACGGTCGCTTCGACGACATGATCCAGCGGATGCTGATCGCCACCCCCGGCGGCTCCCTCGCCCTCGGCCGCGCTCCCGCCTCGGCGGCCGGACCCGATCTGCGCGAGCTGTTCGCCGGATCGGAGGGCACGCTCGGCGTGATCACGGCGGTTACCCTGCGAGTGCATCCGATTCCGGAAACCGTTGCGTACCAGGCCTGGTCGTTCCCGGACTTCGCCACCGGCGCGGCCGCGCTGCGTACCGTGGTCCAGGCCGGGGCGGCGCCCACCGTGTTGCGGCTGTCCGACGAGGCCGAGACCGGGCTCAACCTGGCGCGCTCGGGCGATGTCGGCGGCGAGTCCGTGACTGGATGCCTGGCGATCACCACGTTCGAGGGCAGTGCGGCGCACGTCGCGGCGCGCACCGCCGAGGCGACGGCGCTGCTCGCCACGGCCGGTGGCGCGGCGCTCGGCGAACAGCCCGCCCGGGAGTGGGAGCGCGGCCGGTTCGCGGCGCCGTATCTGCGCGACGCCCTGCTGGACGTCGGAATCCTCTGCGAGACTTTGGAAACCGCGACCAGCTGGTCGAATCTGTCGCGGCTGAAGGCCGAGGTGACCGCGGCGCTCACCGACTCGCTGTCGGCTCAGGGCACTCCGGCGCTGGTGATGTGCCACATCTCGCACACCTACCCGACCGGGGCGTCGCTGTATTTCACCGTGGTGGCCAAACAGCTCGACGATCCGATCGGACAGTGGCTGCGGGCCAAGCGCGCGGCGGGCGATGCCATCGCGGCCGCCGCCGGGACCATCACCCACCACCACGCTGTCGGCACGGACCATCGCCCGTGGTTGCCCGCGGAGATCGGTGATCTCGGGATCGAGGTGCTGCGCGCGGTCAAGGCGGCGGTCGACCCGGTCGGCATCCTCAATCCCGGCAAGCTCATCCCGTGAGCGGGCTCGACCGCGCCGAGTCGTCCGTAGCATTCTCCGGGCGGATGTCGGCGGACGTCCGTGAGTACGGCGAGGGGTCGGAACGGTGAGCGGCATCCGGTCGGTCCTGTTGGTCACGAACCCGCTGTCCGGGCAGGGCCGGGGTGTTTCGGCGGCGGCGTCCGCGCGGGTACGGTTCGCCGAACGTGGTGTCGAGGTAGTCGAGGTGCACGGTGGGACCGCCGCGGAATCGGTCGAGCTGGTCCGTGCGTCCGTGACCGATGGCACGCCGCCGGACGCCGTGGTGTGCGCCGGGGGTGACGGCCTGGTGTGCCTGGCGCTGCAGGCAATCGCGGGCAGCGGTGTTCCGCTGGGGTTGGTACCGGGCGGTACCGGTAATGATCTGGCGCGGGAGCTGGGCGTTCCTGACGACGTGGCGGCGGCCGTCGACATCGTCGTGGCCGGAAACCTTCGCTCGATAGACCTCGGGGAGATCGACTCCGCCACGGTGACGGCCGAATACGGCGGGCCGCTGCGCTTCGCCACGATCACCGGCACCGGCTTCGATGCCCGGGTCACCTTGCGCGCCAATCGAATGCGGCGGCCGAAGGGGTCGCTGCGCTATACCGTCGCCGCGCTCGCCGAACTCGCCGGCGGGTTGGCGGTGCCGTACCGCATCGAATTGGCGGGCGTGCCAGGGGAAACCGACGCCGTGGTGGAGACCCCCGCGGTGATGGTGGCGGTCGGCAACGGCCGGACCTACGGCGGCGGCATGCTGATCTGCCCCGACGCGCGGCTCGACGACGGTCTCCTGGACCTCACCGTGGTCGGCGCCATGTCCCGCCGCGCCATGCTCCGCATGCTCCCCGCCCTGTCCTCCGGCAAGCGCATCGACCACCCCGCCGTCACCCAATACCGCGCGGCGACAATAACTTTGACCGCCCAGTCCGCCCCCGCCACCGCGGACGGCGAACCGGCAGGCGTCCTCCCGGCCACCTTCCGCGCCCTACCCGCCGCACAGCCGGTCCTCGTCCCCTGACCGAGCCCTTTCGTGCCCGCAGTACGCGGCGGTGTGTTCAAGCGTCGAAGGAGATCACCTGCACGCCTGAGATTGTCGACCGGTCGACGATCACCACGGATGCGGGGGCGGGATGTGGTGCGGTACCGGCGATTACTCGTTCGACCAGGCGGCGCCAGCGGGCGTTGTGCAGGGCGAAGCTGATCCGGCTCACCCGGCGTCCGCGTACCCGCTGGCCGTCGCGGGCCGCGCCGGGCGGAACGTCGATCATCACGATGTGTACCTCGCGGCCGCTGTGCCTGGCCCACGTCGTGATCATCCGATGTACCCAGCGGCGGGTTCCGCAGTCGTGCACGACAACCGGGCTGTCGGCCGCGCGCAGTGCGCGGCGGATCCGGCCGTAGTGGGTGATGTGCACGATCGGCAGCCACAGCGCGTACGGCAAGCGGCCCAGGCGCAGCCGCCACCAGTTGCGTGATTGCTGGGAGTCCACCAGGGTCGCGCCCCGGCGGACGACCGCCTCCACGGTGTCGTCGACACTGCCGAACAACTGCCGCAGCGCCGTGCTCTTGCCGGCCCCCGGCACGCCCGTGAACAGCAGCGCAGCCGTTGCCGGATACCGTAATTCGGCGACGGTGCGGCCGCGGAGATCCGAGACGGCCGCCGGGGTCACTACGCGTGGGTCGGGTGCCGGGTCGCGCCCGGCGTCCAGGGGAGGGTTCACCCACTCCAGGGTCCCGCCTCGAAATCCGTTCGGCAACAGGGAAGACCCTGATACCTGCCCCGAAATCGCCGGTGCCGGAAGATCTCAGTGTCCGCGGCCGCGCCCGCAGATGGATCCGCTCGCCCTGCTTGCCGAAGATGCTCAGGATCTCCACCGGCCCGGGCCCGGCGCTGCCGAACCAATGCGGCTGCCGGGTATCGAATTCCGCGGCCTCACCCGGACCCAGTTCGAGATCGTGCTCGCCGAGCAACAGGCGCAGGCGGCCCGACAGTACATACAGCCATTCGTGCCCGTCGTGCACCTTCGGTTCCGGCACGGGTTCGTCGGCGGGAATGGTGATCTTGTAAGCCTGGATCGCGCCGGGCCGCCGGGTGAGCGGCAGGATCGTGCGCCCGGCGACCCGGCGAGCCGTGCCCTGCACCCGCGGATCGGTGAAGCGCGGCAGGGCGACGAGATCATCGACGGTCACCTCGTGCGCGTGCGCGATCGGCAGCAGCAGTTCCAGGCTCGGCCGCCGCTGTCCGGACTCCAGCCGCGACAGCGTGCTCTTGGAGATGCCGGTGGCCGCCGCGAGTTCGGTCAGCGTGACACCGCGCCGGGTGCGCAACATGCGCAGGCGCGGGCCGACATCGGCGAGGGCGGCGTCGAGGGCGGGATTGCCGGTCATGCTCCCGATCCTCCGCGCCTTCCCGGAAACGGCAAATTTCTTTGCCGTTTCCGCACCGATCCGGCACCGTCGCGACTATGAGTGAGACGAGATACGACGTGGTGATCGTGGGCGGCGGGGCGGCCGGACTGTCGGCGGCGCTGGTGCTGGGCCGCTCGCGGCGGCGCGTGGCGGTGGTCGACGCCGGGCAGCCGCGCAACGCGCCGGCCGAGCACATGCAGGGCTTCCTGTCTCGCGACGGCATGCCGCCGTCGGAACTGCTCGCCGCCGGGCGCCGCGAGGTGGCCGGGTACGGGGTGGAGCTGATCGATGACCGGGTGGTCGACGCCGGGGCCGGGCCCGACTTCACCGTCCGGCTCGCCGGGGGGCGGGCGTTGCGGGCCCGCCGGATACTGGTCGCGACCGGCCTGCGCGACGAGCTGCCGGACCTGCCGGGCGTGCGGGAACGCTGGGGCCGCGATGTGCTGCACTGTCCGTACTGTCACGGCTACGAGGTCTCCGATCGGCCCTTCGGCCTGATCGGCGGGACCGAGCGCGGCGCGGTCGCCCGCGCGGTGCACCTCGCCCTGCTGCTCCCGCAGTGGTCCGGCGACCTGGTCTTCTTCCCGCACACCATGACGCTGACCGCCGAGCAGCGCCGTCGCATCACCGGCCGCGGCGTGCGGATCGTCGAGGGCAAGGTGGCCGGGCTGGTCGTCGAGGACGACCAGGTGCGCGGCGTGCGGCTGGCCGACGGCGAGGTGGTGCCGCGCTCGGTGGTGTTCGTCGCGCCGACCTTCGTCCCGGACAACACCGTGCTGTCGGCGCTCGGCTGTGCGCTGGACGCCGAGGGCTGGGTGGCCGCCGACGCGTCGGGCCGCACCTCGGTCCCGGGTGTGTGGGTTGCGGGCAATGTGGCCGATCCCCGGGCGCAGGTGATCACCGCGGCGGGTGCGGCGTCGGCGGCGGCCATGGCGATCAACGCGGATCTGGTCGAGGCCGACGTTTCGCTCGATTCCTGAGTCGTTCCCAAGAGGCAAACACGCACCAACGCAACGGATTCGGGCAAAACCTGAGAATTGCATATGGATAGTGCGACCACGCCGGAATCGGCGGTAATCTGAATCTTGTGGGCGGGGTTTCCGGCGTCCCTCATCCGCCGAAAACCCCGCCCTTCGGGTATTCGGCCCCCCTCCTTAGAATCGCACGGTGACCAGCACAGCCTCTGAGAACTCACGTAATCGTGCCGACGCCCTCCCCAAGAGCTGGAATCCCGGCGAGGTGGAGGCCGAGCTGTACGAGCGCTGGGTAGCCGCTGGTTACTTCACCGCCCGCGCCGACAGCGGCAAGCCGCCCTACTCGATCGTGCTGCCGCCGCCGAACGTCACCGGCAATCTGCACATGGGCCACGCGTTCGACCACACCCTCATGGACCTGCTCACCCGCCGCAAGCGCATGCAGGGGTACGAGGTGCTGTGGCTGCCCGGCATGGACCACGCCGGCATCGCCACCCAGACCATCGTGGAGAAGCAGCTGGCCGTCGACGGCAAGACCAAGCAGGACTTCGGCCGCGAGCTGTTCATCGACAAGGTCTGGGACTGGAAGCGCGAGTCCGGCGGGGCCATCCAGGGTCAGATGCGCCGCCTCGGCGACGGCGTCGACTGGAGCCGCGACCGCTTCACCATGGACGACGGCCTGTCCCGCGCCGTGCAGACGATCTTCAAGCGGCTGTTCGACGCCGGTCTGATCTACCGCGCCGAGCGACTGGTGAACTGGTCGCCGGAACTGCGCACCGCCATCTCCGATATCGAGGTCAACTACAAGGACGTCGAGGGCGAGCTGGTGTCGCTGCGCTACGGCTCCCTGAACGACGACGAGCCGCACGTGATCGTGGCCACCACCCGGGTGGAGACGATGCTCGGCGACACCGCCGTGGCCGTGCACCCCGACGACGAGCGGTACCGGTCGCTGATCGGCGCCACCCTCTACCACCCCATCACGGGACGGCAGATCCCGATCGTCGCCGACGACTACGTCGACCCCGAATTCGGTTCCGGCGCAGTGAAGATCACGCCGGCGCACGACCCCAACGACTTCGAGATCGGCCTGCGCCATCAGCTCCCGATGCCGACCATCATGGACGAATCCGGCCGAATCACCGGCACCGGAACGGAATTCGACGGGATGAACCGGTTCGAGGCGCGGCAGAAGGTGCGCGAGCGGCTGGCCGAGGAGGGCCGCGTCGTCGTCGAGAAGCGCCCGTACGTGCACAGTGTCGGCCATTCGGAGCGCAGCGGCGAGCCGATCGAGCCGCGGCTGTCGATGCAGTGGTGGGTGAAGGTGGAGTCGCTGGCCAAGGCCGCCGGGGACGCGGTTCGCCACGGCGACACCGTGATTCACCCGCCCAGCCAGGAACCGCGCTGGTTCGCCTGGGTGGACGATATGCACGACTGGTGCATCTCGCGGCAGTTGTGGTGGGGTCACCGCATCCCGATCTGGTACGGCCCCGAGGGCGAGATCATCTGCGTCGGACCGGACGAGCAGGCGCCCGAGGGTTACGTGCAGGACCCGGACGTGCTCGACACCTGGTTCTCCTCCGGGCTGTGGCCGTTCTCCACGTTGGGCTGGCCCGACGCCACGCCCGAGCTGGCGAAGTTCTATCCCACCAGCGTGCTCGTCACCGGCTACGACATCCTGTTCTTCTGGGTCGCCCGGATGATGATGTTCGGCACGTTCGTCGCCGACGACCCGGCCGTCACCGCGGGCAAGCAGCCGGGTGCGGCACCGGTGCCGTTCCGGGATGTCTTCCTGCACGGCCTGATTCGCGACGAGCAGGGGCGCAAGTACTCCAAGTCGAAGGGCATCGGGATCGATCCGCTGGACTGGATCGACGAATACGGCGCCGACGCCACGCGATTCACCCTGGCGCGCGGCGCGCAGCCCGGCAGCGACCTGTCGGTCGGCGCGGCACACGTGCAGGCCTCCCGCAACTTCATCACCAAGCTGTTCAACGCGACGAAGTTCGCGCTCATGAACGGCGCCGTCCCGGAGCCGATCCCGGGCCGTGACACCCTCACCGACGCCGATCGCTGGATCCTGGATCGGCTGGAAGAGGTTCGCGCCGAGACGGATTCGGCGTTCGACCGCTACGAGTTCGGCAAGGCGTGCGAGGCGCTGTACCACTTCGCCTGGGACGAACTGTGCGACTGGTATCTGGAGCTGGCCAAGGTGCAGTTCGCCGAGTCGGAGGAGCGGGCCGCGTCCACCCGCGTCGTGCTGGGCAGCGTGCTGGACGCGCTGCTGCGCATGCTGCATCCGGTGATCCCGTTCGTCACCGAGACGCTGTGGCAGGCCCTCACCGGCGGCGAGTCGGTCGTGATCGCGCAGTGGCCGCAGTCCGCCGGCGTCGCCGCCGACCCGGTCGCCGCCCGCCGGATCGCCGATGCGCAGAAGCTCATCACCGAGATCCGCCGCTTCCGCAGCGACCAGGGTCTCACCGACAAGCAGAAGGTGGCCGCACAGCTGGTCGGCATCGAGACCGCCGACCTGACCGGCCTGCGCGCGGAGATCGCCGCGCTGGCCCGCCTCACCGAGCCCGGCGACGGCTTCTCGGCCACGGCCTCCGTCGAGGTGCGGCTGTCCGGCAGTACCGTGACGGTGGAACTGGATACCTCCGGCACGGTCGACCTGGACGCCGAGCGCCGCCGGTTGGAGAAGGATCTCGCGGCCGCGCAGAAGGAACTGGCGAGCACCACCGCCAAGCTCGGCAACGAGGCATTCCTGGCCAAGGCGCCCGATCAGGTCGTCGCCAAGATCCGCGGCCGCAGGGAGGTCGCGGAATCCGAGGTGGCGCGGATCGGGGCGCGGCTCGACGAGATCGCGGCGCGCAAGTGAGAAGTCATGACACACAAGGGAAAGCAATGAAGGGAGCGGTGTGAACGACGAACCGGAGCGGCAGCGCGGCGGAGCCGAACGCCTGCATTCGGGACCGTCTCCGGTGGATCTCGCCGAGATGGCGCTGGTCGAGGCCGAACTCGACCAGCGCTGGGGCGAAACCAAGATCGAACCCACGCTGACCCGCATCGCCACGCTGCTGGATGTGCTGGGCTCGCCGCAGCACGGCTACCCCGCCATCCAGGTCGCGGGCACCAACGGCAAGACCTCGGTCACCCGGATGATCGACGCGTTGCTCACCGCGATGCACCGGCGCACGGGCCGGTTCACCAGCCCGCACCTGCAGCTGGCGACCGAGCGCATCGCCATCGACAACCAGCCGATCAGCCCGGCCCGCTATGTCGAGCTGTATCGCGAGTTGCAGCCCTACCTCGAGATGATCGATCAGCAGTCGCAAGACGCCGGTGGGCCGCGGATGAGCAAATTCGAGGTGCTCGTCGGCATGGCCTACGCCGCGTTCGCGGAGGCTCCGGTCGATGTCGCGGTGATCGAGACCGGCATGGGCGGCACCTGGGACGCCACCAATGTCGTGGACGGCCAAGTCGCGGTCGTCACCCCGATCGGGCTGGACCACACCGATTATCTGGGCCCGGATCTCACCTCCATCGCGGGGGAGAAGGCCGGAATCATCAAGAAGGCGCCCGAGGATCCGCTGGTGCCGCGCGAGACCGTCGCCGTCATCGCCGAGCAGGATCCCGAGGCGATGGACGTGCTGCTGCGCCGGGCCGTGACGGCCGACGCGGCCGTGGCCCGTGCGGGCGCGGAGTTCCGGCTGTTGTCGCGGCGCGTCGCCGTCGGCGGCCAGGTGCTCGAGATCCAGGGTCTGGGCGGGGTGTACGACGAGATCTTCCTGCCCCTGCACGGGGAGCATCAGGCGCACAACGCGGCGCTGGCGCTGGCCGCGGTGGAGGCGTTCTTCGGCGCGGGCGCGCAGAGGCAACTCGATATCGACACGGTGCGAGCCGGATTCGCGGCCGCGGTGAGTCCCGGCCGGATGGAACGGATGCGCAGCGCGCCCACCATCTTCATCGACGCCGCGCACAATCCGGCCGGTGCCCGGGCGTTGGCGGCGACACTGACCAGCGAGTTCGATTTCCGGAAGCTGGTCGGCGTGGTCGCGGTGCTGTCCGACAAGGACGCCGCGGGCATCCTGGCCGCGCTGGAGCCGGTGCTCGACCAGATCGTGGTGACCACCAACGGTTCTCCGCGCGCCCTCGCCGCCGACGATCTGGCCGATCTGGCGGTACAGCGCTTCGGCGACGAACGCGTCGTCACCGCCACCACACTCACCGACGCCGTCGAAACCGCGATCGCGATCGCGGAGGAGTCCGCCGAATCCGGCGAACCGGTGTCCGGCGCGGGCATCGTGGTCACCGGTTCGGTCGTCACCGCCGGTGCGGCCCGCTCCCTGTTCGGAAAGGACCCCGTATGAGGCAGGCGCAGCCATGAGCGATCAGGAAGTCCCGCCCCCCGCCGCCGACCCGTGGAAGGGCCTGCGCGGCGTGATGGCCGGCGCGCTGGTGCTGGAAGCGATCACCGTACTGCTGGCACTGCCCGTGGTGAGCTCGGTCGGCGGCGGCCTGAGCTGGTGGTCGGTAGCCTGCCTGGTCGGCCTGGCGGTCCTGATGATCGTCGGCGCAGGCCTGCAAAGGCGGCCGTGGGCACTGCCTTTCAACCTCGCCCTACAGGTCCTACTGCTACTGGGCGGCTTCATCCACATCTCGATCTTCGTCATCGGCGTAGTCTTCGCCGCAGTCTGGGCCTTCATCCTCCTCCTGCGCTCCGACGTCCGCCGCCGCATGGACCAAGGCCTCCTCCCCAGCCAACGAGCCTGAAAACCATCGCACGCAAAACCATCGGTCCGGGCTGCGAACCCGCGGCGCCGAAGGCGACGCCAAAGGCCCGAGCTAGAGTGTCGCCGTGACTGAGCAGACGTTGGTACTCATCAAGCCCGACGGCGTGGCCCGGGGGCTGATCGGTGAGGTCATCACCCGCATCGAGCGCAAGGGACTGAAGGTCGCGGCCCTGGAGCTGAAGACGGTCTCCGAGGAGCTGGCCGCCGCCCACTACGCCGAGCACGCCGAGAAGCCGTTCTACGGCTCCCTGATCGAGTTCATCACCTCCGGCCCGGTCGTGGCGGCGGTCCTCGCGGGCCCGCGGGCGATCAGCGCCTTCCGGCAGATCGCCGGCGGCACCGATCCGGTCGAGAAGGCGGTGCCGGGCAGCATCCGCGGCGACTTCGCGCTCGAGACCCAGTACAACCTCGTGCACGGCTCCGACTCGCCCGAATCCGCCAAGCGCGAGATCGCGCTCTGGTTCCCCGAACTTCCCCAGTAGGACCGCGGCGAACACCGTGCCCGGGGCCGCGGCCCCGCCGGAGATCGGCGGGGTTCGCGGGGCCCGCGCGCCGCCGCGGGAGTACGTCGATGGCGAACGCCCGGCGCACGGTGTGGGATACTGGCTGTGGAAGTGATCGACGCCCGCCGTTTGCGGCAGGTGGCGGTCGCGGCCATGGCACCGCGGTTCGACGCCGATCATCGCTGCCCACGGACGGTTACCAAGACTCGGCCATCCGGTGGGCACGCTGGATGAGCGCTCGCATCCGGTGTTGAAGCCAACAGCCAGGCGCCGCGTGACCAGTTAGCCGACCGACGAACGACAAGGTGATAACGGGGCACGCGGGGCGAGACCATAGGACCTCGCGCCCCCGCGGCGTGAGGCGAACGAACAGTGCCCCCGCGTCGGCCGCGTCACCTCCCCGTACGGGAGGGACGCGCCCGGGGGCCCGAGGAGATTTCGTGGCCGATCAAGAGCCGCTGGGAACGTCGAAAAGTAATGGTGAACCCGCTTCCGAAGAGGCGGCCGGGGCAGGGGAGGCGGCGCAGTTGCCCGAACGTATCCGGGTCCATGCGCTGGCAAAACTGCTCGGCACCACCAGCAAACGCATTCTGGCCCATCTGACCGAACTGGGCGCCGAGGCCCGCAGCGCGCAGTCCAGCCTGGACCGCACGGTTGCCGAATCGGTGCGGGAGGCGCTCGTCCCCGAGGCTTCGGAGCCGGGCACTGCCGCGCCGCCCGCCGAGCCCGCCGCCGCGCCTGCCGATACCGCGGAGCCCGCCGAGCCGGAGAGCTCGCAGGCGTCCACGCGGACCGCGGTATCCGTCGGCACGGCGGCAGCGAGCGGTGGCGCGGAGTCCGCCGAGCCGCCGTCGTCCGAGACCGCGCGGTCCGAACCGGCTACTCCCGACCGTCCGCTGCGGCAGTCGTTGTTCACCAGTCCCTTCCACGCCCCCGAACCGCCCGCTCCCGAGCCGGTAGCCTTCGAGCCGCCCGCCGTGGTGGCCGCGCCGCTGTTCCTGCCGCCCGACGCGACCGCCGCCCAGGAGATGCGGCGCAAGCTGCGTGCCGAGCGGCAGGCCCCGCCCGAGGAAGAGAAGAAGGCCGCGCCGGTCGAGGAGGCCGCGCCCGAGCCTCCCGCCGCGGCGGAGCCGAGCAAGCCGGCCGAACAGCAGGCCGACGACGCCGACGCCGACACCGACGACACCGAGAACTCGTGGGACGACGACCAGTCCCGCGACGACGGTGACGACAGCAACCGCTCACGCCGCCGTCGCCGGGGTCGTCGCGGTCGCGGCCGCGGACGTGGCGAACAGCACAGCGACCAGGACGACGACAACGAGGACGAGCAGAACTCCGAGGACGACTCCGCCTCCGAGGACGACGAATCCGCCGAGAACGGGTCCGACGACGACGCCGTGCCGGAGGGCTCCAGCCGCCGTCGTCGCCGTCGTCGCCGTCGCAAGGCGGGGGAGGACGCCGAACCAGAGGCGAGCGAGGACGATCCGCCGAACACCGTTGTGCACGAGCGCGAGCCGCGCAACAAGCGCCGCGGCTCCGGCGACGAGGTGCAGGGCATCAGCGGCTCGACGCGCCTCGAGGCCAAGCGGCAGCGCCGGCGCGACGGGCGTGAGGCCGGCCGTCGCCGCCCGCCGATCCTGACCGAGTCGGAGTTCCTGGCCCGCCGCGAATCGGTGGACCGCGTCATGGTGGTGCGGGAGAAGACCTTCTCCGAGCACCCGGCCGCGACCGTTCAGGTCGCCGTGCTCGAGGACAACATCCTGGTCGAACACTTCGTGACCAGCAGCGGTCAGGCGTCCATGGTCGGCAACGTGTACCTGGGCAAGGTGCAGAACGTGCTGCCCAGCATGGAGGCCGCGTTCGTCGACATCGGCCGCGGCCGCAACGGCGTGCTGTACGCGGGCGAGGTGAATTGGGAGGCCGCCGGGCTCGGCGGCAAGGAGCGCAAGATCGAGCAGGCGCTCAAGCCCGGCGACACCGTGCTGGTGCAGGTCTCCAAGGACCCGGTCGGGCACAAGGGCGCCCGGCTGACCACGCAGATCTCGCTGGCCGGCCGCTTCCTGGTCTACGTGCCGGGCGGCTCGTCCACCGGTATCAGCCGCAAGCTGCCCGACACCGAGCGCAAGCGGCTCAAGGAGATCCTGCGCGACATCGTGCCGCAGGATGCCGGGGTCATCATCCGCACCGCGTCCGAGGGCGTCGCTGAGAACGAACTGGCTCGCGACGTGGAGCGGCTGCAGGCCACCTGGAAGACCATCGAGAACCAGTCCAAGAACGGCTCCGGAGCGCCGAAGACGCTCTACGAGGAGCCCGACCTGCTGGTCAAGGTGATCCGCGACCTGTTCAACGAGGACTTCTCGAAGCTGGTCATCGAGGGCGACCGGTCCTGGACCACGGTCGAGAACTACATCCGCACGGTGGCGCCGGATCTGCTGACCCGCGTCGAGCGGCACGAGAACACGAACGTCGACGTCTTCGGCAGCTTCCGCATCGACGAGCAGCTGGCCAAGGCGCTCGACCGCAAGGTGTGGCTGCCCTCCGGCGGCACCCTGGTCATCGACCGTACCGAGGCCATGACCGTCATCGACGTCAACACCGGCAAGTTCACCGGCGCGGGCGGCAGCAACCTGGAAGAGACGGTCACCCGGAACAACCTGGAGGCGGCCGAGGAGATCGTGCGGCAGATGCGTCTGCGCGATATCGGCGGCATGATCGTGGTCGACTTTATCGACATGGTGCTCGAGTCGAACCGGGATCTGGTGCTGCGCCGCCTGACCGAGGCGCTGGGCCGCGACCGCACCCGGCACCAGGTGTCCGAGGTGACCTCGCTGGGTCTGGTGCAGATGACCCGCAAGAAGCTGGGTACCGGGCTGGTCGAGGCGTTCTCCACCACCTGCGAGCACTGCCACGGGCGCGGCATCCTGGTGCACAACTATCCGGTCGAGACGCCGGCCGTCGAGGAGAGCGGCGGCCGTCGCGAGGGCCGTCGCCGCCGCAAGGACAAGACACCGGCGCCCGCGCCGGTCGCGCCCGCCACCAACGGGACCGCCGCACCGGCCGAGCCGCACACCGAGGAGGACGCGGCCGTCAAGCGGGCTCATCCGGTGGCGCTGGCGATGGCCGCGCATCAAGCCGAGGAGGCCGCCACGGTGGCGACCGTCGAGGCCGATCTCGCGGTGGCGGCCGCCGAGGCGGTGCAGGAAGCCGCCGAGGCCGACCTCGAGGTGATGTCTTCGACTGCGGCGCAGGCGGATTCGGGCACGAGCCGGACCACCGATCGCGCGGGCTCGGAAGAGAGTACGCCGGGGCGGTCGCGACGGCGGGCCCGGCGTGGCAGCCGGTCGGCCGCACTGCGAGCCGAGGCCGCGGCGAACGCGGCCGAGGCGGAGGAGCGGGAAGCGGCGACGGCGAGCGATGCCGAAGAGTCCGGTGTCGGTCGGTCGGTGGCCGAGGCGGCCGACGCCGATGTGGTATCCGAGACCCCCGCGGTGTCCGGCGCCGCGCCGGAATCCGTTGCGACGTCCGGGGACGAAGGCGAGGTTGCTGCCGCCGAGGTCGAGGGTGACGCCGAGGGTGATGACGCCGAGGCCGGTGACGCTGCGGCCACGATCGCCGAGGGCACTGCGACCGAGAGCGTCGGCGACGCTTCGACCGGTGAGCAGGCCGCCGGCGCCCGCCGGGGGCGTCGCCGGGTGGCGCGCACCACCGCGGCTCCCAGCACCGACAGCGAGGGCGCGGTGTTCGTGCTCTCCAGCGCGGAGCAGGAACAGCCGGCCGTCGACTTCACCGACATCCCCGCCGCTCCGGTCGAGCCGCGCAGCCGTCCGCGCCGCCGGTCCGCCGGACGGGCCGCGGGAGCGCCGGAACAGCCGAACTGAGGGTAGGACCAGCGACGGCCCGCACCGGATCGGTGCGGGCCGTCGGCGTTCGCGCTCGGGCGTCACCCCGGTTTGGCCGGGCGGGTGCGGGTCCTGTAATCTTGGCCAGTCGCTGCTCGGTGACAGCATTGCGCTGTGTCACCTGAAAGCTGTGGCGCTTCTCGAAGCGCAGCGCGGAAGCAGCGTGATTACCAGACCAGACGTACGGCGGTCTCCGGTTGTCGACCGGGAGTCGTCGCATGAGCAAAGTGCCGAGCACTAGTAGAGGAAGAGGGTAGCCGACCGATGGCAACGTACGCGATCGTCAAGACCGGCGGAAAGCAGTACAAGGTCGCGGTCGGTGACCTGGTGAAGGTCGAGAAGATCGAGGGTGAACCGGGCGCGGCGGTGTCGCTGGCGCCGGTGCTGGTCGTCAACGGCTCGGAGCTGACCACCGATGCGGACAAGCTGGCCAAGGTGTCGGTGTCCGCCGAGGTCGTCGAGCAGACCAAGGGCCCGAAGATCCGCATCCACAAGTTCAAGAACAAGACCGGCTACCACAAGCGTCAGGGCCACCGTCAGAAGCTGACGGTCCTGAAGGTCACCGGCATCAAGTAAGCGACTACGGGGTTTCACCCCAAGTACGAGGAGTTCAACAACCATGGCACATAAGAAGGGTGCGTCCAGCTCTCGTAACGGTCGCGACTCGAATGCCCAGCGGCTCGGCGTGAAGCGCTTCGGCGGCCAGGCCGTCAAGGCCGGCGAGATCCTGGTCCGTCAGCGCGGCACGCACTTCCACCCGGGCGTGAACGTCGGCCGCGGCGGTGACGACACGCTGTTCGCCCTCGAGGCGGGCGCGGTCAAGTTCGGCACCAAGCGTGGCCGCAAGACCGTCAACATCGTGGTTCCGGAGCCGACGCAGGCCTGAGCCGCGCGGAGCCTTCCACCACACTTCGAAAGCGGGTCAGGGTGACAAACACCCTGGCCCGTTTTCTGTTGCAGCCGACCATTCGAGAAGGAGGATGATCAGGAATATGTCCAAGTTCATCGATCGCGTCGTGCTGCATGTGCGCGCCGGTAAGGGCGGGCACGGATGTGCTTCGGTGCATCGGGAGAAGTTCAAGCCGTTGGGTGGGCCCGACGGTGGGGACGGGGGCAACGGCGGGGACGTGATCCTCGAGGTCGACCCCAATGTGCACACCCTGCTGGACTTCCACTTCCATCCGCACGCCCAGGCGGGCAACGGCAAGCCCGGCGAGGGCGGCAACCGCAACGGCAAGCAGGGCGGTGAGCTGCTGCTGAAGGTGCCGGACGGGACCGTCGTGATCGGCCCGGACGGCGATATCGTCGCGGACCTGATCGGGGCGGGCACCCGGTTCGTGGCGGCCCGCGGCGGCCGCGGCGGACTCGGCAACGCGGCCCTGGTGTCGCGGGCCCGCAAGGCGCCCGGCTTCGCGCTGCTCGGCGAGGAGGGCGAGGAGCGCGATCTCGTCCTCGAGCTGAAATCGGTCGCCGATGTCGGGCTCGTCGGATTTCCTTCGGCCGGTAAGTCGTCGCTGGTGTCGGTGCTGTCCGCGGCCAAGCCGAAGATCGCCGACTACCCCTTCACCACGCTGGTGCCGAATCTGGGCGTGGTGTCCAGTGGCGACACCACCTTCACCATCGCCGACGTGCCCGGTCTGATCCCGGGGGCGAGCGAGGGACGCGGCCTGGGCCTGGACTTCCTGCGCCACCTCGAGCGGTGCGCGGTGCTGGCGCACGTGGTGGACTGCGCCACCCTGGAGCCCGGCCGGGATCCGGTGTCGGACGTCGACGCTCTGGAAGCGGAGCTGGCCGCGTATCAGCCCGCGCTGCAGGCCGATGCGGGTCTCGGCGATCTGGCCGATCGGCCGCGCGTGGTGATCCTCAACAAGGTCGACATTCCCGACGCCGAGGAACTGGCCGAGCTGGTGACGCCGGAGTTCGCCACGCGCGGCTGGCCGGTTTTCCGGATCTCGGCGGTGAGCCGGGAAGGCTTGCGGCAGTTGACCTTCGCGCTGGCCGAACTGATCCGTGAGTACCGGGAGGCGCATCCGAAGGCGGCGCCGAAGCGCCCGGTCATCCGGCCGGTGGTGCGGGGCGAGAGCGGCTTCACGGTGGCCGTCGACCCGGAGGTCGAGGGCGGCTTCATCGTGCGCGGCGAGCGCCCGGAGCGCTGGGTGCGCCAGACTCAGTTCGACAACGACGAGGCCGTCGGCTTCCTGGCCGACCGGCTGGCCCGGCTGGGCGTGGAGGCGGAACTGGAGCGGCTGGGCGCCGAGCCCGGCGCGCCGGTCACCATCGGCGACATCAGCTTCGAGTGGGAACCGCAGATCTCCGCGGGCGTGGATCTGGTGATGACCGGCCGCGGTACCGATCCCCGGCTCGATCAGACCGAACGCATCTCGGCGGCCGAGCGCAAGCACGCCTCCCGGGTGCGGCGCGGGCTGGTCTCGGAGGACGAGGACGGCCAGTGAGGCCGTCGAACGGTGCCGCGGCGCAACGATGTTCGGTGTTGTGGAGTGAGTTCTGTTATGACGCAGGTTGATTCGGGTCAGGACATCAGCGAGGCGCGCAAAGCCGTCGCGACCGCGCGCAGCGTGGTGGTGAAGATCGGGTCGTCGGCGCTGACCAGTTTGGCGGGCGGTCTCGATACGGGACGGCTGGACAAGCTGGCCGACGCGGTCGAGGCGCGGATGCGGGCGGGGTCCGATGTCGTCGTGGTGTCCTCGGGCGCCATCGGGGCGGGGATCGCGCCACTCAAATTGTCTTCGCGGCCAAGGGATCTGGCTACCAAACAGGCGGCGGCGAGCGTCGGGCAGCTGGCGCTGGCGCACGCCTGGGGTACGTCGTTCGCGCGGTACGGGCGGACGGTCGGACAGGTGCTGCTGACCGCCGGGGACTTCTCGCGCCGCGAGCACCACCGCAACGCCCAGCGGACGCTGGACCGGCTGCGCTCACTGCACGCGATCGCGGTGGTCAACGAGAACGACACCATCGCCACCGAGGAGATCCGCTTCGGCGACAACGATCGGCTGGCGGCGCTGGTCGCGCATCTGGTCGGCGCGGACGCGCTGGTACTGCTGTCGGATGTGGACGGCCTCTACGACGGCGACCCGCGCAAGGGCGCCGCGAACTTCATCCCCGAGGTGCGCAGCAGCGCCGACCTGGACGGCGTGATCGCCGGTAGCGGCGGTGCGCTGGGCACCGGCGGCATGGCGTCGAAACTGTCGGCGGCCCGCCTCGCCGCCGACGCCGGGGTGCCGGTATTGCTCGCGGCCGCGACCGATGCCGCCGCCGCCCTCACCGGCGCCTCCGTCGGCACTGCCTTCGCCGCCCGCCCGGTTCGGTTGTCCGCCCGCAAGTTCTGGGTCCGGCACGCCGCCGACAGCCGCGGCGCGGTGCTGCTCGACGAGGGCGCGGTACAGGCCGTCGCCCAATGCCGCCGCTCCCTCCTGGCCGCCGGCATCACCGGCGTCCGCGGCCGCTTCCACGGCGGCGACGTCATCGACCTGATCGCCCCCGACGGCCACGTCGTCGCCCGCGGCGTCGCCGAATACGACAGCACCGAACTACAGACCATGGTCGGCCGCTCCACCACCGACCTCCCGGAAGGCATGCAGCGCCCCGTGATTCACGCAGACGATCTGGTGAAGGTGTAGTAGGAACCGATCACGCGGGGCGAACGAGCGGCAGGTGCGAAGGCACCGTCCAGCAGCACGGCCAAGTCCGGATTTGTCGGCCGTGCTCGGTCGGCCGCCGCAGAAACGGCAGCGGGGTCCGGCAATAAGTAGCAATCGCCGGAACTGTTTCGTGATGCTCACGGGATCTGCCGGGGGACCACCAACTCAGATGGGCACGGCAGGCTGCGGGACCACGACCGGGGCCATGTCGAGTTCCGGTCCTCGATCCCGCTGCCGGCGAACGGCGTGCTCGCCTCGAGTGTTTTATTCGGCGCTCGGGTAGCGAATGCTCATGCGTCGCTCAGCCGCTGTAGGAGGTTGGCGTGGTCGCGTTTGGTTGCGTGAGCAAGTTCTAGGAGATGTGTCGTCTCCCGTTGGGGGCGGTGTTCCTCCGACGGCGCGGTGATGAGCGTGTTGTTGTCGGGGTGTTCGACTTGGATGGTCTCGTGCAGCTGATGGTGGAGTTGTTCCGGCCGGCGGGCTGCGAAAACCATCGCGCATTTCCTCTGTCGACTGATATGCCCTGTCACCTGTCGTGGTGTCAGGGTTGCGGGGCGGGTGAGTTGCTCAGCGGCCGGGTGGGCTGACTCCGGGTTGTTCGGGGGTAGTGGGGCTGGAGGTGTCCGGGATCGGGCCGGTGATGCCGGGCTGGCCCTCCTCGTCGGAGAGGGGTGGGCCGGGCTCCAGTGGGGGTGGGGGCGTGTGTGGTGGCGGGGCCGGGGCGGGCTCGGGGGCCGGGGATGGTGGAGGCACTGGGGACGGTGGCGGCGCGGCGGGTGGTGGAGCCGTCTCGGTCGGGGGTTGGGGTGGTGTGGGCGTGTGCTCCGGCGTGGGGATGGGTGCCGGTTGCGTGGGTGCGGCTGGTGGCGGAGAAGTTGTGGGCGTGGAGGATTGGGGCGCCTGCTGTCCCGGGGCGGGGGACTCCGGCCGGGGTGGTTGCGGACCGTCCGGGCCGGGCGTGGAGTCCTGCGGGGGTGACGATGGTGTGGGTGGGGTAGGCGTTGTCGGCGTGGAGGATTGGGGCGGCTGGGGTGCTTGCTGTCCCGGAGTGGGGGGCTCCGGCCGAGGTGGTTGCGGACCATCCGGGCCGGGTGCGGAGTCCTGCGGGGGCACGGAGCCTTGTGGCGGCGCGGTGTGCGGCGCTGGATCCTGTGGCGGAGCGGTGTGCGGGGCCGGATCCTGTGGTGGTGCCGTGTGTGGGGACGAGTTTTGCGGTGGAAGGGATTGGGGAGCAGAGGGTTTCGTGGGGGAAGAGTCGGGGGCGCCGCCGGGGAGGGCGGGGGAGTCGGGGAGGGCTGGGACTGCGGTGCCTGCGGCGGTGTAGGCGGGCTTGTAGATCATGTTCATGGCCAGCAGCGCCTCTTGGCGCAGGGCCTCCTGTGCCAGCTGGGCGTCGAGGACGTGTGCCGCCTCCAGGATTCGGGCGATCGCGCCGATCGGGCCGGAGTTGCCGGGGGGCACGACGGCCAGTTTCACCGCTTCGGCCGCGGCGGCGAGCGCGCCCAGGCGGGCACCGACCTCGCCCATGATCGCGGCCAGCTCCTCGACGGATTCGGCCAGGCCGCGGGTGCACGCGTCGGCGGCGTCGGCGGCCGCGCCCTGCCAGCCCGCGCCGTTCATCGCCCGGTCCACCTCGTTGCGCGTCAAGGGCATGGAGGTGGTGAGGGTGCCCGCGGCCTCCAGCCACACCAGCGAGGCCTGCAGGATCTCACCGGCGTCGATGCGCTGGGTGCCGGCATGGATCTGCTCGTGCGTCAGCGACTCGAAATGCTCCATCGCGCTGATGTAGTCCGGGTCGTTGCGGCGCGGCTGCGGACCGTACCGGTATTCCGTGGTCATCGCGACAGCCTCGTGGAGACCGCGCGCAGTGCGGCGGCGTGCGCGGCATCGGCCTCCTCGTACAGTCCGGCGCTGATCAGGAAGCCCTCCTTCATCCGATAGGAGGCGGCGATGTGCCGGTCGAGCAGCTCGGCGGCGTCGCGGGCCTTGCGGGAGAAGCCGGCCTGCAGTTGCTCCGCGGAGAAGAAGCCGCCGAAGCCGTGCAGCTGCGACACCGATTCCAGGCGCTGCTGCAGGTGTCGCAGCCGGGCGATCTGCTGGTCGTAGAGTTCCGCGCACCGGCGAGCCGCTGCCGGGTCGAACCGGACCGAGCCGTGCTGCGCCGCGTCCAGGAACTTGGCGATGTCGGCCTGACTCGCCTCGATCGTCATGCGCACCCCCTCTGATCGGTCGGTCGTGACCCAGCCTAATCGGTCGGGCGGGTCCCGGTCAGCCGTGCGGCCGGTTCACCTCGCAATCCGTTTCTGTAGGTGCGCGGCGAGCTGCTGCGCCGAGGCGGGGACGATATGCACCTCGTCACCGGCGCGAATCAGGTAGCGGCCGTCGTCGGCGACGTCGATCCAGGTGTAGTAGACCGGCGCGGGCGGATTGTCCCGATCCAGGGCCGCCTCGATGCGGATGTGCCCCTCGGCCGTGTGCGGGCGCAGTAACAGCCGCCGGATGCGGGGGACTCTCGGCTGCGTGGCCATCACCGTCTCCTCGTCGCGGACCGCCGCCGTGGGCGCCGAACGCGCGGGCTCACGGCCCGGTGGCGTCTCCGGCAGCAGCGCCGCGATCCGCGCGCCCAGCTTGGCGCTGTGGCCGATGGAGAGGTGCACGACGCCGCCGAAGCCGGGACAGCCGCCGGGTTCCTGCACGGCGAGCACGGCGTGGTCGTAGACGGCCGCGCCGAGCGCGCGGATCTCGCTGCCCGGCCCGTGCCCGCCGCCGAGGGCCACCACCCGGGTCTGTGGCTGGGCGAGAATCCGCAGGCAGGCGGACAGATCGGGGTCGGCGCGCAGCGGCAGCCGGGCCTCCAGGGTGCGCCGCAGCGCGGCGGCCTCGTCGTCGGTGCGCGGCGTTTCCAGGATCCGCAGCGGGAACGGGTGGCGATCCAGGTCGGTGTCGCGCCAGATGTGTGCGAACTCGTCCGGTGTGAAAGACCAACTCACGCCGACAAACACCCTTCGCCGATGGTCACGAGCGTCTCGTAGCCTAGCCCGGCGCCGTGCGGGCGGCCAGGCGATATCGAATCCGCGATCTGCGGAAATACGCGTTAACACCTCTGGATACCGATCCTATATCTCAACAACACCGTGGTGACCGCCTGCGCACCAGTTGGTTTGAGATCGCTCCGAGTGAGGAACGGCCCCAGGGTCGGGTATGTCGGATATACCCGTGGCGAGTCCGCCACGTAGGCGGTGCCGCGTCAGCGACGGGAGGGTGTGTGCAGGTAGTGAGTCCCGACACCGAGGGTGCCGAGGCCGGCGGAGGTAAGGCGCGTGGGCTGTGGCGATTGCGGGAGAGCGGGTTCCGGGTACCGGAGTGGGTGGTCCTGGAGGCCGGGTTGTTCGACCACCTCGACAACGAGTTGGTCACGGCGGCAGCGGAATTCGAGCGGACAACGGATGTCGACGAGGCGTTGCGGCGCGGCGCGGCGCTGCGTGAGCGGATCGCCGCGACGGTCCTGCCGGCGGTGGTCGCCGACCGGGTGCGGGCCGCCTACGCGCAGTTCGGCGACGCGGCGATCGCGGTCCGGTCGTCGGCGTCCGCGGAGGACGGCGCGACGTATTCCTTTGCCGGACAGTTCGATTCGTTTCTCAACCGGCGCGGCGTCGAGGCGGTGGACGCCGCCGTGCGAGCCTGCTGGGCATCGGCGTTCGCCGAACGGGTGATCCGCTATGCGTTCGCCCACGGTCTGCCGCTGCCGGGCGTTCCGGCGGTGCTGCTGCAACGCCTGATCGAGGCGCGGACGAGCGGCGTGCTGTTCACCGCGAACCCGATGACCGGCGCACCGGACGAACTGGTGGTCGGCGCGGTATACGGCCTGGGCGAAGGGCTGGTCTCCGGCGCGGTGGACGCGGATTCCCTTGTGGTCGACAAGCTTTCCGGAGCCGTCGTGGAAGCGGTGCACGGCGAGAAGACCACCGCGATCCGGCCCGACGGCGACCACGGCTGCGTCGAGGTCCCGGTACCGGAGCAGCAGCGCGCCGCGCCGGTGCTGTCGGAGGCCGAGCTGACCGAGCTGGTCGAACTGGGCCGCCGGGTGGAGGCGGCACTGGGCGCGCCCCAGGACATCGAATGGGCCGCGGACGCGGACGGGCTGTGGGTCTTGCAGGCCCGCCCGATCACCACCCCGGTCGGCGCTCCGCTACGCGGCGCCGGGGAGCGGCTCGACCCCGATGAACTGCGCATCTGGGACAACTCCAACATCCTCGAGAGCTTCAACGGCATCACCTCGCCCCTCACGTTCACCACCGCCGCCGACATCTACGGCCGGGTCTACCGCGGCTACGCCGAATCGCTGCGAGTACCGTCCCGGCAACTGCGCCAGACCGACGACTGGACCGGCGTCCTGCTCGGCTGCTTCCACGGCCGCGTCTACTACAACCTGCTGCACTGGTACCGGATGGTGGGTATCGCGCCCGGCTACCCGCTCAACCGCCGGGTCTTGGAGGCGGCCTTGGGCGTCGCCGAGCCGCTGCCCGACGAGATAGCGAAAACGCTGCGGCCCTTCACCTTCCGCAATCCGCTCGCCCGATTGTGGTCGCGCACGGTGACCACGGCGATCTACGTGCGCCGCATCGCGGGCATCGACGGCATGATGCGGCGGTTCCTGACCGAGTTCTACCGCGTCTACGACGAATTCGACACGGTCGACGACGCCGCGCTGACCGGCGAGCAGGCCTATGCCCGCTACCGGCAGCTGGACCGGGAACTGGTCCGGCGCTGGGGGCCGTTGATGGTGCTGGACGCGATGCTGCTCACCCTGACCGGCCTGCTGTACGTGCTGACGAAAGCGTTTCTGCCCAAGGCGCCGGAATGGTTCCTGTACGCGGTCGCCGGACCGGGCGAGGAGGTGGAGTCGGCCGAGCCCGCGCGCGCGATGGCGGCTCTGGCGGAGGTCGTACGCGCCGACCCGGAACTCCGCGCCCTCATCGAAACGACTGCGCCGGAAGCCATCCGGGACGAACTTGCGAGCGCGGGCCGCACCGACTTCCTCGCCCGCGTCGACGAGTACATCGCACGCTACGGCTATCGCAGCATCGATGAACTGAAGCTCGAGACACCGGATCTGCGTGAGGATCCGGCGAGCCTGTTCGTGCTGCTGCGCGCCGCCCTGCCGCAGGAGCAGACGCGCCGCGGCACCGAGGCCGAGACGTATCTGGACGAGCACCTGCACGGCGTGCGCCGGGCACTGTACGAACGGTTGCGCCGCAAGGTCGGCCGATGCGCCGCACATCGCGAACGGCTCCGGTTCTGCCGCACCCGCGCGTTCGGGATGGTGAAGCGGATGATCCGCGTGATGGGACGGGATCTGGCCGCGCGCGGCGTCATCGACGACTTCGCCGATGTGTTCCAGCTGACCGTGCAGGAGTTGCGAGGCTGCTACGAGGGCGCGGACACGGGGTCGCTCCGGGGCCTGATCGCCGCGCGCACTCAGCAGCGGGCGGCCGATGCCCGGCTCGTCGCCCCCTCCCGGTTCGTCACGCGCGGACCGGGATTCGGGCGCGCGGAACTGGCGGCGCAGGGCTGGGTGCCGATCACCGATATGCCCGCCGCGACCGCCGGGGCCGTGCTCACCGGGACACCGTCCGGGCCCGGGGTGGGCACCGGCCCGGCCGTCGTGGTCGACCAGCCGCGCGATGTGTCGGGCGGCGTGCTGGTGACCTACCGCACCGATCCCGGCTGGGTGGCCGCGCTGCCGTCGGCGGCGGCGCTGGTGATCGAGCGCGGCAGCCCGCTGACCCACGTCGCAATCGTGGCGCGCGAACTGGGCGTGCCCACCGTCGTGCAGCTACGCGACGCCACCACGATGCTCCGCACCGGCATGTCGATTCGAGTCGACGGCACCGGTGGCACCGTGACGGTACTGGCCGAAGGAGACGGTCCCCATGCAGGCTGACAACGATATCGACGCGGTGCGGGGCTGGCTGGCGAATCCGGCCACCGACACCGGCATTCATCTGGCCGACGAGGCCGACGGCTGGGAGTTCCGGTCCTATCGGGAGCTGGCCGAGCTGGCGTGGGCGGTGGCCGCGCGCCTGCGGGCCGCCGGGCTGGGCGACGGCGAGGGCGCGTGCGTGATCATGCCGACCGGATTCCCCTGCGTCGCAACGTTCTACGCGGTGTGGGCGGCCGGCGGCGTGTTCACCCCGATCGCCCCGCCCACCTTCGGTGATCTGGCCCAATACATTTCGCATGTCGCGGCCATTCTGCGGCAGGCGCGTCCACGGCTGGTGGTGACCTCGGCCGACCTGCGTCCACTGGTGTGCCAGGCCATGGCGGAGGCCGGACGAACCGATGACCCGGTGCTCGCCGACGACGCGGAACCGGTGTCCGAACGGGAATTCGGTGCGCCCGCCGAATGTGCGCTGTTGCAGTTCACCTCCGGTTCGACGGGCACCCCGCGCGGGGTGCGGGTTTCGTGGCGGAACCTGGCCGACAACATCGCGATGATCACCCGTCTGGTGGACTGGCGCGACGGCGAGGCGATGGCGTCCTGGCTGCCGCTGTATCACGATATGGGCCTGGTCGGCGCGTTTTTCACCACCGTCACCAATCAGGGCGACCTGTATCTGATGCGGCCGGACCAGTTCATTCGCGACCCGATGCGGTGGTTGCGAGCGATGACGCACGCACAGCACACGCCGTCGCCGTCGTTCGCGCTCGGCTACGTGGCACACCGGGTTTCGCCCGAGGAGGTGGCCGGGCTGGACCTGTCGGGGTGGCGGACGCTGGCGGTGGGTTCCGAACCCGTCGAGGTCGCCGATCTGCACGCGTTCACGGAAATGGCTGGACCGCAGGGCTTTTCGGCACGCGCGTTCACCCTTGCCTACGGCTTGGCCGAGGCGACCCTGATGGTGACCTCCTCCGCACGCGATCGGCCCGTGACGGCCCTGCGGCTGGACGGCGCGAGCCTGCGGTTCGGGCAGCCGGTCCGGCCGGTGGCCGAGGCCGAACTCGGCGACGGCCGCTGGGTGACGGGTCCGGGCTGGATCACCGGGCTCGGCTTCTCGACGGCGGAGTCGCAGGTGCGAGTGGTCGACGAGGACGGCCGCGAACTGCCGGACGGCACGCTCGGGGAGATGGTGGTCACCGGCGACTCCGTGGCGCTGGGCTACACCACGACCACCGAGGGCGGCACCCGCATCGACAACGGGCGGCTCTACACCGGCGACGCCGGATTCCGCTACCGCGACGAGGTTTTCGTGCTCGGACGGATGGGCTCGAGCCTGAAGGTGCGCGGCCGGTCGGTGTTCATGGAGGACATCGAATCCCGGGTCGCCCGCGAGACCGGCATCACCAAGGGCAAACTCGCCGCGGTCGCCCACACCGACGCCGGCGCCCAGGGCATCGTCCTGTTCGCCGAGACCGCGCCGGGGCCGTGGCTGGAACAGGCCCGCAGCGTGCTGCGGGCCGCGCTCGGCCCGGCGCAGACCGCGCGGATCGTCACCGGCCCGCGCGGCTTCATCCGACGCACCTCGAGCGGCAAACCGCGCCGGCGGCACATGTGGCAGCTGTTCGGCGACGGCGGCCTGGAAGGTGCCGTGGTGCACGACCCGACCGACCGCGACCAGGACCCACAGGACGGCCCGCGGCCCGAACCGGTACTGACCGTCGCGGCGGCCCGGCGGCTGCTCGACCGTGCCCTGGACCAGGTGAGTGTGCCGGCGCGGTCGGCGGTGCTGTTCGAGGGCTCGCTGGCGGAGGGCTTCGGCAACGAGGGTTCCGACGTCGACTTCCTGGCCGTCGCGCCCGGCGACGAGGACCTGCCGACGCTGCCCACGGTGCTGTTCCTGGACGGACGCCGTGTGGAGGTGCGTACCCGTTCGGTGGCTCAGCTGCGCGCGCAGCTGCGGCGGGTGGCGCAGGCCACGGACCCGGCCGCGCTGGACGAAGATGTGCTCAACCGCTGTCAACGTTTCCTGCGCGCCACCGTACTGCGCGCCGATCCCGGCTCGCCGGAACTCGCCGAACTGCTTGCGCTGCTGCCGAATCCGGAGTTCGCGCGCAAGGCGGGCGAGTGGTGGGCCGAACGCGCCCGCCATGCCCTGCGTTACGCGGTCGCCCTCGCCGCCCTCGGCGAACGCGAGGAGGCCGAGGCCTGGGCTCGCGACGGGTTGGTGCAGGCGGTCAAGGCCTGGGCCACCGGTTACGGCGAGACCTACATCGAAACCAAATGGCTGCCCGAGCAATTGGACCGGATACTCACCCAGCCGGTGAGCGGTGAGCCGGAACCGCATGCGGCGGAACTGGTCAAACGCTACCGCGCGCTGCCGGAATCGGCGACGGTCGCCGAAATCGTCGCGCTGGCTGCGGAATTCGGCGTGGCCGGGGTGGCGGACGATCCGGATCTGGTGGTACTGGCCCGGATGCCCGGGGTGACGACCTGGGGCATCGGCGAGCGCGTGCACGTGCTGCGCGCGGACCGCGATGTGTTCGTGCTGTCGGACGCGGCCGGGCGCGCCTGGCGATCGGTGGTGGTGCGGCGGTCCCTGCGAGAGGTGCTGGGGCGCGCCGACATCGGATCCGAGCTGGCCGAGTTCGTGCGGCTGGGATTGGTCGGATTGCAGTGGCGCGGCGACGGCCCGATCACGCCGGCACTGGCGATGTGCAAGCCGCTGCGCCCGTACACCCCGGCGCCGGGACCGGCGCTGCCGGTACTGGGACTGTCCGGCGCCGGACGGGAGGACGCGGCGATCGCGACGCTCGCACCGCTGCCCGCCGAGCGGTTCACCGCGTGCGCGCTCGACCTGGTGTGGTCGAACGTGGTGCTGGAGAACGCGCGGGAGGATCTGGTCGGCGCGATGAAGGGCGGTCAGGGCGCCGTCGCCGACATCGCCGCGCACCGCATCGTGGCGATGGCGGTCCGGATGGTGCTGTGCGCGTACGGAATTCATCCGCTGCCCGCGGACGTCGCGCCCGGACCGACACTGACGCGGCTGCTTCCGGCCGCGGCCTCCCGTCGCGGGGAACTGCTGCGCTCCGTCGAGGAGGCCAGCCGGGTAAACTTCGCGCAGACGCTCGCGGCCGGTGAGGACGCTCTGGCCGAGCTGGCTCGGCTGGACGATCTCGTGGCTCGGGTGCGCGGCCACGTCGGCGGCGGCGACTTCCCGGCCTCCTTCGACTCCCGGGAGCAGTGGCGGCGCACCCTGGACATCAGCTACGACTGGCTGCGCGTCGCCGGCTATCTCGACACCGACCTGCCGCTCGACGAGGCCCGCGATCTGCTCACCTCCGGCGGCAGGCAACCCCATCTGCGAGAAGGAGGACCGCGATGACCGGCGTGGACAGTGATGTGGCGCAGCGTGTCCGGCATCTCGTCGCCGCCATGGCCCCCCAGCCGGGCGGAACGGGAGACGATCGGCGGCTCGTGGAGGACCTCGGGTTCGACTCGCTGCGACTGATGGAGCTGACGGTGGTGCTGGAGCGGGCCTTCGGGCTCCCGCGCTACCGGCCCGAGCAGGTGGCCGGGGTACTCCGGGTCGGCGACGTGATCGCCCTGATCGAACGGACGCTGTCGTGACGGGGCGGTCGGAGGTCCTGATCACCGGCGCCACCGGGCTGGTCGGATCCGAGGTCGCGGCCCGGCTCGTCGCCGCGGGCAGCCCGGTAACCGCTGTGCTGCACCGTAATTCGCGACTGTCGAACAACGTGGGCGGTCCGGTCGACGGCGTGCGGACGGTGCGCGGTGACGTTCGGCAGCCCGGCTTCGGCCTGGACGCCCGGACCGAGGCCGAGCTGGCGGAACGGGTCGGCGTGCTCGTGCACGCCGCGGCCACCACGGCCTTCGACGCCACCGCCGCCGAGTACGACGACCTGAATGTGCGCGGCACGGCGCACGCCGTCGAGCAGGCCCTGCGCTGGGACGTTCCGCTGGTGCACGTCAGCACGGCCTACGTGTGCGGCCTGCGCGGCGGGACGATCGGCGAGGACGAACTAGAGTCCGGGCAGGAGTTCGGAAACGGCTACGAGGACAGCAAGTTCCGCGCCGAGCTGCTCGTCCGGGGCACCCCGGGGCTGCGGTGGGCGATCGTGCGTCCGGGCATCGTCACCGGCGCCACCGGCACCGGGGTGATCCGCGACTACAAGAACCTGTACTCCGTGGTGAAGCTGATCGTGGAGGGCAAGCTGCGGTCGCTGCCGGGCCGCTACGACGCCACCCTCGCGCCCGCGCCGGTCGATCATGTCGCCGACATCATCGCAGCGGTCACCGCCGATGCCGAAACCTGGTGCGGCAGCACGTTTCACGCGGTCGGCCGGGACAGTCTGTCGCTGCGGGAGGTCTCGGATGTGCTGGCCGAGTACCCGTCGTTCCACGTCGCGACGTTCGTGCCGGAGACCACGTTCGACGCCGACGATCTCGAGCCGATCGAGCGCGAGTACTACCTGCGCGTCGGTGCGCTCTACACCAGCTATTTCGCCCGTAGGGTGCGGTTCGCCACGGCGAATGCCGAAGCGCTGCTGGGCCGTCCGGGTCCCGAGAGCGGCAAGGAATACCTGCGGGTGCTGCTGGATCACTGCCTGGAATCGGGCTATCTCGGCACACCGCTGCCGTCGATCGAGGAGGTGCTGGCGGCCGCCGGAGTGGACGAGGAGCGGCCGCAACCGGTCCTCGGAGCCGATCGGGGTGACCGCCGATGACCGCCGCGCTGCGTGACCTGCTGGTCCCGCTCACTCCGCTGCTCGCCAAGGCGGACATCTACAGCGGCGACACCTATGTGCAGGAATCCGTCGCACAGCTGGACGAGGCCGGTCTGGACGCCGCGAAGTTCGCGCGCGAGCACTCGATGCTGCTGTTGAAGCCGGACGCCATCGTCGGCCGCGCCGCACTGCCCACCCTGACCTGGCTGCGCGACAATGACTTCCGAGTGGTGAGCGCGCATACGCTGGCGGTGAACCGCCATCTGGTGCGCGCCCTGTGGTACTACGCCTGGAATATCGCCTCCCCCGAGCGGCGTCGCCTCGCCGATCTGCTGGTCGGCATCTCCGATGCCCTCGTGCTGGTGGTCGGCGGACCGGTGGGCGAACTTCCGACACCGGTGCGCCTGACCGCCG
This sequence comes from Nocardia wallacei, assembly GCF_029868745.1. Taxonomy (GTDB): domain Bacteria; phylum Actinomycetota; class Actinomycetes; order Mycobacteriales; family Mycobacteriaceae; genus Nocardia; species Nocardia wallacei_B. The sequence continues at coordinate 32,674 of NZ_JARWOP010000354.1, read as the reverse complement.
CGAAGGGCGCGACCGACCCACGCAAGCGGCGGCCCGGCGAACTGCGCCACCTGCTCGGCCGCGACAGCTTTCTGCTCAACCTGGTGCATTCGCCGGACGATCCGGCCGACGTGCTGCGCGAACTCGCCATCTATTTCGACGAGCACACCCGCTCGCGGGTGCTGGCGGATATCGGCACCGGCACGGACTGCTCGGGACACGCGGCGGAACTGGCCGAGGAACTCTATTCCCGCACGCCCGCACGCGAATTCGAACGCGATGCGGCGATCGAACGCATTCTGGCCGACCTCGGCGGACCGCCGGACGGCTTCGATCCGCGGTCCGACGAGGCCTGCGCGGCGCTGCTGCGCGCGGCCTGGGCGGCGGATCGAGCGATGGATCCGTGGTCGGTGATCGTGCTCGGATCCCAGGTACTTCCCATGCGCACCGGAACCGGACCGCAGACCTTGCGGCCGGTCGGCGCACCCGACTGGTTGGAGGGTCTCCCATGACGACGGACACCGCGATGGTGCGGGCCGCGAGCCACGTGCGCACGATCTCCCGGCAGCTGGCGCACCGCTGCGCGGTCTCGGAGGTCTTCGTCACCTCGCTGCACGCGCGGTCGCCGGAGGAGTTCGTGGCCGGCGCTCAGCTCCCGCGCATGCACGCCTACTACGGCGATCACATCGAACCGCTGGTGGCGCAGTACGATCCGCTGCTGGTGATGGAGGCCGCGCGCCAGGCCGCGATCGCGATCACGCACGAATACTTCGCCGTGCCACAGGATATGGCGTTCGTCGTGCGCGAATTCAACGGCACCGCCGCCGATACCGCGGCGTGGTCGATCGGCCGGGCGCCCGCCGACCTGGTGATGACCGTCGGCATCGCCCGGCGGCACCGGCGTCAGGGCGTCGTCTGCGGGCTGGACATGGTGCTCGAGATCGACTGCGGGGGAACGCCCATGATGACCGTCGACGGCTCGTTCTTCTGGATCACTCAGCGGCAGTGGGCCAGGACACGCACCGAGTTCCGGGAAAGCCTGGGGCTCGGGCCCTTTCACAGTGCGCCGGTGCATGCCGAGCGGGCGAACGCGGCCGCCGTGGGCCGGGAGAACCGGCGCAATGTGGTGGTCGCGCCGGTCCGGCACGCGGGTGTGTCGGCCACGGCCGCCCTCGCCGCGGACACCGCGCACCCGTTTCTGTTCGATCACCCGCTCGATCACGTTCCCGGCAGCCTGCTGATCGAGGCGGCCCGCCAGACCGCCGTCGCCATGCTGCTGCCGCGCACGCCGCGCTTGCGGCGGGTCGCGAGCAGGTTCGACCGCTTCGTGGAACTGGACCGCGGCGCCGAATGCACGGCCGAACTTGTCGGTTCCGCGCCGGACACGGTCCGATGCGACGTGCTCCAGTGCGGTGCGTCGGCCGCCCGCATCGAGCTGGAGTTCGCGGCGGGGCAGGCGTGAAGGGCGAAAACGGCTGGGTACGACGATGAGTGAAGGGACCGCGGAACGGCGGGACGGGAATGCCGCGATCCGCCTCGCCCGGTTCACGCGGGCGCGCTACGAACCGCACTACCTGCTGTACGCGGTGCTGTTCACGCTGGCGCTGGAGGCCACGGCCGCGCTGGTGTCGCATCCGGACGCGCCGTGGCGGCCCGCCGGAGCCACCGTGGTCCGGATCGTCGTGGTGGCGTTCGTGCTGCTGTACCTCCGCATGGTGGACGAGCAGAAGGATCTCGACTACGACCGCGCGCACCATCCCGATCGGCCGCTGGTGACCGGTGCGGTGCGCGCCGCGGACCTGCGAGTGGCGATGGTGTTGATCGCGGCCGGTGCGATCGCGGGATCGCTGGCGCTGTCGGTGAATTCGGCGGTGACGATCGCCGCTGCCTTGGCCTACGGCCTGGCGCTGTGGGGTCTCGAACGGGTGTCGGCGACGGTCCGCGACGCGATCATGGTCAATCTGGCGGTCACCTATCCGGTGCAGCTGTTCATCATCGGCTACCTCGTCGTCTCGGCGATCGACACCGGTCAGGTGGCGTCCGGATGGCCCGCCGCGGCGGTGGCCGTGCTCTTCGCGGGGGCCTTCCTGCAGTTCGAGTTCGCGCGCAAGACGGCTCGCGCACCGCGGCCGGGGGAGTGGTTCTATTCGAACGCGCTCGGTGCGGCCGGGAGTACGGCCGCCGGGGTGGCGTGCGCGGTGATCGCGGTGGCCTGCGATCTGATCTTGGTGCGGCCCTGGACATTCGACGTGCCCGGTGCGCTGGTCGCGTGGATTCCCCCGGTGTTGCTGGTACTACCGCTGTGGGGCGCGATACGGTTCGCGCGGGCGCCCCGGGACGAGCCGTATCCGCTGGTCCCGGCCGTGCTGTTCGTGCTCACGCTGTACGCGGCCCTGATCGCGCAGGCGCTCGTCCTGCCCTGAGCCACCGCGATGGTCACCGCAGGGCCACCGAAAGGGCAGTGGGAGGGCCGGGCGAAACGCGCATGCTTGACAGTGCACCCGGCGCCGCAGGAGATGTCCCCTTCGCAGATTGCGGCGCGCCGGATCCGGCGCGGTCCGCCCTTGCCGCGCCGGGCTCGCGGTCCGGCGTTTCGCGTGTGGCGCCGGGTGCGCCCGTTCGCCGCTTGGAGGTACACCGAGATGTTCGTACCGCAACCGGACGGTGTGGATCGACCGTCCGCCGGGCCCGTGGTCTCCGGTCGAGGTGTGCGACGCTCGCGCGCCGCGCGATGGCGCGCGGACGGCCCCGCTCCCATCCTGCCGGACTGGCACGAACTGCTGGCCGCCTTTCTCGGCCACATCGGCGACCAGCCCGGCGACCACCCCGTGACCCGTTGGGCGCAGGACCTCGCGGCACTGCACCACCAGCGCCGCGGCGATCCGCTGCGTTCGGCCGAAATCGACGGCCGCCGTGGCGAACTCGTCGCGCGGATCGACCGCTGGGCGGCCGAGCACACGGTGGCCCGGCCACGCACCCGGTCGCTGGGCGCGGCCGTCGACGCCATGGCCGCGGCGCAGGTTCGCGCCGCCCATCTGCTACGCAGCATCGACGACGTCGGCGACGAGCGGGTGTACGCGGCCTGGTTCCTGCTGGCGACGCTGGCCGACGACTGGACCGGCCTGGTGCAGCAGACGGCCGGACCGCAGTGGCCGCAGCCCGATCGCAGTGTGGCCGGGGAGAGCGGCTGACCGTGGTCAGCGCCGTCGACGACGGCGCGGGCGCTCGGGGGCGGCCGGGGTCTGCTGCAAGGCCAGATCCAGCATGGCGGTTCCGGCGTCGCGGATGATGGTGTCGAGATCGTCCAGCACGGTCACCACCGCGGCGCGGGCCGCGTGCAACTCCTCCGGTGTGCTGAACTCCTGTTCGAAAACCGCACGGACAGTGTGCAATTGCAGTCCGATATCGAACAGGTGCCGGACCAGGCGGTCGTTGGATTCCGGAATGGTGTGCGGCGCCTCCGGCATCGCGACCGCGGTGTCGAATGCGACGTGCGCCGGCTCGGCGTCGTCCGCGACCGCGTGGAGCGGGGGAACGACGGTGGCACCCGATTCTTCGGGTGCGGTGACCGCGCGAGCGGACCGAGCTGCGTGATGCGCGACAGCGGGCATGGCAACCTTCTGAGATAGGGGAAGAGGCCCCCAGCCGCGCTACTGGACTCGGGAAGGACTTCTGTCAGAAGTGTAGCCGCCTCGGATATCGGCCGAGGCCGCTGTGTTGTCAAGGAAGTATGACCGTCACATATCGCCGGGTGCCGAACGAGACCGACTGGGACGGTTGAAATGCGGCGGCGTCGGGTCGGCCCCGGTGACGCCGCGGATGACGGCGGCGGCGACGGTCACGATTTTCACATTGCCGCGCTGCGAGGCCGCCCGCAGTACTGCGAACGCGCCGTCCCGGTCGCAATGTCGTTGTGCCATCGTGATTCCCAGGGCTTGGTCGATGATCGAGCGGGAGGCCAGCGCCGCCTGCAGGTGGGCGGTCAGTTCGGTCTGGCGCGCCGTGGTGATTGCCGCGGCCAGCAGTACGGCGGTGTGCTGGCCGGTGAGCGAAATGGCGTGGAGGGCAGGCTGATCGAAGGCCTCACGATGCGTGGAATACAGATTGAGCGTGCCCACCGCATCGCCGTCGACCAGCAGCGGTTGCGAATGTACCGAACGGATGCCTTGTTCCAGCATGCGGGCGGGATAGGCGCCCCAGCGCTTTTCGGCCGCCATGTCGGTGACGGCGACCGGCTCGGCGGTGTGCAGCGCCTCCAGACACGGGCCCAGGCCCTGGCCGCGTTGCAGTTCGTCGATCACGGTCGCGTGCGGGCCGGTCGAGGCCACCGTGACCGTTTCGTCGTTGCGGCGCAGCGTGATTGCGACCATCGGGCGGTTCGGCAGCATGCGCGCGGTGATATCGGCGATGTCGCGCAGCGAGGACTCGACATCGGGGGTGGACAGCACCAGCGTGGTCAGTTCCGCCAACCCGATCGCGAATTCGTCGGGATGGTACGGTTCCGAGGTCATCAGTCTTTTTAGCACTTCGCAGTTTGACCGGATGCGATTACGGGAACGTCGTTAGAACCCCGATGCACACGGTTCACGACGAGTGGGACATGTAGCGAATGACCAGCCGAGCCGAGGATCACCCACGGCAGCAGCGGCCGTCCAGCCCATTCACATCACCCCTGCACGACGGCGAGCGTCGGCGGATAATCGACGGTATGGGCGCTCCCGCGCAGCAGGTACCGCGCGACTTGACCAACGCCGAGTCGCTGCGGCTGCTCGCGAGTGTGCGGTTCGGGCGCCTTGTGTTCGCCCGCTACGCGCTGCCGACCATCCGCCCGGTCAACCACATCGTCGACGACGACGCGATCGTCATCCATGCCAATCGCGGCGCCGCGATGAGCCCCGAGCGGCAGGTGGTGGCCTACGAGGCCGACACCATCGACGAGCGCACCCGGCGCGGCTGGTGCGTCATCGTCACCGGCACCGCCGAGGTGGTCACCGATCCGGACGAGATCGAGCGCTATCGCACCCTGCTGCGGCCCTGGCTGCCCGGTCCGCGCGACCACATCGTGCGTATCGAGCCCGACATCATCACCGGTGTCGAATTCATCGATCCCGAGGATCAGGCGGTGTCCTGAGCGGCGGTGCCCGCGGGCCGCGGGCGCAGGGTCACCGGTAGACGGCTCGGCGCGACGACGAAATCGCGATTGGACGGCCGCACCCGATAACCGGGATCCGGTATCGGGTCCCAGCGCGACAGCAGCGCCGCGGTCTGCAGCGTGATGGTCAGCATCGCGAAATTGCTTCCGGGACAGTGCCGGGGGCCGACGGCGAAGGGCAGCACGGCCGCGCGGTCGATGGACTCGACGCGGCCGGGCGCCCAGCGTTCGGGATCGAAGGTCTCCGGCTCCGGGAACCAGCGAGGGTCGTGATGAATCATGTACGGGCTGAAGGCCACTACCGCGCCCGGCGGCAGTGTGAGGTCGCCGAGCCGGACCTCGCTCGCGGCGGTGTTCGTGCTGACCCACGGCGCCCACATGCGCAATGTCTCCTGCAGCGTCAGCCGCAGATACGGCAGTGCCGCAGCATGTTCCGGGCGGACCGGCCCCGTGCCGACTACGGAATCCAGTTCGGCGCGCACCCGTTCGGCCACGTCGGGATGCCGCATCAGCTCGTGCCAGAGCCAGCCGAGTATCGAGGCGGTGGAGCCGACGCCGGCGGCCAGCATCAGCAGGAGTTCGTCGATGATCTGCTCGTCGGACAGCCGGACGCCGGTCTCCGGATCGACGTGCCGCACCAGCGCGGAGAGCACATCATGGAAATCGTGGTCGCGGCGGCGGTACTCGGTGACGACCGCGCCGATCTCCGCGCGCAGCCGGGCGGCCCGGGTCCGGAAACGGCGATCGGCGATCAGTCGCATCCGGCGCACGGGGGCGGGCAGGGCGGCACGCTGGATCACCTGACCCAGCAGCCACGGAATATGTTCGCGGATCTCCTGTTTCGCGTCGGCGCCGAAATCGGCCGTGAACAGGGTGGCCGAGACCGTGTCCAGTACCAGGGCGTGCGCCTCGTCCATCAGGTTCACCGGGCCGGGGCGGCGGGTGCTCGCCCAGCGTTCCGCGATATCGGTTGCCACCCCGGCATATTCGAGCAGGCGGCGCTGGCGCAGGGCGGGGGCCACCAGTCGGCGGCGTTGTTCGTGCGGCTTGCCGCTGAGCACGTTGGAGGCGCCGTGGATGATGTCGCGCACCGCCTCGCGCAGATCCTCGCGGTGGAATTCGCCGGCCTCGCCGAAGGCGACCTGCCGGATCAGTTCGGGCGTGGTGAGGACGTAGGCCGGGCGCGGTCCCAGCCGGACGCGCACCACCGGGCCGAGCGGTGTGAGCGAGGTGACGAAACCGAGCGCGTCGCGTAGGACGTGCAGGCTGTGGCCGAGCAGGGGGAGCGCGCCCGGTGCTGTCGGTATACCGGAAATATGCTCTGAACCAGGGCCTTTCGGCGTCCGCCCGGTCGCGGCCGTGACGGACGCCTCGCGGTAGACGGCGAGAATGCGATCGGTCTGCCGGGACTGGCGGACGGAATCGGTCCGGGTGGAAAGCTTTTCGCGAATGGCTCGCAGCGCCGCGCGGTCGTCGGCCAGCTCGCGCAGCGTCTCGGCGATCGCGGCGGGTGATGCGTCGCGGGTGCACACGCCGCCGCCGTCGGGCAGCGACTCCGCCAGATCGCCGTCGCAATACACCACCGGCAGTCCGACGGCGACCGCCTCGAGCAGGGCCATGCCCTGCGTGTCGAACCCGCTCGACGGGAACAGCAGCACGTCGTGCTCCCGCATCGCCGCCAGGCATTCGGCCTGAGTGACCGCGCCGCGCAACCGGATTCGGTCGCCCGCCACCCGGGCGGCGGTCCGCACGCGGTCCTCGTCGTCGCCGTCGCCGTAGATGTCGAGGGTGCAGCCCGGGACTCGCGCCACCGCTTCGACGGCCGCCACGGGACGCTTCTCCGCCGACAACCGCCCGCACCACAGCACCCGCAACGGCGCCGCATCGTCGGTGTCCGCGCGCGGCGGCCCGAGCGACTCGAGGAGATCGTCGTCGACTCCGTTGGACACCACGTGGATCGGCAGTTCGAGGCCGTGGGCGCGCAGTCGGGCGGCGAAGTGCTCGGTCGGGACCACCACCGCGTCGGCGGCGTGGGCGTGCCCGACGACGGTGCTCCAGGCGTGCCGGGCGGCACGGGACTCGTCGTTGCGCGGGATCGGGGCGGGATCGCGCAGGAACATCCCGTGCAGGGCGCGCATCGCGAGGGCGCTGAGATACGGTGCGGGCGAGGTGCTTTCGATGAAGGCGTCGTCGCGGCTGTGCACCGACTGCACCAGCGGCAGCCCGTGGCGGCGGGCGGCGCGCACGCCCAGGATCCCCGCGCCGTAGGTGGTGTGGACGTGGACCACGTCGACCGGCTCGTGCGCGGCGAATTCCGCATCGATGAACCGATTGTTGGTCTTGGTCGGTATGACCATCGGGTAGCCGTTCACGCGTACGCCCGGCAGGCCGGTCAGCGTCCGGACATCCGGATCGGAGGTCGCCGGTCCGGAGATGGTGAACAGCGTGACACGATGCCCGAGCCGCCGCAGGGCGCGGTGTTGTGAATTCACCGAAGTCTGGATGCCGCCGACCGTGTCGGGGTGAAAATCGGTGAACATCGCGATGTGCACGCCCTCACCCTACGGGTGGCGCGGACGGTGCGGGAGGACGTTCGATCGGGAAGGAGACGGTATGAAGGTGGCGATCCCGTTGACGGGGACGCGCGGTGACGTGCAACCGGCTGTCGCGCTGGGGCTGGAACTGCGGCGGCGCGGCCACGACGTCCGGCTGGGCGCCCCGCCGAATCTGGTCGACTTCGCCACCCGCGCCGGGCTCCCGGCGCAGAGCTGCGGCCCGGACGTGCAACAGCTGTACTCCTCGGCGGAGGGGCAGCGGGCGCTGGCCGCGGGGAGCAGCTTCCGGCTCATGCAGCTGGTCGGCAAGCAGATGGCCGACTACGCCGATCGGATGAACCGGGAGGTGATCGATGTGTGCGCCGGCGCCGAGGTGATCGTGTCCACGTTGCTCACCGAGGATCGGGCGCACGCGGTGGCGGAGGCGGCCGGGGTGCCGATGGTGTCGCTGCACGGATTTCCGTCGCGCGCCAACGCGGCCTACCCGTTTCCCGGCGCGCTGCCGCCGCACTGGCGTCCTCCGGCCGCGATCAACCGGGCGACCTGGGCGGTGGCGGAGAATCTGCGCCGCGTCGTGTTCATGCGCTATCTGAACCGGCTGCGCCGGGAGCTGGGTCTGCCGCGCACCACCGCGAGCACCGCCGCCGAGCTGGCCCGTGACAATGTGCCCGAGGTGCAGATCTACGACGCCGCGCTGGTACCCGGCCTGCCCGAGCAGTGGGGTCCGCGGCGGCCGTTCGTGGGTTTCCTGCCGCTGGAGCGCACGGCGCGCGAGGCGGTCGGCGAACTGGCCGACGGCCACACCGACCTGATGTCCTGGCTGCGAGAGGATGCGCCGCCGGTGTACTTCGGCTTCGGCAGCATGCCGATCCGCGACACCCACGCGGTGCTGGCGATGGTGACCGAGGTGTGCGCCGAACTCGGGCTGCGCGGTCTGGTCAGCGCCGGGTGGAGCGATCTCGACGCCGCGAACGCCGAAACCGGCCCGCACATCCGGGTGGTGGGCCCGCTCGCCCACGACCTGGTGTTCCCGCTGTGCGCCGCCGCCGTCCACCACGGGGGCATCGGCACCACCTTCGAGTCACTGCGCGCCGGGCTGCCGACCATGGTGTGCTCGGTGTCGTTCGACCAGCCGATGTGGGGCGCGCAGGTAGAGCGCCTCGGGGTCGGCGCACACGTGAGCTTCCAGCGGCTGGACCGCGATCGGCTCGCCGCGGGCCTGCGCCGCATCCAGCGCCCGGAATTCGCCACCCGCGCCAAAGACCTCGCGGTGCAGCTGAACTCGAACGACGACGCGACCACACGCACGGCCGACATCGTCGAGTCCGCGGGCCGATGAGCCGGGCCCGAGCGCTCCCGCGTCTCCGCCATCGCGTCCCGTCATCCCGGACGTGTTCCGAGGTCCGGATGTGTCGCGAGATCCGGACGCGCATCCCGTCATCCCGGCACGCATTTGGCCGGGATCCAGATCTGGCCACGGTGGGTACCGGCCAGAAGCATGCCGGGATGACGGCAGTGGGTCGTAGTGGTCGGGTGATGACGGTGGACCGGGGTGGCGTGGTGGTGGTAACGGGTCGGTGGGGTGTTGCGGGGCCGGGGGGCGGCGGATGGGGGTGATCGTGGGGGCGGGGGTGGATTCGTGGGTGATGGTGCGGCGGTGTTTGCGGCGGACTGTGCGGGACCGGGATACGTTGCTCATCTCGATGCTGTTGCCGGTTCTGGTCATGCTGCTGTTCGTGTATGTGTTCGGGGGCGCGATCCAGGTCGACATGCCCTACGTGGCGTATGCCGTGCCGGGAATCATCCTGTTGTGCACGGGGTTCGGGGCCTCGATTACGGCGACCGCGGTGGCGCGCGACGTGCAGGGCGGGGCGATCGAGCGGTTCCGGACGCTGCCCGCGTTCCGGCAGGCGCTGTTGGCGGGACATGTGGGCGAGGGGGTGCTGCGCAATTCCGGGGTGATCGCCATCGTGCTGGTCGCGGCGGTCGCGCTCGGCTTCCGGCCGCACGCCGGGCCGCTCGCGTGGGCGGCGGCGCTCGGCGTGATCCTGCTGTTCGTGCACGCCGTCGCCTGGATCGCGATCGCGCTCGGCCTGCTGGCCCGCAATCCGGAAGCGGCGGGCGGCTTCACCTACGCGATCATGTTCATCCCCTACGTGAGCAGCGCGTTCGTCCCGACCGCGACCATGCCGTCCTGGCTGCGGGGTTTCGCCGACCACCAACCCGCGACGCCCGTCGTCGCCACCCTCCGCGGCCTGCTCGCCGGGACCGCGGTGGGGACGAGCCCGCTGGTGGCGGTGGTGTGGTGCCTGGCACTGGCCGCCGCCGGGTTCCTCGGCGCCGCAGTGCTTTTCGAGCGACGGTGAACCGCTAGCGCAGCGGACCGACGAACGCGCGCAGGTGGCGGCCGTGCAGGCCCTGATCGAGCGGTACCGGCGCGCTGGATCCGCACTGGTCTGACCACTTGACCTCTTACCAATCCGGTTCTACTGTCGGCGCATGGCCCTGCAGCGAATCGATCGGCGGACAGTTCCCGACACGGTGTTCGACCAGCTCGTCGACGAGGTACTGGACGGTGAGCTGGCGCCGGGGGCGACTCTGCCCGCCGAGCGGCAGCTGGCCGAGGTGCTCGGCGTGTCGCGGCCGACGGTGCGGGAGGCGTTGCAGCGGCTGGCGCACACCGGTCTGGTCGAGGTGCGCCAGGGCGGGGCGACCACGATCCGCGACTTCCGGCGTTCCGCGGGGGTCGACATGCTGCCCCGGCTCATCCTGCGCCGAGGCGAACTCGACCACGCGGTGATCCGCAGCATTCTGGAGGCGCGGCTGGCGATGGGACGCGAGGTCGCCGGACTGGCGGCCGATCGTGCCGGCGCCACGCTCGCGCCCGAGTTGGGGGAGGCGCTGGAAAAGCTTGCGGCCGAGTCGGATCCGGTGCGGCAGCAGGTCTGGGCCCTCGAATTCTGGGACCACGTGGTGGACGCCGCCGATTCGATCGTGTACCGGCTGCTGTTCAACAACCTGCGCGCGGTCTACGAGCCCGCCCTCGCGGCGCTGGCGTCGGTGATGGCGGCCGAGGTGAGCCGGATCGATCGCTATCGCGCGCTGGCCGAGGCGATCCACGCCGGTGCGCGCACCGCCGCCCAGGAGGCCGCGCACGCGCTGCTGTCCTTGGCGGCAACGGAATTCGACGCGATGCTGCGTCGGCTCGAGGAGGAACCGCAATGAGTGTCATCGATCGGATACGCGAGCGTCGCGGCCGGGCGGCCGACATCGATCGCCGGGCGCGCGGCAGGATGGCCGCCGAGGAGAGCCGGGGGCGTCGGCAGGTCACGCTGGGCAGCGCCTTCCGGGTGTTCGCGCGCCGCCCGTCACCGTGGATCATTGCCGGACTGCTGGTCGCGGCGCTGGTCGCGCGGGTGGTGGTCGGCGACTGGCGGCTCACCGATGCCGCGCTGCCGGTGGTGATGCTGGCCGCGTTTCCCTTCGCGGAGTGGGTGATTCACGTGTGCGTGCTGCATTGGCGGCCGCGCCGATGGGGGCCGGTGACCGTCGACAGCCTGCTCGCCCGCAAACATCGGGAGCATCACGCCGATCCGCGTGCCGTGCCGCTGGGTTTCATTCCCTGGCAGACGTTCCTCTGGTTGCTTCCGGCCCTGATTCTCATTGCGGCGCTGGCGTTCCCGCGCCTCGGTCTCGGGCTGACCTTCCTCGTGGTCCTCGGTGTGCTCGGACTGAACTACGAGTGGTCCCACTACCTGATCCACACCGATTACCAGCCCCGTACGCGACTGTTCCAGGCAGTGCGGCGCAATCACCGGCTGCACCACTTCAAGAACGAGCACTACTGGTTCACGGTCACCACCTCCGGCACCGCCGACCGAGTCCTGGGTACGCACCCCGACCCGGGCGCGATTCCCGCCTCGCCGACGGTCAAGACGTTGCACGCGTCCGGAGCGGTGTGAACGAGCCGGAGTTCAGTATCCGGCAACCACGTCGACGCGGGCGATCAGGTCACGGCCGGTGACGAAACGGGTGACGTTGTCGCGCACGCGCTCGGCGAACGCGGCGTTGCGCAGGTGCGGCGGGTTCGAATCATGTGGTGTGACAATCGCATTCGGTAGTTCCCACAGGGGATGCCCGTCCGGGAGCGGCTCCGGGTCGGTCACGTCGAGGCCCGCTCCGCCGATGGCGCCGTCCCGCAGGGCCTGCACGAGCGCGTCGGTATCGACCAGGCTGCCGCGCGCGACGTTGATCACCCACGAGGTCGGCCGCAACTGCGCGAGTTCGGCTTTGCCGACGAGGTGGCGCGTCTCGGGAGTGGCGGGCGCGGCGACGACGACGTGATCGGTGCGCGGCCACACGTCCGCAAGACGATGCGCCGCAACGGTCTCCACCACGCCGGGCATGGAAACCGGAGTGCCGGAACGATTCACGGCGATCACCCGCGCGCCGAACGGGTGCAGCAGCGTGACGAGTTCCCGTCCGATGCCGCCCGCGCCGATGATCGTCACCGTAGCCCCGCGCAGCGTCCCGATGTGCGGGAAGAAGTCGGTCTGCCGCCAGCCGCGGGCGCGCACGTGCTCCGGCAGGTAACGGACTCCCGCGAGGAGCAGCAGCAACGCGTGCTCGGCCACGCTGCGCGCGAAAGCACCCGCCGCCGAGGTGAACACCACATCCGGATGTCGCCGGAAGATATCGGCGTCGAACCACTCCTCGACCCCGGCGGAGAACAACTGCACCCACTCGATTCCCGCGGGCAACTCCCGCGGAAACCCGGCCGGACCGCCGTCCCACACCAGCGCCCGAGCCTCCGCCGGCGGCGCCACCACCGCCCCGCCCGCACCGATGGCCTGCGCCAGCAGGTCAGTCGCCTCCGGTCCGAGAGCGATCCGAACAGCAGCCGCGGACATGTGCACCTCTCCTCTACGCATGATGGGCGCGCCACGGTACCGGGAACGCCCGCCCAAGGGGGACCGTACCCGGCGGGCGGATGTGAGTGGCGGGAGGCCGGGCGGGTCAGGATTCGGGGGGATCGTCGAGGTCGACTTCGACCTTGTCGCGATCGGCCCATTCCAGGAGCTGGTTGATGTCGAAGACCGTGTTGTCGATGTCGGCGTGGAGATCGCCCAGTTTCGCGTAGCGGTCGGGGACGGTGGCGATGGTGAAGTCGCGCGGGTCGAGGTCGGGGATCTCGTCCCACCGGACGGGGGTGGAGACGGTGGCCTCGGGAACGCCGCGCACCGAGTAGGCGGCGGCGATGGTGTGGTCGCGGGCGTTCTGGTTGTAGTCGACGAACAACATCTTCGGATCGCGGTCGCGGCGCCACCAGGTCGTGGTGACGTCCTCGGGGGCGCGGCGCTCGACCTCACGGGCGAAGGCGAGGGCGGCGCGGCGCACGTCTTGGAAGCCGTGGTCCGGGGCGATCCGCACGTAGACGTGTAATCCCTTGCCGCCGGAGGTCTTCGGCCAGCCGACCGCGCCGAGTTCGCCGAGCACCTCGCGCACCACACCGGCCACCCGTTGCACGCGCGAGAACGGGCAGTCCGGCATGGGATCCAGGTCGATGCGCCACTCGTCGGGTTTCTCGGTGTCGAAGCGCCGCGAATTCCAGGGGTGGAACTCCACCGTCGACATCTGCACGGCCCAGATGATGTCGGCGAGTTCGCTCACGCACAGTTCGTCGGCGGTGCGACCGTAGCGGGGGAAGTAGACCCGCACGGTCGGAATCCACTCCGGCGCGCCCGCGGGCAGCCGCTTCTGGTGCACCTTCCCGCCCGGCAGCCCCTTCGGAAACCGGTGCAGCATGCACGGCCGGTCCCGCAGCGCGTTGACGATCCCATCACCGACGCTCAGGTAGTACTGCACCAGGTCGAGCTTGGTCGCCCCGGACTCGGGGAAATACACCCGATCCGGATTCGACACTCGTACCGTGCGCTCCCCGACGGTCAGCTCGACCGCCGGCGAGCCAGACTTGCCGGCCATCGGTCCGACGATAGTCGGTGATCATCGCCGCGGGCAGAGTGAATCAGGTGGGTGTCGCCAAGGCGAACGGCAGTACCGCCGGAGCCCCGGCCAGCCGCAGCGTGCGGGCGGCCAGCGTGAAGGTCCAGCCGGTGTCGGTGAGCGCGTCGACCAGCAGGATCGGGCCGTCGGCGGCGGACAGGTCGGGCGGCTCCCAGGAGTCGAACAGCGCGGCGACGCGGTGCGCCGAGTTGGCGGCCGACACCGGCGCCCGATCGGGCCGGGTGCGCAGGATGCCGAGGTCACGCAGGCGGCCGATGTGGGCGAGCCGAGCCGACAGGTCGGCGGTCAGGCGGGGATGCGTCGGCGACTCCAGGGCCATGACCGCGGTCGGGCGCTGGTCCCAGTCCCATTCGCGCAGCACGGTGATGCACGCCTGCACGATGTGGTCGGGGACGGGTTCGTCCGGGCCGTCGAGCAGGGCGCGCAGGCGTTTGCCCCACGCCAGATCGCTGAGGCGGCCCAGCACACGTCCCGTCTGCGCGCCCTCGCTGATCTTGCCCGACAACGGGATTCCCAGTTTCGACATCCCCGTCGGCCACTGCTTGCGCGGAGCGAGATCGATGCCGGGGCGGTCGAGCCGGGCGCGGGTGGCGGTCAGCTCGTCGGTGCCGACGGTGGTGTCGAGACGGGAGCCGGTGCAGTTGTCGCAGCGCCCGCAGCCCGCCTCGCCCAAGGCGGGATCGTCGAGCTGGCGGCGCAGGAAATTCATCCGGCACTCGCTGGTCGCCTGGTAGTCGATCATGGCCTGCTGTTCGGTCTCGCGCGCGGTCGAGAGGCGTTCGTAGCGTTCGGTGTCGTAGACCCACGGGACGCCGGTGGCGATCCAGCCGCCGCGCACCCGCCGCACCGCGCCGTCCACATCCAGCACCTTCAGCACCATCTCGAGGCGCGAACGGTTCAGCTCGACCAGCGGTTCCAGCGCGGCCGTCGATTGCGCGCGCTCGCGATCGAGTACCTCGAGCACGGACCGCACCACGTGGTCGCGCGGGAACGCCACCGACGCGAAGTAGCTCCAGATGCGGCGGTCCTCCGGGCCGGGCAGCAGCAGCACCTTGGCGCGTTCGGTGCCGCGGCCCGCGCGGCCCACCTGCTGGTAATAGGCGATGGGGGAGGACGGCGCGCCGAGATGTACGACGAAACCCAGATCCGGCTTGTCGAAACCCATGCCCAGCGCCGACGTGGCGACCAAGGCCTTGACCTCGTTGTCCAACAGGGCTTGTTCGAGCAACTCCCGCTCGGCCGTGTCGGTCTGCCCCGTGTAGGCGGCGACGCGGTGGCCCTGCGTGGCGAGCAGGTCGGCCAGGTCGTGCGCGGCGGCCACGGTCAGCGTGTAGATGATTCCGGAACCGGGCAGCTCGTGCAGGTGCTTGCCCAGCCAGGCGGTGCGCTGTACGGCATCGTCGATGCGGACCACCGACAGGTGCAGCGACTCGCGGTCCAGCGCGCCGCGCAGCACGAGGGTGTCGGTGCCGATCTGGCTGGATACGTCGGTGACGACCCGATCGTTCGCGGTGGCGGTGGTGGCCAGGACCGGGACCTCGCTGCCGAGGTCCGCGATCAAGGTGCGGATGCGGCGGTAGTCCGGACGGAAGTCGTGGCCCCAGTCGGAGACGCAATGTGCCTCGTCGATCACGACCAGGCCCGCGTCGGCGGCGAGCTTCGGCAGCACCGCGTCACGGAAATCCGGGTTGTTCAACCGCTCCGGGCTGACCAGCAGCACATCGACCTCGCCCGCTGCCACCTGTGCGTGGATATCGTCCCACTCGGTGACGTTGCCGGAGTTGATGGTGGCCGCGACCACGCCGGCGCGACGCGCGGACGCCACCTGATTGCGCATCAGCGCCAGCAGCGGCGACACGATGACCGTCGGGCCCCGCCCGTCGCGCCGCAGCAGCTTGGCGGCGATGAAATACACCGCCGACTTGCCCCATCCGGTGCGCTGCACCACCAGTGCCCGGCGCCGCTGCACCACCAGCGCCTCGATCGCCGTCCACTGGTCCTCCCGCAGCCGCGCCCGCGGGCCCGCCAGCTCCCGCAGCAGTGCCTCGGCGGATTCCCGCAGCTCGGTCGTAGTCACGGGCTCCATCGTGCCCCACTACCCCGACACCGAGCGACGCCCCGTCACTTCCCGCACCCCTTCCGCATTCCCGCACCCCCTCCCGAACCTGCCAGGAGTGCGTGAACCAGCGCGGCGTGCGTGAACCGGCGCGGCGTGCGTGAACCAGCGCGGCGTGCGCGACCATGCGTGGCGCGGGGCAGACGACGTCCGCTCCTCGCCCGAGCGGAGCCGAATCAGGCGTTGCCCGAACCTGTCTCGCGTTCGGAGCGGCCGGGTGCGGTTGCGGCGGCCAGATCGAGCAGGCGGGCTCGGACCAGGTCGGGGCGTTCCTCCGGAATGAAATGGCCGCAGCCCGAGACGTATTCGACGGTGTAGTCGTCGGCGCGGGCCGTTTCGGCGGCGGCCAGGGAACGGTGGATGGCTCCGTCGTCGGTGCCGAACAGGGCGCGGATCGGGACGGTGGACCGGCGGCGTTCGGGGCGGCGGTTGGCCGGGACCTCGCGCAGCAGGAAGGTGCGATAGGTGTCGGTGGCGGCGCGAGCGGTGACAGGGTCACGGAAGCGGTCGGTGTAGGTGCGGATCACTTCGGGGGTGAACTCGTCGCCACGGGTGACACCCAGCCGGAAGACTCGCTCCAAGAAGCGAGTGTGCCGCTGCAACGGCACCCCGGGCCCGGCCACGAGCGGCTGATAGAGCAGA
Source organism: Nocardia wallacei (assembly GCF_029868745.1). Classification (GTDB taxonomy): domain Bacteria; phylum Actinomycetota; class Actinomycetes; order Mycobacteriales; family Mycobacteriaceae; genus Nocardia; species Nocardia wallacei_B. Next base: position 16,206 of record NZ_JARWOP010000354.1, on the reverse strand, counting down.
AAACGCCAGAAGTGCGGCGCCATCGTGCGCGCCGTCTGCCACGGATGGGCGATGTTCAGCGGCAGATAGCCGTCGAATCGGCCGTGATCGCCCAGCACCATCAGGAAACCGACGTAGCCGCCCCAGTCGTGCCCGATCAGCAGCGCGCGCCGCACGTCGAGTTCGTCGAGCAGCGCCAGCACATCCCGGGCGACGTCCTCCTTGGCCCAGCGGTGCGGCGGCGGACCCGACCAGCCGTAGCCCGGCAGATCCGGTGCGATGATCCGCAGCCCCGGCGGCGGATCGGCGAGCAGATGCCGGTAGGTGTAGTGATGCTGCGGCCAGCCGTGCAGAACCACCACGGGCCGCCCGTCGGCCGGGCCCGCCTCGGTCACGTGGAACCGCACGCCTCGCGCGGTGACGAAGCGGCGGCGCACACCGGGCAGCGCCGGCGGTTCGGAGATGGCATCGGTCGAGCGCATACCCGATGCTAACCAGCAGCGACCGCCAGAAGTCCGCGCCGCGAACATTTCCGACCAGGGGCGGACATTTCTCCGACTCAGGCATGACAATGAGTGCGGCAGAGGCGGCGAGGTCTCGCGGGCATGCGGGAATTGCAGGAGGGACGGGCGATGCCGAACAAGTTCGAGTCACCCGCGGGCTGGACGCCGCCGGGAGCGCAATTCCAGAACCGCGCGCTGGGCGGCCGCACCGTGGGTGGCGTGCTGTTCGGGCTCCTGGTGACGCCGATCGGCATCGCGCTGGCGGCCAAGGGCGGCGCGGACATTCGCTACTGGGTGATCGTCGGGGCGGTCACCGACCGCTGGACCGCCGCACTGGAGATCATCGGCGGCTCGCTGCTGCTCCTGCTCGTGGTCGTCATGGCCGCGTTCTCGCCGCTGGGCACCACCGTGGCGGCGCTGGTCTGGGGCATTCTGCCCGGCATCCTGCACCTGCTGTTCCCCGACGAGACGTTCGCGCTGATCGCCGACCTGGCCTTCCTCGACCCGTCGATGCAGGTCGCCCTCCACGCCTGGGTTACCTACGGTTTCGCGCTCATCTCCGGATTCCTCCTACTGGGCGCGGGAATCGTCGGCGCGCTGCGGAAGAACTGAGCCCCGGCCCGCAGCCCTTCACACACAGCACCTGCCGCAACGTCGCGATCACCTCCACCAGATCCCTTGCCGCGCACCACATACGAGCGGGGGTCTAGGTGTCCGAAATAGAGATGCGGCAGATCGGAAATTGCATGGAATGTACGGGGATCAACGCGATGATCCGTATTCAGTGAATGCCGCATAATTGCCCCCTGACCTAGATGTCGGGAGTAGCATGCTCAGATGTTCGAACTGAACTCGCCAGCGGTCTCTTACATGGTCGGACTCTTCCAGACTGACGCCACACATTCGGGCAGTACCTCGGGGAAGGGTCGATTGTCCATCGAAATTTCCGAGCGCGACGCAGATATACTGCCACGGCTGCAGCGCCACATTCCTGTACATACGTATATCGGAGCGCGGACTCGACGGACCAATTTTGCGAGCGTCTATGTCACCAACTTCCTGTACATGTACTCTCGCACGGCTCGTGTGGAGTTCGAAGAGTTCGGCGTGCTGGTGGGTAGGAAGCACGACCTGATCAGGCCACCCGATCAGGAATACTCCCGCCCGGACTATCTTCGTGGAATTATCGATGGAGACGGTGCGATCGGCTTCACTGCTCGCGGATATCCATTCATCAGTCTGGTCACGGCAAGTCCTTTCATTGCGGAACACTTTTGCGCTGAGATCGCAAGCGTGTGTGGAGTCACGCGCACAGCGCGCCGAAATCGTCGCGATGGTTGCTTCAACGTGATGGTTGCGAACGGTCCGGCGGTGGAACTAGCGCGTTGGTGTTACCCGTGGCGCTGTTTGTCGATCCGCCGCAAAGCCGCAGCGGCACGTGAGGTAGGCCGGTGGGTAGCCCCCAACTTGCGGTATGGCTGCGCGCGGAAGTCGTGGACCGACGAGGAGGATGCGGAAATTTTGTCCGACCGTACGGTAAAAGAACTGGCCGAGTTGCTCGGCGAACCGAGAGCAGTGCCGGAATGAGGCGGTGGAGGCTCGGTCGTTCGGCCGGTGATGCCAGCCAGCAAGTGAGGTGATCTTGCCACGGTAGGGATCGGAGGGACGCGGTACACCCGAATAGGTCCCACCGTCCACGGCCGTCCGCTACGTGAACGGCGGTACCGCCAGGTCGTCGCCGAAGACTTCGGGCAGATCCCGGCTCACGCTGTCGGGGAAGCGCGCGGCCCGCTTCTCCAGGAACGACGACACGCCCTCGCGCGCGTCGGCGCTCGCCCCGCGCTGCCGCAGGGCCCGGGATTCGATGCGGTGCGCGATCATCGGATGGTCGGCACCGAGGTTGCGCCACAACATCTTCCGGGCCAGCGCGACGGAGACGGGTGCGGAGTGCGCGGTGAGGCGAGCGGCCAGCGCGTAGGCCTCGTCGAGTAGTGCGTCGGCGGGGTGCAGGGCGTAGAACAGTCCGGCGTCGAACGCCTCTCGCGCCTCGACCAACCGGCCCGAGCACACCCAGTCCAGCGCGGTCTGCATCGGGACCAGGCGCGGCAGAAACCAGCTGGAGCACGATTCGGGCACGATGCCGCGCCGGTTGAAGACGAAGCCGATGCGAGCGCCCTCGGCGGCCAGCCGGAAGTCGGCGGCCAGTGTCAGGGTGATCCCGATGCCGACGGCGGGCCCGTTCACCGCGGCGATGATCGGTTTGCGGGAATCGAACATCCGCAGCGCCACCTCGCCGCCGCTGTCGCGGAACGGCTCCGAGCCGTCGTCCTCGGGCGCCTCGAAGGTCTGCGCGCCCGCCGACAGGTCGGCCCCCGCGCAGAACGCGCGCCCCGCGCCGGTGAGCACCACCGCCCGGACCCGGTCGTCGCGATCGCAGACGTCGAACGCGTCGATCAGCTCGTCGCGCATCGTGAGGGTGAAGGCGTTGAGTTGCGCCGGGCGGTCGAGGGTGACGGTGGCGACGGCATCGGAGATGTCCAGGCGAATATCGGCCATGGCGGAGAGCATGCCATCCCCGTTCACCCCGTGCCGATTCGGCTGTCCGAACAAGTGATTGGCAATTCCTTATCAACTGCAAGAGATACCGCCCGGTACTTCGGTTCTTTGTGAGCGAAGGTTCTCCCACCGTGGTAGAAATCCAGGCAGCACGAAGGGTGGAGCCTGATGGAACCTACGGCCAAGCAGCGAGCGGCGCTCGGCATGATCTGCGATACGTTCACTCCCGGCGACGGGCTGACGCTGCCGTCGGCGTCCGAACTCGGTGCGGTGGACACTGTTTTCGACCTGCTGGCGCGCAACCCGCGCGAGGCCGAGCAGCAGCAGCTGGCCCGCCTGCTCGACCTGTGGGACTCGCCGATCCTCGGCCTGCTGACCGGTCGCGGGCCGCGGCGCTTCTCCGCGCTGTCGCAGGCGGACCGGGAGCGGGCGCTGCTGCGGCTCGGTGACTCCCGCCTGGCCCCGGTCCGGGCGGTGTTCCAAGCGCTCAAACAGGCGTCGCTGCTGGCGTACAACGCGACTCCCGGCCCGACGGGCGCCAACCCGATGTGGAAGGAGATCGGCTACGCCGCGCCCTTCGGCCCGCTGCGGACGGCCCCGCAGCCCGCGCTGACGCCGCTGCGGATCACCGAACCCGACACGCTGTCGTGTGACGTCGTGGTGATCGGCTCGGGCGCGGGCGGCGGGACGGCCGCGGCGGTGCTGGCCGAGGCCGGTCTCGACGTGGTGGTGCTGGAACGCGGAAACTATTACGACGACCGGGATTTCGGCAAGGGCGAACTCGACGCGCTGCAACACCTGTACGCGCCCGGCCCCTCCGCCACGGCCGAAGGACAGCTGACCCTGGTCGCGGGCACCTGCCTGGGCGGCGGCACCGTCGTGAACTGGAGCACCTCGCTGCCCACCCCGGACCACGTCCGCGCCGAATGGGCCGAACTCGGCGCGCGGCAGTTCACCGAGCCGGAGTTCACCCGGGCGCTGGAGACGGTGCAGCGCCGCCTCGGCGTCAACGACCGCCGATCCCCGTTGTCGGCGCGCGACGCCGTACTCGAGCGCGGGGCGCAGGCCCTGGGCTGGGCGGTGGATACCTTGCCGCGCAACGTGTCCGATGCCTGCGACGCCGGCGCGGAGTGCGGCCGGTGCGGTTACGGCTGTCGGCTGGGCGCCAAGCAGTCGGTGACGAAGACCTGGCTCGCCGATGCGGCCGCGCGGGGCGCCCGCCTCGTCGTGGACGCCGATGTGCGGCAGATCTCGGTGAAAAACGGCCGGGCGGAAGAGGTTTCGGCGCGCACTTCCAGCGGCGTCGAATTCCGGGTGCGGGCGCGGGCGGTGGTGGTGGCCGCGGGCGCGATCCAGACCCCGGCGCTGCTGCGGCGTTCCGGCTTGCGTAACAAGAACATCGGCCGCTATCTGCGGCTGCATCCGGCGGCGGTGGTCTTCGGTGTGTTCGACGAGGAGATCCGCCCGTGGGAGGGCGGCATGCAGGCGCGGATCTGCCGCGAGCACGCCGACCTCGACGGCCGGGGCTACGGCGTCATCTACGAGACCGGCCCGATCAACCCGGCGCTGGCGACCGGCTTCATGAGCTGGCGCGGCGCCGCCGAATTCCGTTCCACCATGCTGGATTTCGCGCACTCCAATTCCGTCGGCGTGATCACCCGGGACCGTGGCCACGGCACCGTGTCGGTCGATCGCAGTGGCGAGCCGGTGGTGAAGTACCGGCTGTCGGATTACGACGCCGCCCACCTGCACACCGGCCTCGACGGATCGGCGCGGATTCTCGCCGCCGCCGGTGCGCGCCGGATCTTCTCCGGTCATCAGGCGGGTGTGGCCTACGAGCCCGGAAAGCGGGGCTCGCACGAGGAATTCGCCGCGGCATGTCGGACCGCGGGCTATGGCCCGGGCCAGTGCTCGATGGGCGCGCTGCACATCATGGGCTCCGCGCGCATGGGCGGTTCGCCGGACACCTCCGCCACCAACCCCGACGGCGCCACCTGGGACGTCGCGAACGTCGTCGTCGCCGATGGCTCCTGCTTCCCGACCGCCTCCGGGGTCAACCCGATGGTCACGATCGAGGCGATCGCCTACATGAACGCGAAACGACTTGCCGCGCAGCTGATCTGATCGTTCCGGCGCCGGCCGGTGTCAGAGGGCCTTGATGCCGTTCAGCACCGCCCGGAGCAGATCGACGTCGGCGCCCGTCTCCGCGATGGGCGCCGGTGACCGGTAGACCAGCCGCCCGTCGTCGATCAGATCCCCGATGAGCACCTTGGTGAGCGTCAGCGGGAGACCCAGCTGCGCCGACACCTCGGCCACCGACTGCTGCACCCGGCACAGCCGCACGATGGCGGTGTACTCCGGTTCGGTGCGCCGCACCGGAAGCCCGATGCCCGCGTCGATCAGCAGGGTGCCGGTGTTCAGTTCCGGTCGTGCCGCGCGGCCTCGGCCGCGGGTGACGGCATAGAGACGGACGAGGGGTCCGGCGTCCTCCTCGTACCAGGACTCGCGCGGGTAACTCATTGCTGTCTCGGGATATTCGGTTGCTGCCGCAGGTCGACGGCCAGGTGGGCGCGGACCCGCTGGACGGTCTGATTCATTTCGTAGGCGACCATACCCATATCGGCGGTCTCGGCGGCCAGCAGCGCCAGGCACGCGTTCTCGCCGGCGGCGGTGACGAACAGCACCGCGCGGTCGAGTTCCACGACGGTCTGGCAGACGCCGCCGGCGTCGAAGTGGCCGCCGGCGGTGCGAGCCAGGCTGTGCAAGGCCGACGCCATCGCGCAGAACTTCTCCGCGTCGGCCCGCTCCAGTTGCGCCGAATGGCCGAGCAGCAGGCCGTCGGTGGACAGCAGGACCACCGATCGGGCGCCGACCAGGCCGTTGATCAGTTCGTCGAGCAGCCACCCGAGGTCGGTGCGCTGGGAAGTGGTCATCGTTACCGTCTCCTCGGAATCATTCTGTGTCGGTCGGTTCGGGGCGCACGTGGCGACCCCGGCGAGTGCCGCCCTCGATGGCGGACATCAGGTTTCGCGCCTCGTCGGCGGTGCGCTCCCGCGGCGGCTCGGGCACGGGAGCGGCCTGCTCGTCGTGCACGGCGGTGGCCTGCCGGCGGCGGCGGGGCAGCGGTGGCCGGGCAGGGGTGGCGGGCGCGGGCCGCGGCCGGTACTGCGGCCCGGTCACGGCCTCGCTGTCGTCGGCAGGATCCGCGACGGCGACACTCGTCCGTCCCGGCTCGAACCACGCCGACGCGGCCGGAGCCTCCGCCGCGCTGCCGTTCGGCACGGCCGGTTCCGCAGCGGCGCTCGTCTCGACCGCCGCATACTCGCCGGTGTCCGGCGCGTACTCGCCCGGCCGGGGCTCACCCGATTCGATCAGCGCGGTCGGGATCAGCACGACCGCCCGGATGCCGCCGTAGACCGACTCGCCCAGCCGGATCGAAATCCCGTGGCGGGTAGCCAGTTTGGCGACCACGAACAGTCCCAATCGGGTGTCGGAGGACAGCGCCGCCACACTGAAGTCCGGCGGCTCGGCCAGTACCCGGTTGCGTTCGGCGATCTCGTCGACGGACATGCCGAGGCCCTGATCGACGATCTCGACCGCCACGCCGCGGCCGACCGTCGTCGCGGTCACCTCGACACGCGCCTGCGGTGGCGAGAACGCGGTGGCGTTGTCCATCAGCTCGGCCATCAGGTGGATGAGGTCGGCGACGGCCTTGCCGGCGACGCGCACCTCCGGAACCCGTCCGGTCTGAATTCTGGTGTAGTCCAGGCTCTCCGCGACCGCGCTGCGGATCATCTCCAGCAGCGGCACCGGTTTGCGCCAGCGGCGGCCGGGTTGCTCGCCGCCGAGGATGATCAGATTCTCCGCGTTGCGGCGGGCGCGAGTCGCCAAATGGTCCAGCTGGAACAGCAATTCGAGCTGGTCGGGGTTCTCCTCCCGGCGCTCGGCCTGGTCGAGCAGGGCCAGCTGCCGGTGCACCGCGACCTGGCTGCGGTGCGCGATGTTGAGGAACACGGTGTTCACCCCGGCGCGCGTCGTCGCCTCGGCGACCGCCGCTGACACCGCGGCGACGTGGGCCCGGTTGAACGCGTCGGCCACCTGGCCCAGTTCGTCGGTACCGAAGTCCAGGCGCGGCACTTCCGCTTTCGTGTCGACGGCCTCACCGGCCTCCAGGCGCGCCATGATGCCGGGCAGCCGCTGATCGGCCAATTCCAAAGTGTCGCGGCGCAAGCGTCGCATCCGGCCGATGAACCGGTTGGCCAGTACCAGCGCGGCCACGAAGGCCAGGGTCGCGATCACCAGCACCGCCACGCCGCCCGCCAGGGAGCGCGCCGCCGTGTCGTCGCCCTGCTCGCGGGCGATGACGTGCGCGTCGCGGCTCTGGTCCTCCCACAGCCGCAGCAGTGCCGAGTTCACCTCGACGGAGACCCGCTGCCAGTCGGTGATGCCGAGGGGCAGTTCGGCCACGCGCGTCGACCGCGCGTCGCGGGACCGGCCGCTTTCCGAGGAACGAGTGTCGTCCGCCGTTACCGGCCCGCGCAGCACGACGGCGTCCTGCATGGCCGTCAGCTGCTGCCAGGCCGGACTGTCGGTGATCGCCCGCAACTGCGCCAGCCGGGCGCCCTTCAGCGCACCGCCGGAATACGTGACCGCGCCGCGGAATTCGCCGACGTAGCGGTTGAATTCGGTCAGCTGCGCCGGTGTCAGCTCGCCCACGGTGAGCGCCATCGCGCCGAGCGTGTCGGCCTTGGACAGCGCCTCGGCGGCGCGCAGCGGCTCGACGCCGTAGCCGAGTTCGATGGCGATGGCGGCGTCGGGCGCGACCCGCGCGGCGATCATCGACGCCCCGACGATGGTCTCGATGATGCTGGTGAAAGCCGCGAAGATCTCCTCCTGCGGCGCCTGGCGCGCGTCCACGCCGCCGCGCAGCTGCGGCACCAGCGCGAAGAGTTTGTTGTAGCCCTCGATATCGGCGGCCGAGCCGTCGGGGTTCAGCTTGCGGGCCGCGTCGCCCTTGGCGATCACCGCGGCCAGCGCCTGGTCCGAATGCCCGCGGGCGGTGGCGAGCTGGGCCTGGGCGTCCGGGTCACCGGCCAGGTGCAGCACCGAGAGCCGGCGTTCCTCCTCGAACGCCTGCACCATCAGGATCGCGGGTGTCGTCGTGCTGCTCGCCAGGTCGGCCCACTCCTTCGCCGCCCGGCCCGACTGCACCAGATAGGCGGCCGCGCCCACGCCGATCACCAGCAGCGTCGTACTCGAGATGAGCACGATCGCCAGCAGGCGGACCCGGACACTGACCCGGCCACGGACGCCGCGGCGGCCCCAACCGGTAATTCCGAGACGATATTTGGGCAGATCCGGCCCACTATTCACAGTTGATCCGTCCGTCCCCGAGTTCGCACCGGCCCGGCCGCATCGGCATCCGAGTCACCGACGTGCCACCTCCTCTGCACCGCTGTACCAGAACGGCGCCTAACTTCTTCCGCCCAGAGGGTAGCGAAAACACCGCGAACCGACCATGTAACGCCAACATTGTTGACGCGTAACACTTTTTGCCGAGCGCCCGGCGACGCCGTATCCCGCGCCGCCGCCGGGATTCCGGGTTAAACTGACCCGCGCCGGGCACGCGCACCGCGCGGTTCCGCCGATATCACCCTCGTGCCCGGGACCAGCGAAGAATCATGCAGCGATGGACGTCACCCGGGCAGTGCCGCCGCAGCCGGACGAGGCCGGCAAGTGGAGCGTGCCCACCGAGACGTCGGCCCTTCCGGATCCCGGGCGGGAGACGATTCCGGACCGGGCGCACGGGGAGATCCTCGAAGACGGTGTGCTGCTGGGCAATCGGTACCGGCTGACCGAGCGACTCGGGCAGGGCGGGATGGGCACCGTGTGGCGGGCCCACGACACCGTGATAGACCGCGATGTCGCCGTCAAGGAGCCGCGCCTGCCGGAGCCGCTGCCCGAGGAGAGCCGGCGGACGGCGTTCGCGCGGCTGGAACGCGAGGCCCGCGCCGCGGCGCAGATCGACCATCCGGCGGTGGTCACCATCTTCGACGTGATCTCCGAGGACGGTCGGCCCTGGATCGTCATGGAGCTGATCGAAGGCCGGACGCTCGCCGACGTCCTGACCGGCGGCACGCTCTCACCCGCGGCGGCCGCGCGGATCGGGCTCCCGATCGTGCGCGCACTGGCCGCCGCCCACGCCCGCAAGGTGCTGCACCGCGACGTGAAACCGTCGAACGTCATGCTCGGCCCCGGCGGCCGGGTCGTGCTGACCGACTTCGGGATCGCCCACATCGAGGGGGAGACGCCGGTGACGCGCACCGGCGCCCTCATCGGCTCGGCCGACTACACCGCGCCGGAGCGGGTGCTGGGCCGGGTGCCGGGTCCGGAATCGGATCTGTTCGCGCTCGGCGCGCTGCTCTACACCGCGGTCGAGGGCTTCTCGCCGTTCTGGCGCCAGACGCGGCACGCCACCCTGCAGGCCGTGCTCCGCGCCGCCCCGCAGGCGCCGTTGCACGCCGGTGAGCTGTCGGATCTCATCATGGGGCTGCTCGACAAGGAGCCTGGCAGGCGACCGAGCGCCGCGACGGCCGCCGCCGTCCTGGCCCGCGTCGCGGACCCGGACTCGGCGCGCGAAAGCTTGTCGCGCAAGGGGTTCCGGGTTCGGAAAGGTGTCCGCGCGGGTCACCCGAACCGGCTCCGGACCGCGGTCGCCGCGCTGATCACCGTCGTCGTCACGGTCGCCGGCGTCGCCGGGGCGGTGTGGGCCGGTGATCTCGGTGGCCGCGCCGGGACGGGGGCTGCCTCCGCCGCCGTGCCGGCCGGGTGGAAGACCGAGCGCAGGGGCGGCATCTCCATCGCCGTCCCGGCCGCCTACGAGCCGTACGACCTGTACGACCACGGAGGCGGGGTGGCGTTCCAGCTGGCGAAGGGGCAGATCCATCAGGAACTGCTGGTGCTGCGCTGGGATGTACCGACCGGGACACCCCGCGAGCGCGCGGACTACTGGTACCGGCTGTACCGGGAGAGCACCAGGATCACCGAACAGCAGGTGACCCTCGCCGAGGTGGCGGTGAACGGGCGGCCGAGCATGTCCGTCACCATGACGTTCCGGGGTGACGCCGGGCAACTGTGGCGCAAGCGGGAACTGTTCTACGACGCGGACGGTCGGCCGTGGCGCGTCGTCGTCGACTGGGCCATCGACAACGAGCTGAATACCGGCGGCGACGACCTCTTCGAAGGCGCCGTGCGGACGTTGCGGACCTATTAGCCTGGGGCGCACCGGCGGGCGCGGAGTGCCGAAATCCCGCCCGGTCCACGGCGAGCCCCCGCTCGTCGCCGCCGGGAAAGTGCTTTTATGCGTGGATCGGGTGCATCGGAGCAGGGATGCCGGTCTCTCCGCACCCTTACGCTCCGATCGAGGCGTACCCGGTGTCCATGCGGTACAGCACAATTCGAGGAGATCCGATATGCGCAGACCCCGCTTCACCCACCGTCTCACCGTGACCGTCGCGGCCGGGCTGATGGCCGCCGGACTCGCGGCCGGGCCCGCCGCCGCCGACCCGGCGCCGGACTGGACCGTCGCCGTGCAGCGCCTGCACGCCGCCGCGGCCGGAAATCCGGCGGCCGAGCAGGCCGTGGACCGACTCGCCGCCGCCCTGCCCGCGCGTTTCGACGTGGCGCTGCCTGCGCAGCCGTTCCAGATTCCCGCGCAGTCCGACATCGGCCGTGGCGGCGGGCCCGGCGTCTACGGTTCGGGAATCGCGCTCGGCCTGGACGGATTCCGGTTCGGGTTCTTCGGCGGTCCGGGGACCATCGCGCCGAATCAGAGCGGCGCGCGGCTGGACGTGGTGTGGCTCAATCTGTCCAACGGTCGCAGCGGTACCAACACCCTCATCGAGCACCAGGACATTCCGGTCGACACCACGATCCGCACGGCCGTCCTCGATCCCGGCCCCGGCATGGTCGTGGCCGCCGTCTACGGCACCCTGTGGCACCGCTGGCCCGTGCCGGTGAGCGACGCCAACCCCGACGGCTTCCAGTACCAGCTCGGCACTATTTCGGTGCCGTCGTTCGGAGCGGTCTACAACTGACGCGTGCCGTTGGCGCCTGGGTATGTGGCCTGGGCGCCAACGGGCTTTTCGGCGGTGAGGTGCAGCTCCCGGGGTGGTGATCTTGCGGCGCACCCGTACGGGACGGATGCCGAATGGCATGCTGGATAAGGGATTCGGCCGGGTCCAGCGCGTACGGCGCAACTTCCATGATGGTGGCTTGCGTAGCATGCAAGTATGGCGGATCAGCTGGACCTGAACCTGCTGCGTGTGTTCGACGCGCTGCTCCGGGAGGGCGGTGTGACGGCGGCCGCCGAGCGCCTGCATCTGTCGATCCCCGCGACCAGCCGGGCGCTGGGCCGGTTGCGGCGGGCGATGAACGATCCGATCCTGGTGCGCGCGGGCCGGGGGATGGCGCCGACGCCGTTCGCGCTGCGCACTGCGCCGCGGGTGCGGTCGCTGCTCGAGGAGGCGTCGGCGTTGATCACCGCCGACCGTGAGGTCCGGATCGCGGAACTGGCGCGCACCTTCACGATTCGCATCAACGACGGGGTCGCCGCGACCCTGGCGCCGGCGGTGGTCGAGGCCACGGCCGCGGTCGCGCCCGGCGTCACGCTGCGTTTCGTCGCGGAGGGCAGCGAGAGCGCCGAGGCTCTCCGCGACGGCTCGGTCGATCTGGATATCGGTGTCGGCGACGACGCTGCGCCTGATATCCGCACCGCGGCGCTGTACCGGGAACGCTTGGTCGGCGCGGTCCGGACCGCCAGCCCGCTCGGGCGGCACCGGCGGCCCACACTGGCGCAATTGTGCCGCCACCCGCATGTCTCGGTGTCGCGGCGAGGACGCGCCCGCGGCCCGCTCGACGACGCGCTCGAGGCCCAGGGATTGCAGCGAACCGTCGCCGCCGTCGTCCATACCTTTCCCGTCGCCGCGTTCCTGGCCGCGTCCAGTGGCTACGTCGCCCTCGTCCCGCAACGTCTCGCCGAACAGCACGGCCACGCCCTGGGTCTGCGCTGGTTCTCCATCGATGCCCCTTTGCCGGAGGTGGAGATCCAACTCTCCTGGCACGCTCGGCTGGACGCCGACCCGGCACAGCGCTGGCTCCGCGACACCATCCGCGCCGCCCTTCAGCCCCTGGCTGTATAGCGCCTGCCGTGGTGCGAGAAGGGAAGCACTGCAACATATTTCGGAAACCACCGCATCCCGGCACACCCCCGCCGCGGTGGTGATCGGGTGGCGCGGTAGGTATCCCGTGGTGGCTGTTCGTTATTCGGTGCCGTTGGGGACGAAAAGTGGTCCCGCGGTAGGGGAGACGGCGGGTACGTTCAGCAGGCGGGCCGCCGACCACAGGGTTACCTGGGTGGCGGTCAGGACCGGGCCACCGGCGGCCCGTTCGAGTTCGCCGGTGAGATGGCAGGCGTGCAGGGCGGTCTCGGGGAGCAGGACGGCTTCCGCGGCGGGGTCGGCGGAACGCTGGACGAGATCCACGATCCGGTCGGGTGGCCAGGCGGCCAAGGCGCGGTCCGAGCCCGCGGCGGCGTCGACGCGCCGCACGATCTCGGCCCCGGCCTCGCGCACGCGCTCGACGAAGTGGTCGGAGACGTCCGCGTCGTAGACCGAGGCCAGGGCGACCTTGCGCAGGCCGAGGTGGCGGATCGCCTGCTGGTACGCGGCCGTGGTGCTCGTCGCCGGACGTCCGCTGATGCGGGCGAGGGTGCGCAACTGTTCCTCGACCCCCGCCGCGCCGTCCAGGAAGCTGGCGCTCGTGACGGCGAAGGCCACCACGTCGACATCGCGTCCCGCCAGCGCCTCGGGCAGCACCCGCTCCAGGTGCGCCACCGAGCCCAGCCGCCGCAGCGCATCGATGACCTGCGCGAGAGTCAGCGCGGCCAGATCGTCCACGTCGTCGGGCCACGGTACATAGACGACCTCGACATCGAGCGCGGGTTCGAGTTGCCCTGCGAGATCGAGGAAGTCGTCCTCTCCGGCATTCGGGGTGGGATACAGCAGGCCCACGCGCGCTCCCTCACTCACAGCCGTGCATGCTAACGGACGCCGATGCCACCATGACACGACAGGGAAGCCATGCGACGCGGACCACGAGCGGGAAGGTTCACCCGGTTGTCGGCCGTCGTCGTGGTCGCGGCCGCCGGGCTGGGATTGTTCGTCCCGTGGCCGACGCGCGGTCTCACGGTCGTGGCGGCGCATCCGCTCACCTGCCTCGCGGCGGCCGTCACGGCGTACGGCGACTCCGGGCGGGGATGGACCGGCGGCGACTCGACCTGGTCGGCCGCCTTGCCGGACGGTCGCGAGGTCTTCGCCTTCTCCGACACCTTCCTGCCCCCGATCGACCCGCCGGGCAGACCACCGGATGCCGGGTTCGTGCACAACTCGTTCGTCGTCCGCGACACCGAGGGCAGGTGGTCCACCGTCCTCGGCGGGTCCGCCGAGCGGCCGGCGGCCGTCGTCGCGCCCGCCGATCCGGGGCACTGGTTCTGGCTCGGTGCGGCGACGTATCTCGGTGGCGCACTACAGGTTCCGGTTTCCGAGTGGACATCGTCCGGTCCGGGCGCGCTCGACATCGCCTTCGCCGGCTCGTCGGTGGCGCGATTCGACCCACACGACCTGCACCGGCCCGTGTCGGTCACGCCGCTGCCCCGAACCCGCGGAATCCTCTGGGGGCAGTGGGTGCGGCCGGAGGGCGACCGGACGTACGTCTACGGCGTCGAGATCGCCGGAGACCGTAAGTATCTCCACGTGGCCCGCGTGACCGGTACCGACCTGCGCGGCGAATTCACCTTCTGGACCGGACACGGATGGTCGGCCGCCGAAGCCGATTCGGCCCGCGTCACCGACGGCATCAATGCCGAGTTCTCGGTGCACCGACTGCGCGAGGCCGGATACCTGCTGGTCACCATGGACGGCGCCAACGGTTTCAGCGACCGCCTCATCGGCCGCTACGCCCCCACGCCCCAAGGGCCTTTCGGCCCCGCCACCACTCTGTACATCACGCCGGAAACGGGTCCGTCAGGCACCTACCACGACCCCGACATCTACACCTACAACGCCCACGCACACCTCGAATTCTCCACCCCGACAAGACTTGTCATCTCCTACAACGTAAACAGCCTGGACACCACCCCCGGCGGCGACGTATACCGCCACGCGAGCATCTACCGCCCCCGCTTCATCGAGGTGGACCTGGCAGGCAGTGCCCCGCCGCGAGCAGCCGATGCCGCGCGGTCGGCTTGCCCCTGACGCCGAAAGCCTTGCCGCCCAGTATAAGTGGCATCGCTATCGAGTGATGGTATGGACGTGTCCTTCTATATTGGTGTAATCCACCGCGCCTGGGAGTACTGTACTTCGGCTATCAAACCTGTTCGGCCGCAAGGTAAATCGCTGAGGGGGGAGCTGGCGGGCGTTAGACCGACGGTGTGACGAGTTCGTCGGCGACCCAGCGTGCGACCTGCGGGGGATAAGGGGATGGCAGGCCGAGGACGATGTGGGGGAACCCGGCGTCGAGGGCCGCGCGGATCGCCTTTCGGGTGTCGTTCGGATGGTCGTAGGACACCGGGAGGAAGATCGAGCGGGTGATGGTGGCGGGGTCGCGTCCGATGTCCGCGCAGTAGCGGTCTACCAGGGCGCTGCGCTCGAGGCAGTCGTCCAGGTCGCCGCCCGGGATGTTCCATAGATCGGCGTGCTCGGCGACCAGGCGCAGGACACCGGCCGAGCGGCCGCCGATCATGATCGGCGGGTGCGGGCGCTGCACGGGCTTCGGGTTGCCGACCGCGCCGGTGAGCCGCACGTATTCGCCGTGGAAGTCGAATGGTTCGGTCTCGGTCCACAATCGCCGGATCACGGCGAGAGCCTCCGAGAGATCTCCGACGGCATGGCGGGCGTCGTGATACGGCAGGCCGTGCGCCTCGTACTCGCGCCGCGCCATCGGGATGCTGGGCCGGGAACCCGCGCCGATGCCGAAGTCGAGCCGCCCGCCGGAGACGATGTCGACCGTGGTGGCGATCTTGGCCAGCACGGCGGGCGGCCGGAAACGGTTGCTGGTCACCAGCAGTCCGAGGCGCAGCCGCCGGGTCTGCGCGGCGAGGGCCGACAATAGCGTCCAGCCTTCGTGGATCGGCCCGTTCAGATCGCCCGCGATCGGCAGCAGGTGATCGAACAACCACGCGTGTTCGATCTCGGGGACGGTGTCCGCCTCGTGCCAGACCCGCAGGATGTCGTGGTAGTCGACCTGCATCGGAGCGGTCATGATGCCGAAGCTGGGAGTGGGATTGTGCGCCATGGTCGTTCGTCCTTCCGGGGCCGCCTGGAGCAAGAGCGGCGGCGTCCTGCCGGGTGTGGCATTCTGAGGTGAAGCGGAACCTTGTTCCGATAACCAACATACGGAACTGTGTTCCGCTTGCCAAGTGGTGGTGAGGGAGGAGGCCGCGCGATGGCCGACAACGAGGGCGGCGCGAGACCGGCCGCGCGCAAGCGAGCCGACGCGCGGCGCAACGAGAAGACGCTGCTGGACGCGGCCGCCGCGGCGTTCGTCGCGTCCGGCGTCGACGTGCCGGTGCGCGATATCGCCGCCCGCGCCGGAGTCGGCGTCGGCACGATCTACCGGCACTTCCCGACGCGGGCCGATCTCATCGTCGCGGTCTACCGCCATCAGGTGGAGGCCTGCGCCGAGGCCGGTCCGACGCTCGCGGCGACCTGCGGCACTCCTCATGCGGCACTGGCGCGTTGGCTCAACCTGTTCGTCGACTTCCTCGTTACCAAGCACGGTCTCGCCGAGGCGCTGCGGTCCGACGACGCCGCCTTCGGGACGCTGCACGCCTACTTCCTCGACCGCCTCGTCCCCGTGTGCGCCGAACTGCTCGACACCGCCGCGGCGGCGGGCGAGATCCGCCCCGACATGGAGGCCTACGAACTGCTGCGCGCCGTCGGCAACTTGTGCATCGGCGCCGGCGCCGACCCCCGCAACCACGCCCCCCGGCAGGTCGTACTCCACGTCGGGGGGCAGCGGCGCGGACTCGTTGAGCACCACCAGCTCGGTCACGTTGACCTCGATGGCGCCGGTGGGCAGGTTCGCGTTCTCGCTGCCGTCGGGCCGCTGC